>DATEHP010000439.1:0-12338 GCA_035279505.1 Candidatus Sulfotelmatobacter sp. | reverse complement strand
GAGCGCCTGCAGAATTACCGCCGGATGATCCTCGAGTTGCTCTTTACCGAGCGCAACCACGTCTGCTCGGTATGCGTTTCGAACGGCCATTGCGAGATGCAGAACCTGGCTCAGCGGCTGGGAATCACCCACGTTCACTTCCCCTACCGCTATCCCAAAGAAGACGTTGACGCCTCGCACGACCGCTTCGTCATCGATCACAACCGGTGCATTCTGTGCACGCGGTGCGTGCGAGTTTGCGACGAGATCGAGGGTGCACATACCTGGGATGTGATGGGGCGCGGCATCGAGGCCAAAGTCATCACCGACTTGAATGAACCATGGGGATCGTCCGAGACCTGCACCACCTGCGGGAAGTGCGTGCATGTCTGCCCGACCGGCGCGCTGTTTGAGAAAGGGCGCTCCGTCGCCGAAATGATGAAGCGCCGCCAGTTCTTGCCGTACCTGACGTTGATGCGGAACGAAAACGAATGAGGGATTGTGTAGCCCCGGACGCCTTCGTCCGGGGTTGCGTCGCGAAGCGCGCAATAGGATCCTTCGCGGGGCGACGAAATGCTGGAATTACTCAAGCGTTACACGCGTCGCTCCGCTCCGCGGGGCGGACGAATGCGTCCGCCCCTACACAAGCCAAGATGTGGAGAACTGATGAGTAAAGCGCGAATCGCTACCGTATGGCTCGATGGCTGCTCGGGCTGCCACATGTCGTTTCTCGATATGGACGAGCGCCTGCTGGATATCGCCGCTGCAGCCGATCTGGTCTACAGCCCGCTGGTGGATGCCAAGGAGTTTCCCGAGAACGTCGACGTTACGCTGGTCGAAGGCGCGGTCAGCAGCGAAGAGGATCTGCACAAGATCAAGATCGTGCGCGAGCGCACCAGGATTCTGGTCTCGCTGGGCGACTGCGCCGTCACAGCCAATGTGCCGGGGATGCGAAACTCTTTTGGTGTGAAGGCCGTTTACGACCGCGCCTATCGCGAGAACGTGACGTTCGATCCGGGCATTCCAGACCAGGTTGTGCCGGCGCTGCTGCCCACGTCGCGCCCGGTCCACGAATTCGTGAATGTCGATGTCTTCGTTCCCGGCTGCCCGCCTTCCGCTGACACCATTCATTATGTCGTGTCGGAATTGCTGGCCGGCCGCAATCCCGACGTAGGACTGAAGACGCGATTTGGATCGTAGCGAGCAGTGAGCCATGAGCAATGAGCGATGAGCAAAGCCGTTGAAAAATAGAAGTGGGTGCCCCACGTCTCGCCGCCTTTGCGAGACGTGGGAATCAAAAGAGAGAGAGCGCAGAAAGCAGAGCCACTAATTGTTGCTCATTGCTCATCGCTCACTGCTCATCGCTAAAAGGGAGAAATCGTGAAGTCGGAAAGCACCATCGTCATCGATCCGGTCACCCGCATCGAAGGCCATTCCAAGATCACCCTGCATCTGAATGAAGACGGCCGCGTCGAGGACGCGCGCTTTCACGTCACGCAGTTCCGAGGCTTCGAGAAGCTGTGCGAAGGTCGTCCGTTCTACGAGATGCCGTCGCTGATGGCGCGGATATGCGGCATCTGCCCGGTCAGCCATCTGATCGCTTCCGCTAAAGCCTGCGACTCTCTGCTTGCGGTTCGAATCCCTCCGACCGCCGACAAACTCCGCCGCATCTTCGGTCTTGCGCAGGTCACGCAATCGCACGCGCTGAGTCTCTTTCATCTTTCTTCCCCAGACCTTTTGTTCGGCATGGACGCCGATCCCGCGAAGAGCAACATCTTCGGCGTGGCGGAGGCGAACCGGGAACTGGCCCTTGACGGCATCCGCCTGCGCCAGTTCGGCCAGAAGATCATCGAGCGCCTGGGCGGGAAGCGCATTCACCCGGCCTGGGTGGTTCCGGGCGGAGTCGGCGAGCCCCTGAGTGAAGTCAATCGCGATGCCATCCTGCAGTCGCTGCCTGAGGCTCTCGCCATCGCTGAGCGCACTCTGGAATGGTTCAAGGGATCCATGGAGCGCTTTCGCGAGGAGATTTCCACCTTCGGAAACTTTCCGACGATGTTCATGGGCATCGTGAAGAAAGACAACGGGCTCACGTTCTACGGAGGAAAACTACGCATCGTCGACGCCTCGGGCCACGTGGTCGCCGACGACCTCGATCCCACCCAATATGACGACTACATCGGCGAGAAAGTCGAGCCCTGGAGCTACTTGAAATCGGCGTACTACAAGCCCAAGGGATTTCCCGACGGCGTGTACCGCGTCGGTCCGCTGGCCCGCTTAAATGTTGCCGACCGCTGCGGCACGCCTCGCGCCGACCAGGAACTGGCCGAGTTCCACGAACTGCAGCGTACCGCCGTGCTGAGCTCGTTCCACTATCATCACGCGCGGTTGATCGAGATTCTCTATTGCATTGAGCGTCTGGAGCAGTTGCTGAACGATCCCGAGATTCTCTCCAAGCAGGTGCGCGCCGTTGCCCGGCCGAATGCGTTCGAAGGCGTGGGGGCATGCGAAGCTCCGCGGGGCACGCTCTTCCATCACTACAAAATCGACGAGCACGGATTGATCCGTTGGGTGAACCTCATCATCGCCACCGGCCACAACAATTTGGCAATGAACCGCAGCGTGCTGCAGGTGGCCAAGCATTTTGTGCACGGCCGCCGCCTCACCCCGGGTATGCTCAACCGCGTGGAGGCGGTGATCCGCTGCTATGATCCCTGCCTGAGTTGCTCGACCCATGCGCTGGGCCAGATGCCGCTACAGATCCAACTGATAAGTCCCGATGGCGAAATCCTCGACGAAGTCGTGCGAGCGTAGCGCACCAGGACTATGTGGGGACAGCCGCCATCGGCTGTCCGGCGGAGCAGCACCGGGCCGCAGCGAGTTCCGGGGAATCGGCAACGCGAGTCCCGTCGGGACGATTGACAGTAGCCCGCCAGTTCACTGGCGGGTGGGCATGGCAGAAGAGAAACCCGTGCCGTAGGCACGACTGAACCTACAGATCAGAGATTACGTTCAGGCGTCCCGTCCGGGACGGCATGCATTTTGATCCAGCTACCCGGCGTTGAAACGCCGGGCTATTATCCGATGTCCCTACGGGACAAGACCCATGCCTCGCATCCTCATTATCGCCTACGGAAATCCTCTTCGTTCCGACGACGGGATTGCCTGGCGTGCCGGCGATGCCCTCGTAGGAAAGTTCCCGGAATCAGAAGTAGAAATTCTCCGGCTGCATCAATTGGCCCCGGAAGTTGCCGACACGGTCAGGCAGCGCGAGCTCGTGCTGTTCGTCGATGCGGCTTGCGTCGACGATGTCGAAAACAGTCGCCCTGGCGAAGTCCGCGTCCGCGAAGTTTCCGGAGCAGATGCTTTGGAACGGCCCAGCCACTTCTCCCACGTCTACTCTCCCGCCAAGGTGCTTGGTTTTGCGCGGGAACTCTACCGAGAGACGCCGAGAGCCTTCGTGATCACCGTTGCCGGAGAGAATTTCAGCCATGGCGACAGCCTTTCCGCGCCCGTTGCATCCGCCCTGCCGGAATTGGTCAGTAGGATCCAGCGACTGACTGAGGAAGTCCCAGCAAAGCCCACAACCACAAAGCGCAGGAAGTAAAAAACGAAAGTCTCCCTTCGTGGACCTTCGTGTCCTTTGCCGAAGACAGGACAGTCGCGCCGCCAGGTTGGCGATCTGCCATCTGCACGCATCTTGCGGGAGGTCCCTCGCCCCGCTGGAAAAAGCGCGGGTCTTCGGGATGACGCCTGGTTTCATTCTGAGGTTCGGGGCATACAATCACATCTGCGCATGCCAGTGGCGTCCAAACCTGCGATGCAACGCCTTCGCATCACCTTGCGCGGAGCCGTGCAGGGAGTGGGCTTCCGCCCCTTTGTCTACCGCCTCGCCACCGAGATGTCGCTGTCTGGATGGGTGCTGAACTCATCCGCCGGACTCGTCGTGGAAGTTGAAGGCACTCCCGCCGAGCTGCAACGGTTTGAACAGCGGCTGGAGGCAGAACGGCCGAAAGCCTCCGTGGTTACCGCGCGGGAATCGGAGTGGATCCCACCGCAGGGTTCTGCGAAGTTCGAAATCCACCACAGCGATGCGGACTCTGCGAAGTCGGTGAATGTTCTTCCGGATCTAGCCACCTGTGCCGACTGCCGCGCCGAGCTCTTGGACCCCGCGAACCGACGATTTCAATATCCCTTCACCAACTGCACCAACTGCGGTCCGCGATACACGATTGTGGTTGATATCCCTTATGACCGTCCCAACACGACGATGCGCGAGTTTGCACTCTGCCCCGCGTGCCGCGAGGAGTACGAGAATCCATCCAACCGGCGCTTTCATGCGCAGCCCAATGCGTGCCCGGTGTGCGGTCCCAAACTCGACGGCACGATCGCGGACACAGCCGCTGCCTTGCGCCGGGGAGAAATCGTCGCTCTGAAAGGCGTCGGAGGATTCCAGCTTCTGGTTGACGCACGCCAAGAAGCAGCTGTTGCCCGCCTGCGGCAGCGCAAGCATCGCGAAGAGAAGCCATTTGCGCTGATGATGCCGTCGCTCGAAATGGTGCGCGAGTATTGCGAGATTACACCGTCCGAGCAGGAACTCCTCGAATCGCAGGCTGCACCCATTGTGCTGCTGCGCCCAAGAGCCGGCACCGACATTGCCTGGAACGTGGCTCACTGTTCTCCTTATCTCGGAGTCATGCTGCCGTATTCACCCCTGCATCACCTTCTGATGCGGGAGTGTCCATTTCCTCTGATCGCCACCAGCGGCAACCGCAGCGACGAGCCGATTGCCATCACCAATGACGAAGCGACAACTCGCCTGAAAGAAATCGCCGATCATTTTCTGATTCACAATCGACCGATTGTGCGCGCCTGCGATGATTCGGTCGTGCGGCTCACGCGCGGTCGTGCCGGAATCCTGCGCCGCGCACGCGGTTATGCCCCGTTGGGAATTCGCGTGTCCCGAAACGTGCAACCGGTGCTTGCCGTCGGTGGGCATCTCAAGAACACGGTCGCGATCGGAATTGGGCAGGATGTCTTCCTCAGCCAGCACATCGGCGACCTGGAAACATTCGAGGCCCGCCACGCCTTCGAACGTGCCATTGACGATCTTTGCCGCCTCTACAGTTTCAAGCCCGAGGCTGTCGTCTGCGATCTGCATCCGGATTACGCATCCACACATTGGGCCGAAAACTCAGGTCTGCCGATCATTCGTGTGCAGCATCATCAGGCGCACGTAGCTGCGTGCGCCGCAGAGAACAATGTGGAAGGTCCATATCTCGGCGTCTCCTGGGATGGCACCGGATACGGGCTCGACGGCACAATCTGGGGCGGTGAATTCCTCCGAGTTGAGAATCATCAGTTCGAGCGCGTCGCCCACCTGCGCCCGTTCAACCTGCCAGGTGGAGACGCCGCCGTGCGCGAAGGCTGGCGTTCGGCGGCGAGCCTGCTGTTTGAACTGCGGAAGCTCGGAATCCCGGGTCCCGCAAAGTCGGCGAGACCCGGGCCACCCCCGGCCGAGCACGCAAAAACTGGGGTGCCCCACGTCTCGCCGATGTTGCGAGACGTGGGAATCCGGGATTCAAATGTTCAATTGATGTTGGAAAGAGGAATCAACGTCGTCCCCACAACCAGCGTCGGCCGTCTGTTTGACGCCGTGGCCTCCATCACCGGCCTTGCCCAGCAGAACCGCTTCGAAGGCCAGGCGGCCATGCTGCTCGAAAATGAAGTCGGCTCGCTGCGCACCGAAGAGGCGTATCCTTTAACTGCTGGTGACTGGGCCCCCTTGATTGCGGAAGTTCTGCGAGACGAACGGGAGGGCTTATCCGTTCCCAGCATCGCGGCGAAGTTTCACAATGCGTTGGTGAATTGGATTCTGGAAATTGCTGCGACGTCGGAAACGAAGCAGATCGTGCTGAGCGGCGGAGTATTTCAGAACCGTTATCTGACGGAGCGTGCCGCGGCAATGCTCGAGAGCAAGGGCTTCATAGTGCACACTCACCGTCAGGTTCCGCCGAACGATGGCGGAATTGCATTAGGCCAGGTAGTGATGGCGTAGCGACATCCCGAACTACGAAAAATCGGGAAGGGCACGATTTCAGTCCTGGCCAGGAAGAATCGGGAAGGGCACGACTTCAGTCGTGCCGTCAGGCGTACAGGAGATTTGCGGCTTTAGCCGCTGAGTGCCGCGTATGTGTCTAGCCGTCCCAGGCAAAATCGTCGAAATCACCGACACCGGCGACATCGCCTTCCGCGTCGGCAAGGTGGATTTCGGCGGCATCCGCAAAGAGATTAACCTCGCCTACACTCCCGAAGCCGAAGTCGGCAAATATGTTCTCGTCCACGTTGGATTCGCCATCAGCGTCATCGACGAGGAAGAAGCCCAGCGCGTCTTCAAGGTGCTGGAAGAAATGGGCGCCGTGCAGGAGGAACTCGGTGAAATTCCTCAGTGAATACCGCGACCAGAAGGCCACCGAACAGCTGGCCAGCGCGATTCGAAAAAAGATCACACGTCCGTGGACGATTATGGAAATCTGCGGCGGCCAGACCCATACGATCGTCAAGAGCGGCCTTGAAGACCTCCTCCCGAAAGAGATCATACTTGTGCACGGTCCCGGTTGCCCCGTCTGTGTCACGCCGATTGAATTGATCGATAAAGCTGTTGCCATTGCGAAGCGTCCCGACGCAATTTTCTGCTCGTTTGGCGATATGCTGCGCGTACCGGGATCGTCGAAGAGCCTGTTCGACGCCAAGGCCGAGGGTGCCGACGTTCGCATCGTCTACTCTCCTCTCGACGCGCTGAAGCTCGCGAAACAGAATCCCGAAAAACAGGTTGTGTTTTTCGCCGTGGGTTTCGAAACCACTGCTCCCGCCAATGCGATGGCCGCATGGCAAGCGGATCATGATGGCATCGGCAATTTTTCTCTTCTCGTTTCGCATGTACTCGTGCCTCCCGCCATGGAGGCGCTGCTCTCCTCCGACAATTGCGTGGTGCAGGGGTTTCTTGCCGCAGGCCACGTCTGCACCATCATGGGTTTCGAGGAATATTTTCCGATTGCCTCCAGGTATGAAGTTCCAATTGTGGTGACCGGATTCGAGCCGCTCGACATTCTCGACGGCATTCTCATGACGGTCAGCCAGCTCGAAGAAGGCCGGCACGAGGTTGAGAATCAATACACACGCGCGGTACGCCGGGAAGGGAATCGTCCGGCGCAAGAGACAATCGCTGAAGTATTCGAAATTGTTCCGCGGCAGTGGCGAGGACTCGGCGAGATTCCGGCGAGCGGTTTCCAGCTGCGCGGGCGTTTTCAGAAGTATGACGCCAATCGCCGCTTTCCGTTCTCCGGCGAGCCAGCCCGTGAATCGCCGGAATGCATCAGTGGACTGATTCTGCAGGGCATCAAGAAGCCCCACGAATGCGCGGCGTTCGCCGTGAAGTGCACGCCGGAAAACCCGCTGGGCGCGCCCATGGTATCGTCCGAAGGCGCGTGCGCGGCCTACTATCACTATGGCAGACGCCAAAATCACCTCGTTCCACCTGAGTTGTCCGGTCCCGCGAGTCGCTGACGACCGCATCGTGCTGGCGCACGGCGGCGGCGGGCGCCTGATGCACCAGCTCATCGAAAAAATCTTCATGCCCGCCTTCGCCAATGATGCGCTGGAGCAGCGCCACGATGGCGCGGTGCTTGCCGTCAACGAATCGCGCCTTGCCTTCACCACGGATTCTTTCGTCGTGCGCCCGCTGATTTTCCCCGGAGGCAACATTGGTGATCTCGCGATCAACGGCACAGTGAATGACCTGGCCATGTGCGGCGCTCGCCCGCTCTATCTCAGCGCCGGGTTCATCCTCGAAGAAGGCCTGGAGATGGAAACGCTGCGCAGGGTCGTGACGTCGATGCAGCAGGCCGCAGCGAAAGCGAATGTGAAGCTGGTCACTGGCGATACGAAAGTCGTCGACAAGGGAAAAGGAGACGGGATATTCATCAACACCTCAGGGATCGGGGTGATCGAGGAATTCCCAGGTCTCGCAACATCGGCGAGACTTGGCGCACCCCCAACTGCCTTGGAGGAAATGAAAACAAATGGGGTGCCCCACGTTTCGCCGGTTTTGCGAAACGCGGGAATCCCGATCGGACCAGCATCGGTTCAACCCGGCGACGCAGTGATCGTAAGCGGTGATCTCGGCCGACACGGAATCGCTATTTTGTCCGTCCGGGAAGGGCTGGAATTCGAGTCGCCGATCCTCAGTGATTGTGCCGACGTCTGGCCTGCGGTCGAAGCCCTGCTGAATGCGGGTGTCGAAATCCATTGCCTGCGCGATCTGACCCGTGGGGGCTTGGCGACGACGCTGAACGAAATCGCCTCGGACCGGAATGTCTGCATTAAGCTCGAAGAAACTCTGATTCCGGTGGAAGAGACAGTGCAGAGCGCCTGCGAGATTCTTGGGCTCGATCCGCTGTACGTGGCGAATGAAGGGCGGTTCGCCGCATTCGTCCCGGCAGCGCAGGCGGACAACGCGCTCGAAGTCATGAAGAATGTCGAAGTCTCGCGTGGCTCAGTTCGAGTCGGCACAGTGGAAGAGGGTCCGGGCCGCATCGTAATCCTGCAAAGCCGCATCGGCGGGAATCGCGTAGTGGACATGCTCAGCGGCGAGCAACTGCCGCGAATCTGTTAGCCGTCCCCAATCCTTGTCATCCTGAGCGCCGCTTTTTGCCGCGGAGGACCTATGCACTTCGCCGGCGCAGGCAGACTGCATAGGTCCTTCACTTCGCTCAGGATGGCATGCGCCCTCTTGTCTGCCTGAGCTTACCCCTCCCACGGATTGACCAGCCTTACTCCGCATCCTTCGAAATCTTCCGTGTTCCGCGTGGCCAGCGTTGCGCGATTCGCGCGCGTGATCGCCGCAATCTGCGCATCGGGCTCGTTGATCGGCCGGCCATGAGCGCGCGGCTGTGCCGCGATAACGGCAAACATCCGCGCCGCAGCCTCGTCGAACACGAGAATTCGCCCGGCGAAGTCTTCGACGAAAGTAGATTCGCCTTCGCGTAGCAACTGATCGCGGCGTTTGCCATGCGGCAGGCGTTCGATACCGTAGAGGACTTCAGCCATGGTGATTGTTGTCGTGAACAGGGCGGCAGGCGGATGGCTCGAAGCCCAGGCGAACACTGCAGGGAAGGGTTCAGCCTTCATCAATTCCGAGACCACGTTGGTGTCCAGGATGAACAATGCGACTACTCGATGCCCGGCTCGCGAATCGGCCCGCGGGGAAAGGGTTCGAGCTCGACCCCGCCGAGCGGCGCGAACCGCCGCCGAATGGCCTCTGCAAGGTTACTCCCGCTTTTCGGCGGAGCGCTCTTCAGCGCGTTTTTCAGGATTTCCCGCGCCTCCTGCTCCATGGAGTGGCCGTTGAGAGCCGCGCGAACCTTGAGCTTCCGCTTGGTGGTCTCTTCCAGATTTCGGATAGTAATGCTCGCCATGCACGCAATGATAGCATTGCAATCAATGATTGCACAATTAAGGGACATCTCTGTTTGGGACGCAATCATCAGGGCGTGAATGCCAGCAAGCCATTGCAATACCCGCACCCGTGCGCTCACAATGTCTGAGGCATCGAGGGCGCATGACGGTACTCCCCATTCCGCGCCGCAACTCGTTCATTCCACACTACCTACACTTTCCGTGACCCAAATCACTCCCGCCCGTGAGAATTATCACTGCCCGCTTCTGTTGGAAGCCGACAATGGAAAGCGGCATTATGCTTTTTAAGTTGTACCTACGGAGGTAGGACCTATGTCTGTGATGACACCCCCAGGAATCAAGGTTCCAGGGGACTACATTGAATCCGTGATGATCAGTGTGAAAGCGAAGAATCCCGCCGAGCCCGAATTCCACCAGGCGGTTGCGGAAGTATTTGATTCCCTGAGGTTGGTCCTTGCGAAACACCCCGAATATCAGTCGTCGCGTCTACTCGAGCGCGTGGTCGAACCCGAGCGCGTCATTATGTTCCGCGTGCCGTGGTTTGATGACCAGGGCAACATTCAAGTCAACCGCGGATTCCGCATCGAGATGAACAGCGCCATCGGCCCTTACAAGGGCGGACTGCGATTCCATCCGAGTGTGAATCTCGGCATCCTGAAATTCCTGGCGTTTGAACAGGTCTTCAAGAATTCGCTCACCACGCTGCCCATGGGCGGCGGCAAGGGTGGGTCGGATTTCGATCCCAAGGGTAAGAGCGACAACGAAGTGATGCGCTTCTGCCAGAGCTTCATGACCGAACTGCAACGCCACATCGGACCGGACACAGACGTCCCCGCCGGCGACATCGGCGTGGGCGGCCGCGAAATCGGCTTCCTGTTCGGTCAATACAAACGCCTGCGCAACGAATTCACCGGCGTCCTGACGGGCAAGGGCCTGGGATGGGGCGGATCGCTGATTCGTCCGGAAGCGACGGGCTACGGCTGTGTCTATTTCGCGCAGGAAATGTTGAAGACCCGCAAGGAGACGCTCGAAGGCAAACTGTGTCTCGTTTCCGGCAGCGGCAACGTGTCGCAGTACACCATTGAGAAGCTTCTCGATCTCGGTGCCAAGCCCGTCACGGTGTCCGATTCCAACGGCGTGATCTACGATCCCGATGGCATCGACCGCGAGAAACTTGCTTATGTCATGGAACTGAAGAACGTGAAGCGTGGACGCATTCGCGACTACGTCGACAAGTTCAAGAAAGCGATCTTCATGCCCACCGATATCAAGCTCGAACACAATCCGCTGTGGAACGTCAAGGCCGATTGCGCCTTCCCGAGCGCAACCCAAAACGAAATCACCGCGAAGGACGCGGCGAACCTGATCAAGAACGGATGCAAGCTGGTGGCCGAGGGCGCGAACATGCCGTCCACGCTCGAAGCGACCAAGATGTTCCTGGATGCGAAGATCCTTTACGGACCGGCCAAGGCTGCCAACGCTGGCGGCGTGGCCACGTCAGGCCTCGAAATGGCCCAGAACAGCGCCCGGCTGAGCTGGACCCGCGAGGAAGTCGACGACCGTCTGCACAAGATCATGATCGCCATCCACCAGAACTGCTTCGAAACGGCCGCGAAGTACGGCACGCCCGGCAACCTGGTGAACGGCGCCAACATCGGCGGCTTCCTGAAGGTTGCCAACGCGATGCTGGATCAAGGGCTTGTGTAGGAATCAGCTATGCCCATGTAGGGACAGCCGCGCCTCGGCTGTCCGGTCGAGCGAAGCTCGACAGTTTTTGGACCTGTAAGCAAGTTGGGTGCCCCAGGTCTCGCTGCAGTTGGGAGACCTGGGATACCCGCATCTCACGCACTCAGCCCGACGTCGGCGCTCGACTCATTTTGATCTTGGCAGCAAAGACGGTTTCCGTAGTCGTTGATGCACTCCTCCCATGTCCCGCCAAACGGCGAGACGTGGGGCACCCTTTCTATTTTTCCTACATTGATTCTTTGACGACACTTACGATGTTGCCTTCTCGCCGGCTGATCCGAAGCCATATCCCTCGTGCATCGCTTGGCGGAATTTTTCCCGCTCTTCCGGAGTCATCTTCTTACAGCGGCCTTTCCAATGGCGCCTGGGGCCCGGGCCGTGGCCTCCCAGTCCGCCGAATAGAATCCGGCACAGGAGGAGCAGTCCCAGCGCTTGCCAGAACGTGAGCGCCCTCCAGCCGAAGAGCGGTGGCAGCAGCCAGTTCCACAGATGCATCACCACTTCGCCGCCGACGAAAATAAACAACGGAATTGCCACAATTGCCAGCGGCGCGATCCAATACCATTTCTTTCTCATATCATCCTCATTTCATAAATTCGTCGTACACCCGCTGCAATCGCTCCCGCAGATGCAGCACCGCATATCGTTTGCGTGAAAGCAGCGTATTCACGCTGACGCCGGTCTGCTCGGACAATTCCTTGAAGCTGCGTCCTTCGAACTCATGCGCCACAAATACCTCGCGTTGTTCGCGGGGAAGCTCGCCGAGCGCGCGTTCCAGCTCTGCCAACAGAACGCCGCGGGCGTAACCAGCCTCCGGTCCGGCATCGGGCGAGGGCAGCAGGTCCTCAAACGGCAGTGCCTCGTCGTCTTCGTCTCCCATGGCGAGATCGCTGAAATTCTCCGGCTCCTTCTTTCGAAAAAGATCGGTGATGCGATTGCGTGCCACGCGAAAAAGCCAGCCGGTGATGTGCTCGATCGGCATCAACAGCCGGTTCGCCTCCACCAGCCGGTAGAAGACGTCCTGCAGAATGTCCTCCGCATCGCCTGGATCGGGCACACGTCTCCGGATGAAGTTCAGCAAGCGCGACTGCTCGCGCTTGACCACTTCCGAGATGCGCTGGTCCTGTTCGCGTGCCATG
>DATEHP010000438.1:0-4732 GCA_035279505.1 Candidatus Sulfotelmatobacter sp. | reverse complement strand
GGCTCCGGGAAATTTTCCGTGCGCGGTGTTCTATGCCAATCCGGTTCCACTCGCGCAGCAGGTCTTGCAACAGGTATCGGGCGCCGGGCAGATCTCCACGGGACAGTCGTTTCAACAGGTGGTGGTGCGAGTGGTGGATTCTGCATCATCGCCACACCCGGTATTGGCCGCCCCTGTGAGTTTTCTGACTACCGTGCTGCGCCCGGGGGCGATGGTGCAGGGTGTGGGTAGCGGGGAGACGAATCCGGGCAATCCGGCCATGCCGGTGATCTTGAAAGTCACGCAGAGCAACGCCAGTAGCGACACCAATGGGCTGGCAAGTGTCGTGCCCTCGAGTGGAGGCTTCAGCGCGCCGGTCGAAGTCGATGTCCAGGCCACGGCGGGAACGAGTGCTGTGCTTGACGATCCTCTGCTGATATTCCCGGCGGCTTCGAATGGGAATGGCCGCGCCGGGGTGAAACCTCCAATCATGTTGCGTCCGATCCGGGGACCTCTGTTTCGGGACGAGACCGGCGCTCTCGAGCGCTGAACCGGCGCCAACGGCGGGAGTCGGAAGGGATCTGATACCAGCCGCGTTATTGCCATACGCGTCAGACTGCGGTACGTTGTCGGCGACGGCTCATGCCGACCTCCGAGCAACTCGATCAACAACTGCAACGCTGGACAGAAGCCGGCGTCCTCGATTCATTGGCGGCGGGGCGCATTCGCGCATTCGAAGCTGCTCGCGAAGGTCCCGCGATGCGCTGGCCGGTGGTGCTTGCGATCGCGTTCGGCTCGATCATGGTTGCCGCCGGGGTGCTGCTATTTGTCGCGGCCCACTGGGACGAACTTTCTCCGACCCAGCGATTCCTGCTCGTGGTGGTGGTGATGGTTGGCTTTCACCTGGCAGGCGGAGCGGTGATGCCGCGACTGCGTCCGCTGGGAATGGCTCTGCATGCGATTGGAACGGTCGCGCTGGGTGGAGGCATTTTCCTGTCCGGGCAGATCTTCAATCTTCAGGAACACTGGCCGGGTGGAATCCTGCTATGGGCGATTGGCGCGGTGCTCACCTGGCTGGTATTGCGGGATTGGCTGCAAGCGACCCTGAGCGCTCTACTCGTTCCTGCGTGGATCGCATCGGAGTGGAGCGTGCGGGCGAGCCACTACAGCGGCGTGGATCGGATCCTGTTCCAATTTCTCGCGATGCTGGCGATTACTTACCTGAGTGCGCGACGCGGGCGGGAGGAGTCCTATTTTCGCCGAGCGCTGGTTTGGGCGGGAGGAATCGCGGTTCTTCCTCTCTGCGCTGTTCTCGCTTCTGGCGAACGCGAATTCTTCTGGAATCGGTCGCTGCCTCAACTTCCACTTTCTCTACATGCGGTCGGTTTTGTGATTGCGTTCCTGCTTCCCTTGCTGGCTGCGTTTCTGTTGCGCGGAAAGTGGACGGCTTGGAATCTCGGATACGCTCTGTGGGTGTATGTCGTTTCCCGGCTTGACAGCCACGTTCTTGCGCAAAATTTGACCAGCTACGCGCTTTGCGCACTAGCCGCGGTCGGGCTGGTGATCTGGGGATTGCAGGAGACTCGCCGGGAACGCATTAACCTGGGCGTGGCCGGATTCGCGATCACTATTCTTGTGTTTTACTTCTCCACCGTGATGGGCAAGCTGGGGCGGTCGGCTTCTTTGATCGGGTTCGGCATTCTGTTCCTCGTGGGAGGATGGCAACTGGAGAAGCTTCGCCGCAAACTGGTGGCGCGTACCAAGCCCACGGCCTCAGCGAGAGGCGCCGCGTGAAGCCGCTGAGCATGAAGCCGCTGACCCAGGCCATCATCGTGGCGTTGATTCAGGTTCTGACTGTGTGCTCGCTCGGTGCAAAGTTGTTGTACGACCGGAGTACGCGTCCGCAGGTGTGGTTCAAGACGGCGCGGTACGATCCGAACCTGCCGATCCGCGGGCGCTACCTGGGATTACAGATCGCATTGAATGATCCTCGATCGCCGGAGGAGGTCGAGAAGAAGTTCGGCGTCACTGACCGTTATGCGTGGATGGGCTTTGGACAGGAGTGCGGTTCGATCGTGGTTCACGATGGAAAGCCTGTGGTTGTCTTTGATAGCAGCCCGGTGTGGGATTGCGACAATCTAGGTTTCTCGCGTTGGCGCACGACTGATGGCGTTGCGCATTTGCGGCTGGAAGAGCCGCTGTTGTTTTTCATTCCTGATACGGCGAAGGATCCGAGGGGACGGACCGGTGAGGAAGTGTGGGTACTGGCTACAATTCCGCGCAAAGGGCCGCCACGGCCGATTGCGCTGGGGCTTAAGGCTGGGGTGGGGGAGATTCAGCGGCTGGATCTGAAGTAGAGTTCTTCCTTTTTATCTTTCTGCGTTAACTGCAGCTGCAGTTTGGCGGCGAGGACATCGGCAACCTTGTTTACGGCATCGTCGCTGCCTGCGGTTGCATAGGTCCTTCGCGGCAAAGAGCGCCGCTCAGGATGACAACGCTTTTGGGATCGGGGAGTTGCAAGAAGACTCTTACTTTGTCCACTGATCGACCCAGTCGTTTACCGTCTTGTACCAGAGCTGGGAATTTTGCGGTTTGAGGACCCAGTGGCCTTCGTCTGGAAAATACAACATCTTTGACGGGATGCCTTCCATCTGCAGCGTGGTGAAAAGTTGGAAGCCTTCGCTCACGTCTAAGCGGTAGTCGCGTTGGCCGTGGATTACTAACGTTGGCGTCTTGAAATTCTTCGCGTACTGGTGCGGAGACCACTTCACGTAGCTTTCGCGGTTGTCGTAGGGAGTGCCTTTGAATTCCCAGTTATTGAACCAGAGTTCTTCGGTCGTGCCCCACGCGGACTCGGCGTTGAACATGCCGTCGTGCGAGACGATGCACTTGAAGCGATCGGTGTGGCCGAGAATCCAGTTGGCCATGTATCCGCCGTAGCTGGCGCCCAAGGCGCATTCGCGATTCTTGTCGATGAACGGATAGGTTTGTTCGGCGTAGTCGAGGCCCTTCATCAGGTCTTCGAAGGGAGCGCCACCCCAGTCGCCGTTGATGGCGTCGATGAACTTCTGTCCATATCCGGTCGAGCCGTGGAAGTTGATCATGATGACGACGTATCCCTGGTTGCCGGAGGTTGGTGCGGCGAAAAGTTCGGGACTCCAGCGGTAGGACCAGTCGTCTCCCCAGGCGCCTTGCGGGCCACCGTGGATCAGGAATTTTACGGGATATTTCTTGGAGGGGTCGAAGTTGGGTGGCTTGACGAGGAAGCCTTCGACCTTTTCCCCGTGTGCGCCCTTGAACCAGAAGGGTTCGAGGTATGACATCTTAACTTGCGAAAGAACAGCGTCATTGAAGCGTGTTAACCGACTGCTCCGTATATTGACGGAAGCATGGACAAGCTTTCCTTCATCCGGTTCAAGCTGCGCCGGAGAAGCAGGTTCTAACTTCTCAAGACCATCGTTACAGCCCGTCGGCGTAGTCGTGTTCACTTCCAGCGCAACCAGCTCAACCGGAGATTGCAATGTATTTTGTGTAGCCAGGAGCGTTTTTCCCGAGCTCACGAATTGCAGGTCGTCGTAGAAACCATCGCTGGAATCGCATCGAAGCGCCTCAACCCTAGTAAGTCCAGACCCGTTAGGAAGGATCCTTTCGAGGGAGCCTTGTCCCCTGTTATCGGCCGCGAAGTAAATCTGCTTCGAATCGGGAGTCCAGGTGAACGTCCCAACCCATCGATCGATCCCCTCGGTCAGATTCTTTTTCTCGCCGGTCTTGCGGTCGTAGAGCATGAGGCGGAAGCGGTCGCTCTCGTAGCCGGGACGCTGCTGGGCGCGGTAGGCGATGTAGCGTCCGTCGGGGGAATAGAGCGGCGACGTGTCGCTGGCGGGATTGTCGGCGGTGATGTTCTTCGACTGGACAGGCGAGGCGCCTGTCCCTCCGTGAACCGGGACGATCCACAGATCGTTGTTGGTGGAAGCGGCTGGGTTCTTATCGTGATTCGAGGCGTAGCAAATTTCTTTTCCGTCGGGAGAGAAGGCGTAGTCGTCCTGGCCGCCGAGAGAGAAGACGGGAGCGTCGTAGTCACCGGGGGTAAGGTCGCGTGGAATAGCGTATCGCTCGACCTTGTCCTTGTCTTCGTCCATCCTCGCTGGTATCGGAAGGTCAGAGGACACTACAAAGATGTGCGTGCGCTTCCCTTCCTTGTAAGCATTCCAGTGGCGATAGAGCAGGTGGGTGAAGATTTGCCCCTTCACCTTCGACTGCTCGGCTTCCTTGGATTTCTTCGCATTGCAATCAAACTCAACACCAGGGGCGCCATCGCACTCGGGAGAAACATCAGATGTGAACAAAATGTTCGTGCCATCTGGCGACCATATCTCACCTCCAGCCTCGGTCGCTATCATGGTCAACTTGTGCGTGGCGGTCACAGTCCCCGCCGTGCGATCGAAGTCGGCAATCCACACCTGCAACCCTTCTGCCTTCGTCGACAGGAATGCGAAGCGCTTGCCATCCGGCGCCCAGCGCGGGCGGTCTCCGTCCTGATCGGCGATGAGTTCGCGTTCCTGAACTCCCATGTCTCCCTGATTTTGGGAGACATGGGAATCGTCGCTGAGCAGGACGATCCAGATGTGCGGGGTCTTCGTGTTGGCGGCTAGATCGACGTCGACCACGCTGAAGATCACCCACTTGCCGTCGGGCGAGACCTGCGGGTCTCCGACGCGCTTCAGCTTCATCATGTCTTCGAAGGTGAAGGGAT
>DATEHP010000437.1:0-9189 GCA_035279505.1 Candidatus Sulfotelmatobacter sp. | reverse complement strand
ATCCTGCCCTGCTAGCAATGTTTCGGTGCTGCTTGGCAATGGTGATGGTACTTTTCAAGCAGTGCGGAACTTTCCTGTGGGCGAAGCGCCTGTTTCAGTGGCAGTGGGAGATTTCAACGGTGACGGGATTCCCGACTTAGCAATCGGTAATGCCGGTGATCCCATGATGGACGGCCAGCCTGGCAGCGTTTCAGTGTTGCTGGGCAATGGCGATGGAACCTTTCGGCCTGCTGCGAGTCTCTCCGCGGGGGAAAGTCCGAGTTCTGTGGCGGTGGGAGACTTCAATCGAGATGGTCATTTCGATTTGGCAGTGACTGACCTTCTTTCTGGAAGCGTTTGGGTGCTATTAGGAAATGGCGATGGAAGTTTTCAGACGGGCCAGAGCTTTCCCACGGACTCCGCTTCAGGGAGTCTTCCCGAGGCTGTCGCCGTCGGAGACCTCAATGGCGATAGCAAGCCCGACCTTATCGTTGCCAACAATAAGTGGGACACGTATTCCGTGCTGCTGGGCAACGGCGATGGAACCTTCGGTCCACCCGTGAGTTTCGCTGCCGGAGGCGCTCCTGAGGCCGAGGCGATAGGCGATTTCAATGGCGATGGAGTTCTTGATTTGGCCGGCGTCAACAGCGCTTCCGGTACAGTGTCGGTGTTACTGGGTTTCGGGGATGGGAGTCTTCAAGCCGCACGAAGCTATCCTACGAACGGACCTTTCTTTTCCCTGGTAGCGGCTGATTTCAACGGTGATGGCAAGTTAGATGTGGTAACACCTGGCTCGTTGTTGCTCGGCAATGGCGATGGAACATTCCAAGCGCCTCGGACACTAGTTTCGGGCGCTGACCCTTTTTCCGTTGCGGTGGGGGATTTCAATGGTGACGGCAAGCTGGACTTGGCTGTTGCCGACAATGGTTCCAACAATGTGTACATACTGCTGGGCAATGGCGATGGAACCTTCCAGCCCGCTCTGGCCTTCGATGTCGGCGCTCCGGCGAGATCAGTTGTCGTGGGCGACTTCAATGGTGACGGGAAGCCGGACTTGGCTATCACGAACGTCGGGTGCCTAAATTGTCCGCCAAGTACCGTCGCGGTGTTGCTTGGGAACGGAGATGGGACCTTCCAGACAGCGCGGGTTTTCGCTGTTGGCAGTGATCCACAGTCCGTTGCCGTCGGCGACCTGAATGGTGATGGAAAACTTGATCTCGTGATAGCGGACGGCGTCAATGGCGCAATAGTGTTGCTGGGCAATGGCGATGGAACTTTTCAGCAAGCACAGTTTCTTGCCGCAGGTACTTTCCCTGCATCTGTGGCCGTGCGCGACTTGAATGGCGACGGAAAGGCCGACTTAGTGGTGGCCAACAGCGCCAGCGGTGGTGCCCCCGGCGCAGTCTTCCTATTGTTAGGCAATGGAGACGGGACTTTTCAAACGGCCAAGAACTTATCCACTCTTGGTGATTTGTGGTCTGTAGTCGTAGGCGATTTCAATGGGGACGGCAAGCCGGACTTGGCGGTGGCGAGCGCAGATGCTGCTTACGTTCTGGTGGGCAACGGCGACGGAAATTTCCAGGCGCCGCAACCCTTTGCTGCGAGTGGTGATGGCCTTTCCATCGCCTCTGGCGACTTCCATGGCGATGGCAAACTCGATCTGGCCATAAGTAACGATAGTTCTACTCTTTCCGTGTTGAGGAACAATACTGTCCAAGCTTTCTTCTCCCTCATGGTCAGCGAGACCGGAGACGGCGGAGGCACCGTCACTTCAAATCCAGAAGGCATTAACTGCGGCCCAAATTGCGCCGGCGCTTACGCTAGCAGGGCCGTCGTAACTTTGACTGCGCGGGCATCCATGGGCTCTACCTTCAGTGGCTGGAGTGGATGCGACGCGGTTTCCGGCCAAACTTGCACGGTGGCTATGAACGCGGCCAAATCGGTCACCGCCATTTTTAGTGTGCAGCGCTTTGTGCTCAGGGTCAACAAGCGGGGCAATAGCGGGGGCATGGTCACCTCGACCTCTACTCCCGCAAACACCATGCAGATTAATTGCGGGTTCACCTGCTCTGCTTCCTACCTTTGGGGCACAACGGTGACCCTGACGACGACACCTGGCGCCGAAGCAAATTTTCTGGGGTGGAGGGGATGTGACACGGTTTCCGAGCTGAACTGTACCGTCATCATGGGTGCAACAAAGTCGGTCATGGCAATTTTCATTAGCGCGCCCCGACGCTGGCCAAGAAGATGGCCCATAACGCTCCTAAGAGGAACCTGATTGTGCCCCTGAAACACGATCAAGTCCCTTTATCAACATCGACGGAAGGCTTGGTTCGGAATTCTAGCTTTACATATTACGAACAGTGCGGAATCCTTACCGCGACCACCAAAGCGCCAGAGGCAGCTACAGTCACATCTGGGCCGATTCGTTGTTCGCGTCGCCCTAGAAGATGTTCCATCTAGATCTTACGGCAAAGTAAAGCCAGGTACTTCGCCCCAAGCGGAATATGGAGGGCCATAAATGTCACCGGTGTCACCGGAGATCGCCACGTTCGTCTTCGCCATCGGCATTCTGGGGCTTTTCTGGCTGGACCGTGATCCAGAAACGCGCACTTCTGCAGGTCTCTGGATTCCCGTGGTGTGGCTGCTGATTGCTGGTTCACGGCCCGTTTCGACCTGGTTGCATATGACGCCTCCCGTAAATCAGCCCGATGCATATCTCGATGGCAGTCCAATAGACAGAATTGTATTAGCCGTGCTCCTGACCCTAGGCTTGTTCGTGCTTTTGAAGAGAGGGCAAGAGGTCACAATGCTGCTTAGGGCAAATTTTCCGATTCTTCTTTTTTTCAGTTACTGTGGCATGAGCGCCCTCTGGTCGGACTACCCTGATGTGGCCACTAAGCGCTGGATTAAATTTGCCGGTAATTTAGTGATGGTTCTGATTGTTCTGACTGACACTCGGCCAACTGTCGCAGTCAAACGACTCTTGTCCCACACCGGATTTGTTGTTTTGCCGTTGTCTGTCCTCTTGGTCAAGTACTACCCGGATCTCGGGCGGATGTATAGCCCGGGAGATTCGGTAATGTCTCCTTGGAAGCTCATGTTTATCGGCGTGAGCGATACTAAGAACGGCCTTGGATCAATTTGTTTGATGTTTGGTCTCGGAGCAGTATGGCGTTTTACAGAGTTACTCAGAGAGAAGGACGATCCGCACCGGCGCAGGCGTCTTATCGCTCAGGCCGCGCTTTTGCTGGTTACGCTGTGGCTCTTTTCGAAAGCCGATTCGATGACCTCGCTTTCCTGTTTCCTCGTGGCAAGCGCCTTGATCGTGGCGACGAACCTGCGCCTAGCTCGCAGACGGGTTATGGTTCACCTTCTCGTAGCAGGGTCGCTATCCCTTTCCGTGCTTGTCATATTCGTCGCACCGAGCCTGCTGGCAACCTTCGGTCGAGACCCGACGCTCACAGGTCGCACCGACATTTGGAAAGTCGTCCTGGACATGGCCGGAAGCCCTTTGTTTGGCACCGGTTTCGAGAGTTTTTGGCTCGGGCCTCGCCTGCAGAGGATCTGGACTATGTACTGGTGGCACCCCAACGAGGCTCACAACGGTTATCTCGAACTCTTTTTGAACCTTGGATGGGTGGGGATCGCCTTGTTCGCCACGATTGTGGTGACCGGCTACCGAAACGTGATCACCGCCCTAATGACGGATCCTGACTTTGGAAGAATTAGGCTGGCCTATTTCGTGGTGGGCATCATGTTTAACTTCACGGAATCAGGATTCAGGATGATCGACCCAGTATGGCTCTTGTTTCTTTTGACTGCGATCGTCATTCCCGGTGACGAAGTTTCCCACGTTAGCGATTATGCCATCTCCAAAAATGAACATTGGTTGGAAGCCGACAATTCCTTCGACGATGGATCTCCTACGGAGGCTGTTTGAGACCTTTTGATTCCAACGGCGCATTTCAAGCGGCCGCCGATGCGGGGGATAAACTCCGTCTCGTGGCAGTCCGAGGCGCCGGCGTCACGGTGTTCTCTTCCATTCTTGGCCTTGCCGTTCAAATAATAGCGACGGTGGTTTTGGCTCGGATCTTAACCCCTGGTGACTTTGGCGTAGTGGCCATGGTCACCACTTTTAGCTTGCTGCTAATGAACTTTGGGTTGAACGGTTTTACGGAGGCGGTTCTACAGCGGGAAGTAATCGATCACGCGCTTGCCAGCAATCTGTTCTGGATCAACTTGGGCATCGGATCGTTTCTCACGATTGGATTTGCTGCTGCCGGTTCTCTCTTAGCTTGGTTTTACGGCGATCCGCGAGTCGCACGCGTCGCGGCTGGTATGTCCCTCACGATCATCGTTACCAGCGCTTCGGTTCAGCATCTGGCGCTTCTTAAGCGTGCGATGCGCTTCTCCGTAGTCTCGGCAACGGACCTTGCTGCCCGGGCCACCTCCGTCGCAGTTTCAATCCTCCTTGGTTGGGCGGGATGGGGTTACTGGGCGCTGGTCGCGGGAGCCGTTGCACAGCCGATGGCCACTTGCATCGGCGCCTGGTCGGCTTGTCAATGGATTCCCGGTCTCCCGCGGCGGGCGAATGGAACCGCATCCATGGTGCGCTTCGCCCTCAACATCTACGGCCGCTTCAGCGTGAACTACTTTGCTCGGAATATGGACAACCTTCTGGTGGGATGGCGCTTTGAAGCTCAGGCCTTCGGATTCTACAAGAAGGCCTATGACCTGTTTGCGCTCTCTGCGGGTCTCTTGGTCTCGTCAACTACTTCGGTTGCGGTGTCGGCTTTGAGCCGGTTGAACCGCGATTCCGAACATTTCAAGCGGCACCTTCTCAGCGCACTGGCACTCGTGGCCTTTCTAGGAATGGGGTTGTCCGGGGAGCTCACAATCGTCGGCAAGGATCTCATTCGCTTGTTGTTAGGAGCGGGGTGGGAACCGGCCGGCCGGATTTTCACATTCTTTGGACCGGGAATTGGGGTGATGCTTCTGTACGGCACAACCGGGTGGATCCATCTTTCCATCGGAAGGGCCGATCGTTGGTTCCGCTGGGGAGTGGTGGAGTTCCTAGTCACAGGACTGCTATTTCTCTTAGGGCTGAGGTGGGGTCCTGCAGGTGTTGCCGTGGCTTGGACTTCGTCATTCTGGATTCTCCTTCTGCCTGGGCTTTGGTATGCCACCAGACCGATACGTCTCGGACTCACTCCCGTGATCGTCGCCGTTTGGAAGTATTTTCTTGCATCCTTGCTAGCGGGCTGCGCGTCGGCCGTGATCCTGCAAGAACTTCCATCCTTTGTGGCGGCGCCCACCGTCGTTGGCGCTGCTACTCGCATGGGGATAGCCTCCCTCTTGTTCGTGATTCTGTATTTTTGCGCCGTCATCCTTCTGCACCAAGGGTGTGCGCCGTTGTATCAGATCGTGCGGCTTTTGCGAGAAATGCTCCCAGGGCAAGGTTTGCGGAGCCGGCTCTCACGAGCCGTAGCAACGTCGCGAGCCAAGGCCTCAGCTTAACCGTCGGGAAATGACCCAACGTCGTAAGTTGCTTCAGAACACCGGAAAGGAAAATCGTGCTCTATGCCGCCAGCACTGAAAATACGAAATATTTTACGCGGATTGCTTCAAGCCTACGGAACCAAGAGCGTCAAGAGGCGGCTGTGGAACGTCGAATTCGGGCAAGGCCGGTGGGACTGCCTCGACAGGACGCTGGGCGATTGTGTCTATCCTTACGTCGAGAAATACGCGAATAACGGGAGTATTCTGGATCTCGGTTGCGGTTCGGGCAGCACTGGAAACGAGTTGAACGCCGATAAATATCATGATTACACAGGCGTTGACATCTCTGATGTAGCGATCGAGAAGGCAAAGAAGAAGTCTGAGGAAAACTGTCGAGGAGGCAAGAACCGTTATTTTCAGTCAGATTTTTTCAGCTACGCGCCCACTACCCAATACGACGTCATTTTGCTCAGGGATTCCATTTACTATGTTGCCCCTCGAAGCGTCATTCCGATGCTAAATCGATATGCGGACCACCTTAAGAAGAGTGGCGTGTTCGTTGTCAGGATGATGTGGAGGGGGAGTGGCAAGTACAAATCGATTGTCGACGCCATTCAGAAGAACTTCCAGGTCGTGGAAAAGTACGTGTCTGATCAACCGGAGGCGGTTGTGATTGTCTTCCGGTAGGCGTATCTATTCCATGGCGATCCACCCGGAGAACTACGGAGCACTCCACGTGAAATCGCTGGCCCCCGGATGAGGGCCAGCGATAACCGCAAAGCTCAACATACTGCCTTCCGCCACCTAGTGTCGAATGGGAGAAAGATCAATGAACGACGACGGTCAGATTCGTCGGCGGAGCGGGCAATGATTGTTGCCCTTGGTAGCACTTGTTCGCGTCAAATAATAGGATTCCACTGCTATCTTTTGGCGTGGTGGTGTAGCACAACTGGGCGGGAATTAAATTGGCCATACCTGCGAGTCCCGCGATACCGCCGCCTAAGACATCCGGTCCAATTGCTGGCCATGGCGCGGAACCCCACCAGGAAGGCTTGGAGGTTGGCCGATAAAACGAAGGTGGCAGGTTATGCGTCGATGGAATTTGATTGGCCGCGAAAAACTGCATCGCACTCGTAGGTATTTCCGAAGAGTTCCACTGCGTGACGCCGCTCACCACGTCGAAGTTGCCCCAGCGCAATAGCGTGCTTTTCACTAAAGAGTCGTTTGCGACACCGCCGTTTCCATTGGTGCCACATTCCGTGCCGCTGAATCCCAGCTGAAAGATAGTATGGTCGCAACTGCTTATTGATCCAGTAGACGGCGAGGACTCATATTGCGTGTGGTAGCCTAGTGTTCCGAGAACATTCCCGACCACGTTATACCCTCGGCAGTAAGCCATCAGAGGGACAGGCTGGGTTTGAAGTGAAGTGTTTGTGCCACCATTCAAACCCTTCCCAAAGAGCTGATTTCTAAAGAGAGTAATATCGTTGCTGCTGCCCCACTCATCGTCGCACCCAATACTTGCCACTTGGTTGCCTTCAAATAAGTTCATCGAATTTCCGGCGTTGTGTGAAGCCGCTGTTGCCAGGAGCCAGTTAGCGGAAGGGGTATAATAGTTATCTATAGCGTAATTATATCCCACGACTATTCCCATGCCCTGGCCCGACATGATTGGGGACGCGACGTGCTGAAAAATGTTGTTCTCGATTAGATCATCTGAGGTTTCCGTTGTCTCTACACCGTAGCTTGACGACGCAGCGTTTTGCGTCCCATAGAAATAGCTGTCGCGGACAACAGCATTCTTAGACAGATAGAGCCAGACATGATTGCGGTTGGCGTTCAGTGATTTCACGTTTTTAACCCAGCATTGAGAACAGGAGTACAGGAAAATACCCGCCTTGACGCTGGAGCTCGCACTATGGTCCAAGGTCATGTTTTCGATCCCAACCTGATTAATCATGGGCGACCACCAGGCACCAGGAGATTGGCTCGAACGCCAATTATTTGCATAGAGGCCGGGCGTAATCGTGAATGTGCTTCCGCTGATTGCCGTCACAGTAACGAGTTGCTGCTGACTGTGGGTCATTCCGCCGATCCCACGACCATTGGCATTCCCGGGACCTCCCTGCTGGCACGCAGGTTGCGTGTCACAGGTGTAGACGCCATTCGTATCGCTGGCGTCGTTTGCTTGATCCAAAATAATGACTTGCCCGACCGAGGGTAGACCTGAGTTAGCCGTCAGTGTTATCTGCGTGGAGCCCTTCGTGTACCCACCACTCCACGTCGCAGATTGGCTTCCTCCGGGCACCACCGCAGGACTTCCAAAGTAAACAGGCGCGGATGGAATAACGCAGATATCTCCGCCGTTACCGCCGCAGCTATCTCCTGCCGTGAATTGCAGTATGGTTTGCCCGGGGCCAGCACCGCGAAGGGTAATGTTGCCGTGACCATTGAAATTGATTCCGGCCGAAAGGCTGTATGTTCCTGCATTCAGAAACACTACCTGACCGCTAGGGCAAGAGGCTATCGCGTTGTTGATCTGAGAAGAGGTTGCGCCGGCGTTTAGCGTCGCGCAGATGCTAGTGCGATTAGGAATGCCTCCGGGCATGCCTACGGTTGACCAGTCAACAGCGCGGCTGGGATCAATGATCCCGGACCACTGCTGCGCGCGAACGGCAGCAGGGGTCACCCAGAGCAACATCAGGCCAATAAGAAGCATCTTCATTCGTCGAATATACATTTTGTCCCTTTTCAACTTTTATTCAACTTCCACCTTCCTCAGCCCTTATGATTGGCGAGAAGGCTAAAAACCGCCGTGCGTCGTATACCTCTACGGGCTAGGGAACGGCAGCGGAAACTTCGTTCGAGTACACGCTTTCTAGACCACTTGAATCGACTGCGGAGACCACGTAAAAATACGTCTGGCCCGACTGCACAGCGCCATCGGTGTACGTGAGACCCGCGAGAGAAGTCGTGTTCAGCTTTGTGTATGGCCCTCCCAACTGCGTGCCTCGATAAATGTAGTAACCCGCTACGGGAGACGAACTAGCATTCCACGTCAAGCTGACCGAGTGCGAAGCCGCCTGTGCGCCTGTTCCGGACAGCGCGATTGCCAAGGGTGAGTTCGTAGCATTGCTCACGACATTGAGAGTGTCAGTCAAGGTGCCCGAGCTAGTTGGCGCAAAGATCATGGTAAATGTTGTGCTCTGGCCAGCCGCAAGGTTCAGCGGCGTGGTCAATCCACTGATGCTAAATGGGGTTCCTGTGCCTGAAACAGTGCATTGAGAAATGCTCACGCTTGAGTTGCCCGTGTTGGTCAGGGTCACCCCTTGCGTTGTGGTGGTGCCTAAGGAAACGCTTCCAAAGCTTAGGGAAGCTGGAGTGGCCGAGAGTTGCTGCACCGAAGCCGTTCCGACGCCGCTCAGGGCAACCGATTGTGGGCTCTGTGCGGCATTGTCAGCAACAGCGAGGGTGCCTGTTTGTGTGCCAGCCGCGGTGGGACTAAAGGTCACACTGATCGAGCAATTCGCGCCCGCGGCAAGTTGCGTGCCGCAATTGTTGGTTTGCTGAAAGCTGCCAGTGGTCGAGATACCGGAGATGCTCAGTGGGGCAGTACCGGTATTGGAAAGTGTCACGCCCATTGGCGCGCTCGTCGAGTTCACTATTTGCGAAGGAAAGCTCAGCGTGCTCGGCGACAAGACAGCGGCA
>DATEHP010000436.1:0-7626 GCA_035279505.1 Candidatus Sulfotelmatobacter sp. | reverse complement strand
GTCCACGACGGGAAGCGTCTGCAGATTGTACTTGTCAAATAGTTCGGCCACATCCATTTCAGTAGTAAGTTGATGGGCCAATACAAGAGGCTCTTGCGCCAGCGAAAGCATTGGTGCTGACGATTCTGCCAAAACGATCCTCGCCAAGGGGACCGCGGCGACCAGGGTTCCCTTGGAATCGACAAGGTAGATGGTGCTGATAGCCTCGACCCCTCCTTCGAATTCGCGCAATGAATCGATCGCGTTCTGCACGGTCGCACTAATCGGAAGCGCCAGGAACTCCGTGGTCATGCGTCCAGCAGCAGTCTCTTCCTTGTGCTCCAGCAGTTCGACGACGTCCTGCTGAGCTTCGGGCTCCATCTGGATCAGAATCTGCTCCGTCTGGTCCTCCGGCAGGTCGGCGAGCAAGTCGGCCGCTGCGTCCGGATCCATCTCGCCGACAATGTCCGCCGCCTTCTCCGAATCGAGGGATTCGACGATCGCCTTCTGCACCTTGGGTTCGACCTCTTCGAGCGCCTCGGCGGCGGTCTCCTCGTCGAGGGTTTGGAAGACGGCCTGGCGCTCGTCGGGTGCGAGATCCTCGACGATATCAGCGATATCCGCAGGATGCAGTTTGGCCAGACCTTCGTGCGAAATCTTAAGCTTGACCCGGCGCGCGGGATCGGTCTCGATCAGATCGATGAAATTCCAAGGGATACTGCGGGGCGGGATTTTCCCTAACAACACATGCAGAGCGGTTCTGGGCGCAACTCCGCGCAGCAGGCGACGGATCGCTCCACGCGCCCCCACATCGACAGAATGAACCCGCAGGACTGGATGTTTGGGGTCTTTTTGCGAATCGAATTCAAGGTCAACGTCGTTGACGCGGACGACCTTTCTCCCGTTTACGTCGATGACTTGCTGGTCAAGGAGGTCGCGCTCGAGCAGGAAGAGTCCCTCGGTTCCGTTTGCCGCAGACCACTCCCCGGCGGCCGTCGTAGCTCGCACTCCCCCCTCAATCGCGGAAACCGCCGAAAAAGGGAGCATACGATTGCCGGCCTTGGTCTTGATGATGAGCGATGAAACCTGCGTACGGTCTTCCTGGGGAGCAACCGCTACCTCGCGCACGCGTCCGGCCGCGCCCGACGGGTCATACACCGGGGCGCCCAGCAAATCGCTCAGCGCAAGCGTCGTCATTGGCTAGAGAATAACCGAGTCCCGCCGAGTTCGGAACGAAATTTTCAGCCGGACCTCGTGGAGAGAAGCAGAGATCAGAGGTCAGGTTCAGGGTTTCCCATCCAGCCTCTATAATGTAGCGTGCGCGTTATCTTCGACATCTTCGGCCAGACCCTGCAAACTCTCTGGGCGCACAAACTGCGTTCTTTCCTTACCATGTTCGGCATCGCCTGGGGCGTAGGTTCCCTGCTGCTGCTGGTGGGATTGGGCGAAGGATTCCGTTCCGGCAACCGGAAGCAGTTCGATTCAATTGGGGAAAATGTGCTCTTCATCTGGTCGGGACGCGCCCCAGTGGTCCAAGGCAGCTTCACCGCATTGCGCCAATACTATCTGACCACTCGCGACTACGAAGACGTTCTTCTGGAATGTCCAAGCGTCGGAGGCGCAACGCCGGTGATTTCCCGTGGCGACATTCGCGCGGTCAGCGACTACTTTCAGGCGGGCGGCCAGATCAACGGCGTGCGCCCCGACTTCAGCCGTATCCGCTACGCCCCCATCAGCGACGGGCGTTGGCTCAACGAAATGGATGAACTGCAAGCTCGCCGCGTGATCGTCCTCGGAGACGAAACGCGTCGGACGCTCTTCTCCGGCCGGCCCTCGATTGGAAGTACGATTCTGCTCAATGGCACTCGCTTCGAAGTGATCGGTACCCTACAGCGCATTGGGCATGGCGACAACAACACGCAGAACCTCAAGAACTACATTCCGTTCAGCACCATGCATGAATATTTCCCGCCGCTGAATGCCGGAATTGATACGAACGTCATCTCCCAGATTAACTACCAACCCAGATCGCGGGCTTTGCACGAAACGGCGAAACAGGAAGTACACAAGATCATCGCCCGCAACCACCGCTTCGATCCGCGCAATGCGGATTCGTTCGACGAATGGGATACGGTAAAAACAGTCGACCAGATTGGAAAGATCTTCGACGCGATGAACATGTTCCTGGGCAGTGTGGGCCTGGTCACCCTTGCGCTTGGAGCTATCGGGATCATCAACATCATGTTGGTTGCGGTGGCCGACCGCACGCGGGAGATCGGGCTGCGTAAGGCGGTCGGGGCCACGAATAACAACATCATGTTCCAGTTTTTTGTGGAAGGCGCTTTTCTGACCATGCTTAGTGGAGGCTTCGGAATTGCCGGTGCGGCGGCGCTGATGGCAGCGCTCTCGAGAGTTAGCCTTGGAGATGGTTTTGATCCTCCCAAATTGGTCGCATCGACTGCCGCATTGGCCGTGATCTCGCTCGGAGTGGCCGGCGTGGCAGCCGGACTCTATCCCGCCCGGCGGGCTGCGCTACTCGAACCTGTAGAGGCGCTACGCAAGGAATAACCATGCATCGCGACCTGCTCAAACAAGCCTATTCCGCCATGCGCCACGATCTTCGGCGTACCCTCCTGACCATGGCGGGAATGGCTTGGGGAATCGCAACCGTTGTGTTGCTACTCTCTTACGGCAACGGATTCGGCAAGGCAATCGAGGTCATCTTCGAGAGCTTCGGCGCCACCGCCGTCGGCGTGTTTCCCGGTCGAACTTCGCAGCAGGCTGGCGGTAACAAGGCTGGCGTACAGGTTCGCTTCACCAACGACGACATCGAACTGCTGCGCAACAATCTCCCGCTCTGCCGGCATGTAGTTCGCATGTCACAGAAGGATTCTACAGTCCAGAACAACAACCGCTCATTCACGTTTCCGGTAATGGGTCTTGATCCGTCAATCCAGAAGATCTGGAATCTGGAAATCGCCGAGGGCCGCTTCCTTGACGACGCGGACAGCATGCAGCATGGATTGGTCGCGGTCATCGCTTCGGAAGCGCGCGACAAATTGTTTTCGGGCATGCCCGCCATCGGGGAGCGGATCCGCATTGACGGCGTGACCTTCGAAGTCATTGGCATGGGTGCTCCGCGCATGCAGGAAGGCGACAACGATAACAACCGCGTTGTCTACATTCCCTATAACTCCATGGATGTGCTTAAGGACAATCATTACCTCGACGGAATCTGGCTCGATTCGATCGGACTGGATCACGACAAGATGGATCGCACCATCCGTGAAACACTAGCCACAGCCCATAGCTTTAAGCCTGATGACCGTCGTGCAGTGTTTGTCTTCGACGCCCAGAAGCAGCTTTCGCAATTCGGCATCATCACAATGGCCCTGAAGGTTCTGTTGGCCTTTATCGGCACAGTGACTCTCGGGATCGGCGGGGTCGGATTGATGAACATCATGCTGGTCTCGGTCACGCAGCGGACTCGCGAAATTGGCGTTGAAAAAGCGCTAGGTGCGCGGCGCCACCACATTCTCTTTCAGTTCCTGGCCGAGGCGATGGTCATCACCGCAGTGGGTGGATTTCTCGGGATACTTCTCTCTTACGCGGTTTCGATTGTGGGTGGAAGGATCACATTTTACAGCGCACTCGCCAAGCATGCCGAGGCTGCCGACATTCGGCTGATCGTCTCGCCCATGATCCTGATTGTTGCAACCAGTATTCTCGCGGTGGTGGGAGTGGTCAGCGGCATGGTACCCGCGCTGCGTGCCGCGAATCTCGACCCCATCGAAGCCTTGCGGTACGAGTAGATTTCGCCACGTGGACCGTGGCGCAAACCTCTGTGGTACTCTGTGCCCGCTGTGGTGAAGTTTTCATGTCTGAAGACATCCTCTCCCGGCAACCACCTCCGTCCGACCTTCGGCTCTCGTACGGCTCGGACCCGAACCAGTTCATTGACTTGCGATTGCCCGCAAGCAAGACCGGCCCCCACCCGCTCGTAGTCAACATCCATGGCGGATTCTGGCGGGCCAAATACAGTCTCGATCATGCCGGACATCTTTGCGCCGCTCTCACCGCGAAGGGACTTGGCACCGCGAACCTCGAATATCGAAGGGTGGGAAATGAAGGCGGCGCATGGCCTGGCAGCTTCGAGGATATCCGCTCCGCTTACCAGTTTCTTATCCAAAGCGCGCAGAAGCACAGTTTCGATACCAAAAAAGTCGTGGTCATGGGACACTCGGCAGGAGCCCAGTTAGCGCTCTGTTTGGCCGCCCACGAACCGCACGTGACGGCGGTGATCTCCCTAGCCGGCGTGGTGGACTTGCAACGCGCCTACCAGCTTCACCTCAGCCACGATGCGGTAGTTGAATTTCTCCGCGGTACACCGGCCGAGGTCCCGGATCATTATCGCGAAGCGGATCCCATGCAGCTTTCCATTGTGAAGACCCGCCAGTGGCTGATTCACGGCACTGCCGACCACGATGTCCCTCCGTCATTCAGCCGTGATTATGTCACGCTGAAACAGAACCGCAGGGGGAAGGAACAGGAAGACGCCCACCTGCTGGAGATTCCTGCATCGGATCATTTCGACCTGATCGATCCGAGTAGCAAAGCCTGGAACAGAGTTGAGCAGATCGTGCTAGAGGCAACAGCGTAGATGCGCCAGTTGCCCCTGAAGGGTTGACACGTCTTTCCTGCGCCCATACGATTTTTGGGTCCCTGGGGAATTCCACAATGTTGATTCGTGTCCACCGGCTATTTGCAGTTCTCGCCGTTGCCGCAGCCATGCTGGCGGCGTCGTCCGCACCGCAGGCCGACCCCAACCGATACGTCACCGATATCAAGGCGCTCGCTTCTCCGGAAATGGAGGGCCGCGGCGCGGGGACGAAGGGCCTGATTCGCGCCGAGCATCTCATTGAGAAACGCTACAAGGAACTCCAGATTGAGCCCGCGGGTGTGAAGGGATACGCACAACCGTTCAGCGTCGTCACCGGTGCGAGACTGAAGTCCGACAATCGCTGCTCGGCGCAAACTGCCGACAAACGACAGGAGCTCAAGATTGAACAAGATTTCATGCCTTTCAGCTTCTCGGCCTCCGGGCAGGCAGCCGCCCCAGTTGTGTTCGCCGGATACGGGGTAACTGCCGACGAGTTGCATTACGATGACTACACCGGACTCGACATAAAAGACAAAATCGTCGTTGTCCTCCGCTACGAACCCTCCGGATTCGCTGCCAAAACTGGCAATCACGGCCTGACGCAGCACTCCCAACTCATCACGAAAGCGATCAATGCGCGCAATCATGGCGCTAAAGCTTTAGTGGTCATTAACGGCAAACTGGGCGACGGTGAAGAGGATTCGTTGACCCGCTTCGGCAGCGTGAGCGGTCCGGAAAATGTCGGCCTTGTGATGGTGCAGGTGAAGAATGCAGTAGCCGACGGATGGTTTCAATCCGCCGGAAAGTCACTGAAAGATGTTCAGGAGCAGATCAACTCCGGCACCAAGCCCGCCTCGTTTGCGTTCCCCACCACCCTTCATCTTTCGTTGAACATCGACATCGAAACCACTCGCGCAACGGTTGATAACGTCCTGGCATGGCTTCCCGGACAGACCGACGAGTACGTCATCATCGGCGCCCACTACGACCATCTCGGCCGCGGTAACTTTGACTCACTCGCGCCGTCACAGATCGGGCAAATTCATCCTGGAGCCGATGACAACGCCAGCGGCACCGCGGGAGTCCTGGAACTGGCGCGCCTACTCGCTCCTCAGCGCGGGAAACTGAAGCGCAGCATCCTGTTTATGGATTTTGCCGGAGAAGAGCTCGGCCTTCTAGGCTCCGCTGAGTGGGTGAAAGAGCCGACCCGTCCCCTCGCCAAAGCTGTAGCCATGATCAACATGGACATGATCGGGCGGATCAAAGATGAAAAGGTTTACATCGGCGGCGTCGGCACAGGGTCGACATTTAAGGCCGTCCTGGAGCAGGCACAGAAGGAAGCGCCGTTCAAGATTGAATACTCAGCAGGAGGCTACTCCTCCAGCGACCACACTTCTTTCGTCACCAAGAAGATTCCGGTGCTGTTCTTTTTTTCAGGGCTGCATTCGGACTATCACAAACCCTCTGACACCTGGGACAAAATTAATGGCCCATCTGCGGCGTCCCTCCTCGATATGGTCGAAAGCGTCGCTGTGCAATTGGCAAATACCGACCAGCCACCTGCGTTCCAGGTGGTAGCCGAAGAAAAACCGCTGGGAGGAGGGGGCGGCGGATACGGTCCATATTTCGGCTCGGTCCCCGATTTCGGCCAGGTGGAAAATGGCGTGAAGTTTTCCGATGTCCGACCGAATTCACCTGCGGCCAAGTCAGGCCTTAAAGCAGGAGACATCCTGGTACAGTTTGGCGACAAGCCTATCAAGAACCTCTACGACTTCACCGACGCACTCCGTCGAAGCAAGGTCGGAGACGTGGTCGAAGTAAAAGTGCTGCGGGACGGCCAACCGGTGACCGCGAGCGTCAAGCTGGAACAAAGAAAGTGATGATTGCTTTGTCACCCTGAACAAGACACTTTTTGTCTCGCCCCAGACTTATGGATTTTGTCCGCTGCAGCTGGCGCAAGCGTACCAAGATTGGTCTAACCCGCGTTGATCCGCGCAAAGCCATGGCAAAGAAGTTCCCAGCCGCCCTAATCCCTTATAATCGTCCGTCACCCTGAGAGGAATCCCTTGCCTTTTGACGACCTACGCCAGTGGATCACAGCGCTAGACCGCGCCGGCGAACTGAAGCGCATCCAGACAGAAGCCGATCCCATCCTGGAGATCCCGGAAATTACCGATCGCGTCTCGAAATGCCGCGACGCCAAAGGAAATCCCGGTGGGCCGGCGCTTCTCTTTCAAAACCTCAAGGGACATCCCGGCTCTCAATTGCTCATCAACCAGTTCGGCTCAGACGCACGCATGAAAATGTCAGTTGGCGTGAAATCCTACGATGAGATCGCAGCCCGCATTCGCATGTTCATGGATATGAAATCTCCCCAGGGATTCCTCGACAAGCTGAAAATGCTCCCGCTGCTGACTGAGGCGGGAAAGTTTTTCCCACGCACGGTACCTACGGGTCCGTGCAAAGAGGTCATTAAGCGCGATAACTTCTCGCTCCTCGACTTCCCCATCCTTCAGTGCTGGCCGAAAGACGGCGGCCGCTTCATTACCCTTCCCTGCGTTACCACGCGCGATCCGAAGTCCGCCAAGCGCAATCTGGGCATGTACCGCATGCAGGTATACGACGAGCACACTACAGGAATGCACTGGCAGCGCCAAAAGAATGCCGCCGAACACGCCCGCGAACGAATGCGCGCCGCTATGTCAGACGATGTAGCGACAGCCGCCTCGGCTGTCCAGCCAGGACGAAGCCCGGCTGCCCCGGGCACGGACGCTTCCCGCGCAGCGGTCGACATCATGGCGAGAAGTTCAGGCGGCAGTGTTCTGGCGGAAGGCGATCGTCCCTCGGGCAAAATGGAAGTCGCCGTCGCGATCGGCACCGACCCCGTGGTTACGTTCGCTTCGATTGTCCCCGCCCCCCCCGAGATCGAGGAATATCTCGTCGCCGGTTTCATTCGCGGGGCCCCGGTCGATCTGGTCAAATGCGAG
>DATEHP010000435.1:0-13172 GCA_035279505.1 Candidatus Sulfotelmatobacter sp. | reverse complement strand
GAATTCATTCTCCAGAACATCTGCCGAGGCCTTCAGAACTGAGTGCACCGGAGCAGCCGACGCAGCCCCACGTGCAAAATACGTCTGATATCCAAGCGGCGGAGTATTGGACAGCAGTAAGAAGCGAGCGCGATGCGTTTCGGCATCGAGAGAGAGCAACTGCGCTTCCGCGGGCTTTCCGGTTGAGTCGACCACTTCAATCTGGCGAGCCGGCGCCGCTAGTTGTACCTCCACCTCGCTTACTTCAGTGCGGGGCCACGACAGCGAGTTGAACAACAGCACCGGCACTCCTTCTCTCTCTGTGTTCACGTGGGCTGCAATTTCTCGCAGGGATGCGAAGGTGACGTCATTCGCCGCCCGGTCCACATTTTCCAGATTGCGCTTGGCATCCAGATAATTCACCGCAATGCCCGAGCCCGGCATGATGTCATGGAAGTGATCAAACAGCAGGTTCTTCCACGTTTGCGCCATCACTTCTTGTGGATAGGGTCGCCCGTAGAGCAAAGCGAGTGACGCGAACTTCTCCGCGTTCAATACATTTTCTTCCGAGCGGCGGATTCTCAGCTTGGTCTCCGCCTGTGTCGTAAAGACGCCTCTGTGATATTGAAAGTACAGTTCTCCATCCCAGGTAGGAACCTGCATCGAGGGCAGCTTCTTCTCCATGTCGCTGAAGAACTCGCTGGCAAAACTGAACTCCAGCTTAGGAAATACGAAATCTGGAGAGCGCATCTGCTGGGCATGATCGAGCATCACCCGGGTCGGCCCGCCGCCGTGATCGCCAACGCCATACAGGTGCATCATCTCGGGCTTGTCGAGGATCTTCGACCCGTAGATCGAAGGCATCCAAGTCGCCACCTGGCTTCCCAACGGTTCAGCATCGATCGGATCGGCATAATCATGCGGGAAATATGTCAGCAGGCGGCTGCCATCCGGCGCCTGCCACCAGAAGAACTTGTAGGGAAACGTGGTGAATTCGTGCGCCCACATCAGCTTCTGGGTCACGAAGTAATCCATGCCGGATCGCTTATAAATCTGCGGTAGCTGATAGTTGTAACCGAACGAATCCGGATTCCATCCGATCTTCACATCTACGCCAAAGTTTTTCTGGAAATAGCGTTTGCCCACCAGGATCTGTCGAACCAACGATTCACCGTCCGGCATATTCAGGTCAGGCTCGACCCACATCCCGCCGATGATCTCCCAACGACCCTCTTTCACGCGCTGCTCGATCTGATGATAGATATCCGGATACTTTTCCTGCATCCATTCATAGGTTCGGGCCGAAGACATCGTGAACTTGAAGTCGGGATATTCGCGCATCAAATCGAGCACGCTATTGAATGTATTGCGAACCACTTCGACCGTCTCGGTCCATGGCCAGAGCCATGCCATGTCAATGTGAGAGTTGCCGACGGCCCGAATCGTGAACTGCTGCAGCCAGGGTTTCAGAACCTCCAGTTTGGCGTGTGCCGATCTGAGTGACGCATCAAACGCCGCTTGATCCCCCTTGTCGAGCGGAGAGAAATCAATCGCTTGAAGCGCCTCCTGCAGTTGGCGCTCGCGCTCCACTTTTCCCTCCTCATAGGCCGAGATAATCGGACGAGAGGCCAAAAGTTCAAGGCGCATTCGGGCAGGATCCGGACGCGATTTCGGAGCATCAATCCTGAGTTCGCTGTGGAAGAACTCCGACTGCATGGTCTCCCGCCCAACCACGCGCGCGGTTATCAGAAACTTTTGCCTCGGCTGCGCACTCTCCGTCAACAGTACAGGCAGGATGTTGTCATCATCGCCTCGGTACAGAGTAGCGCCGTTGGAGAAGACTGTGATCATCAGGCTGCCGGGACTTCCGAAACGCAAATCCAGCCAAACCCGTGCGCCCTGCGTGTCGTAGCCGTTGATCTTCTCCGGAATCTGAATTGAACGCCGGAAGACGCGAGTCCCAGTCCAATGTTCCTCATTCGCGTGCTGCCCGCCGGGACCCGACACATTCTTCACCGTCCAGACGCCCCAATCCGAGTCGTTCAGGCCGGGATCTTCCGGATGAGGAATGTCATCATGAAAACGCCAGTCGGATTCTGCTTGCTGAGTGAGCGAGTCGAGCCGATCGAGAGTCGCTTTGTAGGGATCCGCAGCATTGTTCTGGCAAAACCCGGCAATAGTAAGGACGAGCGGAAGGAGTACTAAAACTACGGCGCAACGCTTCATAAATATGGACACTACCTTTCTAGCTGAATGAAGGGCGAGCACAAGGCTGCCAAAAACAACGAAAGAGTATCACTGAACCATTCGTATGCAAGCTAAGTTATTGATTTTACAGTGTCGTGAGCTGGTGCGTCCGAGAATGCAAAAATTCTGATTCCTTTTATCGAAATTTTGAGTCTAAGCCGGAGAATAGTAATGTTGACGGGCGCCAGCCGGGCCCGTAGAATCAAACCTCGAATGTCAGTGAACTCCAATCTTCGCGCGATTTGCTGCTGCATCTGTTGTTGTTGTTGTGGATGCGTGCGCTCTGGCGCGGGGAGGCTGCTGACTTAAGAAGATCTTCTTAAAGTAAAGCACTCATCAACCCACCGCCAGACGGATCTGGCGGTGGGTTTTTTATTGCCTTGATACATGACGAATACGACAACCAACACGAAGAAAGAAACCGCTGCACAACGGGCAGAGCGACTGAAACGCGCCACGAATCCCTGGGAGGGGTTGGACGAGATCCGCCGCTTTGCCCGTCAGGGATTCGCTTCCATCCCACCCGAGTGGATCGGTACCTACTTCCGCTGGTGGGGCGTTTACACCCAGGGCGATGGTGCTGGCGTCACCGGCGGCCAGGGAGGCGTTGGGCGCGCGTTGCAGCGTTTCATGGTGCGCATCCGGATTCCCAACGGCATCATGAGCTCTCATCAGTTGCGCGCCATCGCAGACCTCACCCGCCGCTACGCCAACGGAATTGCCGATCTTACCGTTCGTCAAAACATTCAACTTCATTGGGTCACGATTGAGTCCCTGCCAAATGTTCTTGAAGGACTCTGGCGTGTGGGACTCAACACGACCGGAGCTTGCGGAGATGTTGTCCGAAACGTGACCGGATGCCCAGTTGCTGGGGTCGATGCTGACGAGATTATCGATGCTTCACCTCTGGTGCTCGAAACATCGCAGCTGCTGGCAGGAAATTCGGAATTCTACAACCTGCCACGAAAGTTCAAGATCTCCATAGCCGGATGCCACTCCTGGTGCTCCTATCCTGAAATCAATGACATTGGCCTGACCGCGATCTCGCGGACCGTTGGCGGGAAGAAGGAAGTTGGATTTTCCCTGCGTGTAGCCGGCGGCCTTTCGGCTGAACCATATCTGGGTGCGCGGCTCGACGCTTTTGTTCAGCAGGGTCAAGTCGTGCCGGTCATCAAGGGCATTACCGAGCTTTTCCGCGACTCCGAAGTTCTGCGCGAACATCGCGAGCGAGCTCGCCTGAAGTTCCTCTTCCTGCGTCATGGATGGACAGCTGAGCAATTTCTAGACGAGTTGCATCAGCGCATCGGGTTTCGTCTCGATCCCGCTGCGGAAGAAAATCCTCCCGACGATGTTTACCGCGACCACGTTGGCATTCACACGCAGAAGCAACCCGGCCTTTCCTACGTCGGAGCCGTAGTGCTGCGGGGACGAATTACAGCCGACCAGATGCAGTCTGCCGCCGATGTGGCCGAGCGCTATGCAAGCGGCGAACTCCGCGCCACTACCATGCAAAACCTGCTTGTCGTCAATGTCCCCACGATCAATGCTGATGCACTGGCCAATGAGCTTGAGGCGATTGGATTCCAGGTAGGCGGGTCAGCGTTTGCGCGCGGAGCAGTCGCTTGCAGCGGCACGGAATTCTGCAAGCTGGCGATCACAGAAACCAAGAGTTTCTCCCGCTGGCTGGTGGAGGAGATGGAAGAACGCCTGCCTGGCTTCGATCAACACCTGAAGTTGCACGTTACCGGTTGCCCCAACAGTTGCGGACAGCACTGGATCGCCGACGTCGGCATCGAGGGCAAGAAGATCAAAGTCGACGGCCAACTCGCGGACGCCTACTACTTTTGTGTGGGGGGCGCTCTCGGTTTGCATCAGTCGACGGCGAGACCGGTGGGATATCGCTGCCTCGCCACCCAAGTCCCGGATGCGCTGGAGCGTTTGCTCGGGCGATATCTGACTGACCATAACCCCGGGGAGAATCTGCGCAGATTCTTTTCCCGTCACAACGACTCTGAGCTGCGCGAATTTCTGGCGGGCGAGAGTGTGCCCGCGGTAGTCCGTGATCTACCCTCTCCCCCAAATTTGGTTCACCTGGCAGGAGGTGTCGGTGACTAGCTTATTTCCAATGTTCATGAAACTGGAAGGGAAGCAGTGCCTGGTCGTTGGGGCGGGAAAGGTCGGCGAACCGAAGATCGGTGGTTTGCTCGAAACGGGTGCCCGCATTCGGGTCGTCGCTCTCGATGCCAGCCCTGCCGTTCGCGAATGGGCGCGTTCGGGCAGGATCGAACTCGAACTGCGCGCTTTCAGGACTGAAGATCTGCATGGAGCGTTTCTGGTCGTCGTTGCCACCGCTTCGCGCTCGCTGAATGAACGTATCTATGACGAGGCGCAGAGACTCAGTGTCCTGTGCAACGTAGTCGATGTGCCGGATCTCTGCGATTTCTTCTATCCGTCGATTGTTCGCCGCGGTGATTTGCAGATCGCCGTTTCGACCTCGGGGAAGAGTCCCTCGTTGGCGCAGAAAATCAGGCAACAACTCGAAAAGCAGTTCGGGCCGGCCTATGCCGCCTGGGTGGCCGAGTTGGGCGAGACCAGGCAGCTGATCCTGGCCAGCGATCTCGACAAGGAGCGCAAGCTCGACCTCCTTCACTCGCTCGCGAGCAGGGAAGCAGTCGAAGCGGCTCTGGCCGAGAACACCGAGCTGGCGGGCGCACTTACTACAGACGGAGAAAAAGGATGAAGGGAAAAGTTTGGTTAGTTGGCGCGGGACCCGGCGATCCGGAGTTGCTCACGGTGAAAGCTCTGGGATTGGTTCAGACGGCGGACGCTGTCTTGTATGACGAACTGGTCTCGGCTGAGATACTGAAGCTCATTCCGCCTGCGGCCCAGTTGCACAATGTCGGCAAGAGATGCGGAACGAAAAAGATCCAGCAGGAAGAGATCAATTTTCTGATGATCGCCCTCGCGGACTCAGGTCTACAGGTAGTCCGACTGAAGTCCGGAGACCCCATGATCTTCGGGCGCGCCGGTGAGGAAATCGAGGTTCTTCGCAAGGCGAACATCGATTTTGAGATTGTTCCGGGCGTGACGTCGGCGCTGGGAGCCGCGGCATCGGCGCAGATACCGCTGACGCATCGCCGCGAGTCGTCAGCCGTGGTGTTCCTTACGGCGCATCACGCTTCAAACAGCGAGGCTGCCGATTGGAGCAAGCTGGCCGGAAGCGGCGCCACTCTCGTCATCTACATGCCCGGCCACAATTACCCGGACATCTCGGAAAGATTGAAAGCCGCGGGACTCACCGACGATACACTCTGCGCGATCATCTCTCGCGCCACCGCGCCGGATCAGCAGACTTTCTGCACCAGCGTCGGAAAGCTGAAGACCGCTCCAACATTGCCTGCTCCGACTCTGCTCGTTGTGGGTGATGTCGTACGACATGCCGTGGACGAGCAGTTCCAATTTGTTTCGAGCGGCAGAGAAATTTCTATCCCGAGTGAATTGGTTTCGATTTTCCGAGCAGAGTCCATTCAAGAGGAGCCAGTCGCGTGAAAGATCTCATTCAGCCCTCCACCCCTAACGACGGGCAACTTCAGGTTGCGCGAGTTCAGAGCGTCGCGGAAATCTGGTCTCCGCAGCACGTTCTTAGTTGGGCATTCCAGACGTTTGGGAAGAACGTAGCCATCTCGTCGGCCTTCGGCGCGGAAGGAATGGTGCTGATCGACATGGCGTCGCGCATCAGCAAGGACTTTCGTTTGTTCACCATCGATACGGAGTTCTTATTCGCTGAGACCTACAATCTGATGGACCGGATCGAAGAAAAGTACGGAATCACGATCGAGAGGGTTTACTCCATGCTAGCGCCGGAAGAGCAACAGCGACTGCATGGCGAGGCTTTATGGACCCGCAACCCCGATCTATGCTGTAATCTGCGCAAGGTGGAACCGCTGCGCCGCAAGCTTGGAGAATTGAGTGCGTGGATCACGAGCATCCGTCGTGATCAGACGTCAGTACGTTCGGGCGCGAAACGAATTGAGTGGGATGCGAAGTTTGGTCTGGTGAAGGTCAACCCCATTGTGGACTGGACATCAAAGCAAGTGTGGCGCTACATCCATGACCACGATGTGCCCTACAACGCGCTTCATGATCAGGACTACCCGAGCATCGGCTGCACCCATTGCACCCGCGCCGTCGGACCTGGAGAGGATCCGCGCGCCGGCCGTTGGCCCGGCTTCAATAAAACTGAGTGCGGGCTGCACATTATCGAGCCGGTTCCAACATCATCCCAGGTGCAGGCGGCGGCCGCAGAAGGCGGCGATTAACAGCGGCTTTTATCCCGCCTCACAGAATGCGCTGGAAATTCCTCCCCAGTCGCGCGCCGGCTCAAGCCTGGGGAAGAATACGCTGTGCAGGCGCCGCACCGATTCCTCGGCCTTCGACTCATCTACCAGGAACGATAAAGTGCGTTCCGATGCCCCTTGGCAGAGGATGCGTACGTCCATATCGGAAATGGTCGCGAAGAGTTGGCTCGCTACTTCTGGCTGACGGCGAATATTCTCCCCGACGAGGCAAACAAGCGCCTTATGATTTTCCCAACGCACGTCGGCGACTTGCTGCACGTCCTCGACAATTTTGGGCAGCGCGACGCTGGAGCCCACCAACAGTGAGATTCGGTCGATCGAAGTTGCCATCACGTCCACCGCACAATTGTGCTGCTCAAGGACTCCAAACACGGCATTCAGCAAAGCAGCATCGACCCCGCGCCGCGACTGGATTTCCAGCGAAACAACACTCCGTTTTGCCGTGATGGCGCTCACCCGGTTGCCCGTGCTCGCACGCGCCGTAATTTCAGTTCCATTCCCCTCCGGGTGCCGCGAGTTCAAAACATAAACGGGAATGTTCTCGCGCATCGCGGGCGCCAGAGTTGCAGGATGCAACACCTTGGCTCCAAAGTGCGCCAGGTCAGCGGCTTCATCGAAGCTGAGCTTGCGAATGACGTGAGCGTCGGAACAGATCTTCGGGTCCGTCGTCATGACTCCGTCAACATCCGTCCAGATTTCGACTCGCGATGCGCCAATGGCAGCTCCTACAATAGCGGCGCTGAAGTCTGATCCGCCGCGCCCCAACGTGGTGGGAACTCCATCGCTAGTGGAAGCCATAAAGCCCCCAAGAACCGGGACAGCCCCTGACTGCAGGAGAGGATTCAGGACGTCTCGAAGGCGCTGATTCGTTACGTCCCACCTCGGGCTTGCCTGTCCATGGTGCGCGTCAGTGACGATGCAACTACGCGCATCAACATGCGCAGCCTGCAGCCCGGCTTCACAGAGCGCCCAGCTGACAAGCCTGCTAGAGAAGCACTCCCCAAAGCTTAAGAGCCGATCCTGTGCCTTAAGGTCAAAGTAGTGGGATCTTTCCAGATGGTGCAGAAACGATTCTAAAGATTGAAATTCGCCACGCAGGTGGCGATCAAGTGAGCCATACGCCGAGCCACTCAGAAGCGAATCAGCCAGTTCCTCGTGGCGCACGTAAATGTTTCGAACGCCCGCGAGAGCCGATCCCAGATGGCCATTGGCAGCCGCGTTCCCGGCCTCCAGCAACTGATCGGTAACTTTTGCCAGCGCGCTGATAATTAACACCGGCTTCGCGCCTAGTCTGCCTTCGACAATATCGATGAGTCGTCGAATGGCGGCTGCGTCCTCGACAGACGTCCCTCCGAACTTCATTACCACCACATCTTCGCCACGCTCAAATCTGCTTTGTCGCTGTGCACCGCCCATGTTCTTTCAGCTCCATTCTTGAAAATCGCCAAAAAAGTAAAAACCCACCGCCAGATTGCTTCTGGCGGTGGGTTTCGGTGACCTTGCTTAAGATTGCCTTACTTCATCATCCGTTCCCGTCCTCCAGAAGACACGTAATTCGTGTCGACATGCCTGTGCCTGTCGATGTAATTCGCGTCGCCTTCTGGACGAGGATTTTCATAAGAGACCAAGAACTGCAAAACGCACAAAAAGAATATCGAACGAATGCCATTCAGGTTAAATTCAAAATTGTGATGTTACGAATCGAAATTTCAGGTTCCTGCCGCTACGCATCCACCTTCTTCATTTGGGTCGCAAACTGCCGTAAAAGGCCCACGAATGCAGTCGATGCCACGGAAAGCGTCCGATCCCGACGGTAAGCCAGCCCCAGTTCGCGATAGAGTTCCGCATCTTCAAGGTCGATTAACTTAACCCGTCCCGCATCCACTTCATCGCGAGCAAACGACGCGCTGATGAGTGACACACCCAGATCGGCTGCTACGAAGCTCTTGATCATCCCAATACTCGGTAACTCCATCCGCACCTGCAGTTCGGAGTTGTGCGGACGGAAGAGTTTATCCAGAAGCCTGCGCGTGTGGCCGGTCTTCGGAAACAGCAACGGATGCTTCACGATCTCACTCACCGGCACGACTTTGTGCTTGGCCAGCGGATTCTTCGGGCTCACCATCAGCATCAGCTTATCGCGGAAAATAGGCTGGATCTTCAGGCTAGGAGACTGAATCGGCAACGTAAGAATGCCCACTTCCACGGCACCGTTTTCCAGTTTTTCCACGATCTTGTAGCTGAAATTTCGATAGATGCTGATCTGCACCGGGGGATACCGGCGACAATATTCCGCAAAAACCTCGGGCAGCACATATAAACAAGTGGCTTCGTTGGCCCCGACGCGCAGAGTTCCACGGGGAGTGGTGCTGTGGTCCGCAACCGCTGTGAGTGACTCATCCCGCAGATTCTTAAGGCGCTCGGCATACTCATAGAAAATCTGGCCGGCGGGCGTCAGTTTCACGGTTTTGCCCGAGCGGTCGAGCAGGCGGTCCCCATACTCCTGCTCGAGTTGGCGGATCTGCGCACTGACCGCCGACTGTGAACGAAACACCTTTTCCCCCGCACGGGAAAAACTGCCCTGTCTGGCGACTTCCAGGAACGTAATGAGTTGATCAAAGTCCATGGGTTGGCGGAATTATAGCGGAGTCGACTTGAAATAGCGGTTAATTCCTGAGCGTCTGCGCACGGGCGGTCGTCCGGAATTTTGCATCGGAGCCATCGAAATTCTGCATTGTACTTTGCCGCCCCTTAAGCCTTATTAAAGATAGTCGGAACCAATAGTCCTGAGCAGAAGTGTGCCGTGTAGAATAGCCTCGCCGGCGCGCCCAAGAACAGGTGATCCAGACCACTTTCAATCCGTGCGACGGAGTCCATGATGACGCGTCTAAACCCGATCAACGGCTTGCCTCCAGCGCAGGGTCTCTACGACCCGGCGCATGAGCACGACGCCTGCGGAATCGGGTTTGTCGCCAGTATCTCGGGCTTAAAGAGCCACGACATCATCAAGAAGGGAATCCAGGTTCTTCTGAACCTCGCGCATCGCGGCGCCTGCGGTTGCGACCCCGAGACCGGCGATGGCGCAGGCGTTCTGATCCAAATTCCTCACAAGTTCTTCGCGCGCGAGTGCGAGAAACTCGGCTTTACCTTGCCCAAGCCAGGGATGTACGGCGTCGGCATGACCTTCTTGCCGGTCGAGAAGCATCAGCGGCTGACCTCTGAAGGCATCCTTGAGCGAATCGTCAAGGAAGAAGGATTGTCTCTGCTCGGCTGGCGGGATACGCCCGTTTACGCGTCAGCCATAGGCCGCGTAGCAAGGGCTTCGCAACCGTACATCCAGCAGATCTTCGTGCGCTGCGCTCCCGGGATGGACGAAGATGCCTTCGAGCGCAAACTGTACGTGGTCCGTAAGCGTGCCGAGAGCGAAATTCGCGAGTCCGGAATCGAAGACGCGGAGATGTTCTACCTTCCGTCGCTCTCCTGCCGGACGATCGTCTACAAAGGGCTCCTGCTCGCGCAACAGATCACGAACTTTTATCGCGAACTGGCCGACCCCGACGTCGTGAGTGCGTTGTGCCTCGTGCACCAGCGGTTTTCCACGAACACATTTCCCAGCTGGCAGCGAGCCCACCCTTACCGCTATGTCGCGCATAACGGCGAGATCAATACCCTGCGTGGCAATGTCAATTGGATGCACGCGCGCCAGTCGCTGCTCAGTTCGCCGCGCTTCGGGGATGACATCAAGAAGCTCTATCCGATCATTGCCCCGGACGGCAGCGATTCCGCCAATTTCGACAATGCCGTCGAATTGCTGCTGCAGGCCGGACGCAGCCTGCCTCACGTGATGGCCATGCTGATTCCCGAGGCCTGGTCCGGGAATCCGCACATGAGGCCGGAGAAGCGCGCTTTCTACGAGTACCACGCTTGTGTGATGGAGCCTTGGGACGGTCCGGCGGCCATTGCCTTCACCGACGGTCGCGTGATCGGGGCGACGCTCGATCGCAACGGCCTTCGGCCCGGCAGGTACGTCGTGACGCACGATGGCCTGGTCGTAATGGCTTCCGAAGCTGGTGTGCTCGATGTCGCTCCCGAGCAGGTGAAGAAAAAAGGTCGCTTGCAGCCGGGCAAGATGTTTCTGGTGGATACGGTCGAGGGCCGCATCGTCTCCGACAAAGAAATCAAGCAGAAGCTGGCTTCGCGACATCCCTATGCGGATTGGTTGAAGGAAAATCAGATTACGATCGACCAGCTGCCCGAGCCTTCGCGCATGCACTATCCCGATGCCGAGACGCTGCTCCGGCGACAGCGGGCCTTCGGTTACTCCGACGAGGACCTGCGCATGATCCTCAGCCCGATGGCAACCAAGGGTGAAGAGCCTATCGGTTCCATGGGCACTGATACTCCACTGGCATGCCTGTCGGAGAAGCCGCAATCCCTTTTTAACTATTTCAAGCAGTTGTTCGCCCAGGTCACGAATCCTCCCATCGATCCGATTCGCGAAGAGATGGTCATGTCGCTCATCAGCTACATCGGGAGTGAGCGCAACATTCTCGAGGAAGCGCCAGAGAATTGCCACATGCTGAAGTTGGCGCATCCGCTGCTGACCAATCGCGAATTGGAAAAACTGCGCCGCGTGTCGAACCGCGATTTGCTGGCGACCACGTTGCCGGCACTCTTCCGGGCCAAGGAAGGAGAATCCGGACTCAAGCGTGCGCTCGACGAGTTGTGCCAGCGCGCCTCGCTCGCGGTGAAAGCCGGATACTCGTTGATGATCCTTTCCGATCGCGGCGTCGACAAGGATTACGCGCCCATTCCGTGCTTGCTGGCGCTCGCTGCTGTGCACAATCTGCTGGTACGGGAGGAGACGCGAACCCAGGTGGCCTTGATCACCGAATCCGGTGAGCCGCGAGAGGTCATGCATTTCGCCCTGCTTAGCGGCTATGGGGCCAGCGCAATCAATCCTTACCTTGCGCTGGAAAGCGTCGAGAATCTTGCCTGGCGTGGGGAGTTGGGCGAAGGCGTGACTCCCGAGCTGGCCGTCAAGCATTTCCTGAAAGCAATCAAGAAGGGCCTTCTCAAGACGTTTTCAAAAATGGGGATTTCCACGCTCCAAAGCTATCAAGGAGCGCAGGTCTTCGAAGCGATTGGCCTTAACAAAGAGCTGGTCGAGAGCTATTTTGCCGGCACGACATCACGCATCGAAGGAATCGGCCTCTCAGTGTTGGCGAACGAAGCCCTGTTGAAGCATGAATACGCGTTCCGGCCTCTGACTGATTTTGAAACTGAACTGACGGTCGGCGGTAACTATCACCAGAGGGTCAACGGTGAATACCATCTCCTCAATCCACTGACCATCAGCAAGCTTCAGCACGCGGTTCGGCAGGATAGCTTCAAGACTTTCCAGGAATACACCGAGTTGATCGACAAGCAGAGCACACAGCTCTGCACGTTGCGCGGACTGATGAAGCTGAAGAAGAGCGCCGCGCCGGTGCCGTTGGAAGACGTCGAGCCTGCGAAAGAAATCGTCAAGCGCTTCACGACCGGCGCCATGTCGTTCGGGTCCATCAGTAAAGAGGCCCACGAGACACTCGCCGTCGCCATGAACCGCATCGGGGGTAAATCCAATACGGGCGAGGGCGGGGAAGATGAAGAGCGCTTTAAACCCGATCCCAATGGCGATCTCCGGCGCAGTGCCGTCAAACAAGTGGCTTCAGCGCGTTTCGGGGTCACGGCAAATTACCTGGTGAACGCCGACGAACTCCAGATCAAAATGGCCCAGGGCGCCAAACCGGGCGAAGGGGGACAACTTCCGGGACATAAGGTGGACGACGTCATCGCGCGGCTCAGGCATTCGATTCCTGGGGTGGGGCTCATCTCGCCGCCGCCGCACCACGACATCTATTCGATCGAAGATCTCGCCCAGTTGATCTACGACCTGAAGAACGTTAATCCTCATGCTCGAATTGCGGTGAAGTTGGTCGCGGAAGTCGGAGTGGGAACGGTTGCGGGCGGCGTGGCCAAGGCTCATGCTGACGTCGTACTCATCAGTGGAGACAGTGGGGGAACGGGAGCATCTCCTCTCAGTTCCATCAAGCACGCGGGCATTCCATGGGAGCTTGGCCTGGCAGAGACGCAGCAGGTTCTCTTGCTCAACGACCTGCGCAGCCGCATCCGCGTTCAGACCGATGGCAAACTTCAGACTGGCCGCGACGTTGTAATTGCCGCGCTGCTCGGCGCCGAAGAGTTCGGCTTCGCCACGACTCCGCTGATCGCCATGGGCTGCGTCATGATGCGGAAATGCCATCTCAACACCTGCTCGGTCGGCATCGCCACGCAAGATCCGGTACTTCGACAAAAATTCCAGGGCCAACCTGAACACGTCATCAATTTCTTCTTCTTCCTCGCTGAGCAGATTCGCCAGTACATGGCGGAAATGGGTTTCAGTTCGATGGACCAGATGATCGGCCGCGTCGACATGCTCGAAGTGGATGCGGCGGTCGCCCACTGGAAGGATCATTGGAAAGCCCATGGACTCGACTTCTCGTCGATCCTCTATAACCCGCCAGTTCCTTCCCGCGTTGTGAGACG
>DATEHP010000434.1:0-7233 GCA_035279505.1 Candidatus Sulfotelmatobacter sp. | reverse complement strand
GAAGTGCATGACATTCACTATGCGGTATCTTAATTTGCTGAGAATGTGACCGCCATCACCGACTGAATCACAATTCCCAAAATGGCACGCGAATGAGAGCGCGCATAAGTCGAGGTGGGTTCTGACTGGCCCCTGGCCCCTGCTTCAAGAAGTTTTCAACCAACTTCTTTCCCGATTCCGTCAGAACACTCTCGGGATGAAACTGCACTCCTTCTACCGCCAGCTTTTTGTGGCGTAACCCCATAATCGTACGCGTGCCGTCTTTCTCTGTCGTCCAGGCGCTGATTTCCAGATCGGCGGGCAGATTCTGTTCTTCCACGATGAGTGAATGGTAACGCGTCGCCGTCATCGGCATGGGAAGTCCCTGAAACACCGTCTTGTTGTCGTGCATGACGGCGCTCGTTTTCCCGTGCATGAGATGTGGGGCGCGGATCACTCGTCCCCCGAACGCTTCACCCATTGCCTGATGCCCCAGGCACACACCCAGCAGTGGCGTTTTTCCGGCGAAGTGACGAATCAAATCAATGCTAATGCCGGCCTCACGCGGCGTGCATGGGCCGGGAGAGATGACGATCTTTTCCGGTCGCATCGCTTCGACTTCCTCGATCGTGACTTGATCGTTGCGCCGCACTTCCACATCGGCGCCCAGTTCTCCGAGATACTGAACCAGGTTGTAGGTGAACGAATCGTAGTTGTCGAGAACGAAAACCAAGAAATCAGACCTCTGGCCACTTCGCGCCGTAGACATCAGATTACCAGACAACGCCGTCTGATTTAGCAGTACAGCACCTCACCCAAAAGAGCCAATTGCTGACCCAACCGTGGTATTGACCCAAACCGTCGTCGCAGCGCATTCTCGTAATCGATGTCCGCCACTTCAACGCTACTTGGAGGAAGCATGGCCGAGCCCCAGCAGGAGAAGCGGGGTGCACGACGTTTTGCATTACGAGTACCGGTCAGCGTCAATCGCAACACCACCGACAGCAACGTTCAGAACGAAGCTGCCCAGCTCCGCGATGTAAGTGCCCGCGGCATCTGCTTTTACCTGGACTCTGCTATCGAACAGGGCGCGCACATCGGATTTACCCTTACCCTTCCCCCGGAAGTCACCCTCACCGAAAGTATCCGCGTTCAATGCCAAGGTCGGGTCGTGCGAGTAGAAGATGGCGTATCCGATGGAAGAGTCAGTGTGGCAGCGGTGATTGAGTCGTACGAGTTCCTTCCGGAAGCCTGAGCGCAGGCGATCTCAATCGCCCGGCCGACGTAAAGCGGTCAGAAGAGGGAGTCTGAAGCCCAAAGCCGCAATGCTGTGACCTCGCACTCAAGGATCTGACTCCTGGCTTGCAACTTCCAAACCCTGCTCCCTGACCCCAGCCCCTGTGGTATGTTTCCTGCAAGCTTCCAACGAGGAATTTGTGCAGCGATTCGGGTCCAGGTCTGTCTGCGCCACCACGTTGATGACTGTGTTTGTCTTCGCGGCGTGGGCGCAGAACTTCGGTCCGGCGCGTGTGATCCAGAGCGTCCGCATCGTTCATGAAAAGGGAGTGCCAGCCGTCGAGATCCTGTCCAGCGGTTCGGTGGTCCCTGAAATCATGACGCTCGACTCACCGCCCCGTCTGGTGATCGATCTTCCAAACTCGCGGCTAGGGACAGTTCAGAAACGAATGCGAATCCAGAAAGAGAACATCACCGCGATTCGTGTCAATCAGTACAGCAGCAATCCTCCGGTCACCCGCATTGTGCTCGACCTGCTCGCTCCCTATGGACATTCCTGGGACGGCGCCGGCAACCGCCTCATGGTGCGGCTGAAACCCTCCGAAGATGTCGACATTGGAAAGAAGCAGGAATCCGGTCAACCAGGGAGCGCTCCGGGATTCGCGTTGACTCCGGATGCCGCGGTCGTTCCGGTCGTCGGAGGCTCAAGCCCGGTTGCGGTTGATGCCAGCCGACTCTCCGCAGGTTCTTCCGTCACCGCAGGTTCCGACACCACCATGCTGCGTCTTCCCAATGGAGGCGAAGTCCGCGTGTGCCCTGGCACCACGCTTTCCGTAAGTTCTTCACCCAGCAAGCGCGACCTCATGTTTGGTATGGGCACAGGCGCCATCGAAATGCACTATGCGCTCAAAGCATCGTCCGATGCCGTGCTGACTCCGGACTTCCGCATCATGTTTGCGGGGCCCGGAGAATTCCACTTCGCCGTCAGCGCCGACTCTCATGGCAACACATGCGTCCGCACGCTGCGCGGTAATACGTCCTCCGCCATCGTTGCTGAACTAATGGGCGACCGCATATACCAGGTGAAGCCGACCGAGCAGGCCATGTTTCACTCCGGGCAAATCGATAAAGTCGATGGCGATGTGCCACTGGAATGTGGATGCCCTCCGCCGCGAACTGTCTTGATGGCGGACTCTCCGCCCTCCCAGATCCTGCGCGGCTCAGAGGTACCAAAAGCCGCTATGGGAGCTGGTTCAGAGCGGAGTTCAGCGACGAACAATGCTGCAACTTCGCATGCCGGCGGCACGCAGCTGACGAATGGTCCGGAAACCGCGCCGCTTCCGGCATCGCAGCCGAATGATGTACACGTGCAGGTCGATGCTCCTTTTGTCTTTAGTGCCAAGGATCGGGCTGCGAAAACGGCGCCGGCTCCGGCGCAGGCCCCGCCGGATCTGCCGCCAGATCAGTCCACGCAGCAACAGGTTTACGTCGATCCCGTCATTCAGCCGGCCCCGCAGGTGGAGCCGCAAAAGAAAACGGACCATCCGGGCTTTTTTCGCCGTGTAGGGAAGTTCTTCTCGGCGATCTTCCACTAGAACGCGTTTCATAAGTGGTATTGAAAAGGCGCGGCTCCAGCCGCGCCGTAGAAAGCCAGAAAAGACGCGGGCTTTCAGCCTCTGAAGACCTGAGCACAGCAAGCTGATTACGAGCAGCGCTGGTCATTCTTCCGCTCGCAAAGCTCCCAAGTCGCTTGTGATTTGGACAGCTGCGGCTCTGACATGATCGCTAAGAATCGCGCGTAGCCCGGATATCCTTTTTCCGCGCCCTCGCGTCTTAACCGTTTGAAATATCACCCTGTCGACCGGAGCGCACCATGACTGCAGCATCGCCGGGGCACCATCTGTTTTCGGTCCTAACTAATGAACACGATGCTCTCTTCCGCACCAGAAAGGACATGTTTCTACTCTCGCTACTCGGACAAGCGGCGATTCTGGCCCTGATCATCTATTTCACCAGTTGCGTGATTCGTAACCCTCCGGAGATCGCTCGACGGATGCCCGATCTCGGGAAGTTCCCTCTGATCTTTTCCGGGTTGAACGGCGGGGGTGGAGGTAATCACAATCCGCTGCCGGCATCGAATGGCGATCCACCCCGAGCCTCCCTACAAATGCAGATCGTCAGCCCGAGCGTGATGGTGCCAACAGAAATGCCGAAGCTTCCGAGCGAAGCCACTGTGATGGTGGCGCCAGATGTCAGGTTTCCCGTTGCGTCACATATCGGCGATCCATCCTCGCCGTTTTCGAAGTGGCTTTCCGACGGTCCTGGCGGGCCCCGCGGAATAGGCGACGGATGTTGTGACGGAATCGGACCTGATTCCGGCCCCTACGTCGGCGAGGGAACACCCGGAGCTCATCCGGGTCGCAACGGCGTTACCATGCCCGAGGCGATCTATAGTCCCGAACCCAGTTTTTCGGACGAAGCCCGAAAAGCAAAATTCCAGGGAATCGTGATGCTGATGGTGGTAGTCGGCAAAGACGGACGCGTCTACGACATCCGCGTCCGCCAGAGCCTGGGAATGGGCCTTGACGAACAGGCAATCGAAGCAGTCAAGAGCTGGCGCTTCCGCCCAGCGATGTTCCAAGGTCAACCCGTCGCGACGCAGATCGCGGTCCAAGTCGATTTTCACTTGTACTAAGGCAAGAGGGCGATAGTCGAACGCGAGGCCTCATACGCGACGGCAGCGCTGAGGCCTGGCGCCGGAGATGGTTTCACTAGCTGCGGTTGATAGCGCGCCGCAAGGGTTCGACCTTCTCGCGCAGGTCCTCCGCCAGGTCCGCACCGCGAGAGGCAGCGTCCCGGACTCGTTCTCCGACTTCGCGGGCGCGGTCTTTGGCCTCATCCGCCCATTCGCCGAGGCTGTCTTTCGCATCCTCGTAGCCGCGCCGCAGGTCCTTGCGCAACTGCTTGCCAGCTTTCGGAGCTAGCAAGAGCCCGGCCAGCGCGCCGGCTCCCAGTCCTATCAATAGGAAAGTAATCGCCGTTCCGATGTGGCTGCTTTCCGAAGAATCGTAACGCCCAGTTGTCATGATGCCTCTTTTCTCAGCGCCCAAAATTCAACGACTGCCTGAGCGCAACTCATTGTAGTCCCACGCGCGGGGGATAGATTACCCAGAGTTCCCCTTAAGATGCAGCTAATCCCAAAAGCGATCGCTGTCCATTTTGGTTGATTCCCGCAGGCGACTTGGAGCTTGCATTTCACCATTGCCGACTTTCCCTTCCGGCGCACCCATGTGTAAAATAAAGCTTTAGCCCCTGTGGCGGCGGAACTTGTGGCTTGCCCGCCTTCCGCCAGCTTCAACCGCAATCGTACAAGGAGAGTTTCGAACGATGTCGATCCCTGCCACACAACTTCGTCCCGGCATGATCATCAAGCACAACAATGATCTGCATTCCGTTTTCAGCGTCGAGCACCGCACGCCCGGCAACCTGCGCGCCTTCATCCAGGCCAAGCTGCGTAATCTGCGCACCGGCGCCATGTTTGAGCACCGCTTCCGCTCGCCTGACCCCATCGAAAAGATCACCGTCGACGAAGTCGAAATGCAGTTCCTTTACTCCGATGGAGACAGTTACTACTTCATGGACACGGCCAACTACGAGCAGACGCATCTTTCCAAGGAGATCCTCGGCGATGCCGTCGAATACCTGATCCCCAACCTCGAGATCAAGGTGGAATTTTTCGACGGCAAGGCCGTCGGCATCGAATTGCCCCAGACCGTCATTCTGACCGTCATTGAGACCGAGCCGGGGCTGAAAAGCGCCACCGCTTCCAGCGTGACCAAGGCCGCCAAAACTGAGACCGGCCTTGTCGTGCAGGTACCGCCGTTCATCAACGAAGGCGAGAAGATCAAGGTCGACACGTCGGAAGGCGCGTATTTATCGAGGGCCTAGAGTCTCATCCAAGTACCAGTTTTGTCACCCTGAGCGGAACAATACCTCGCAGAGCGAGGTCGCGTGAAGTCGACGGATCGCTACTCCTATTTAACTGATGCGCCGCCGCAAGGCAGTTCTCGCGTTGTCGAATTGAAATTCATTGAGACTGAGGGGTAAGTTGGGATGGCAGGGATCCTTCGACTGCGAATCCGCCAGGATGACAACTACAGAAGATGACTTCCACCGAAAAGCCGATCCAAGCCCGCCGCTACCTCGTTCGTGGCCGCGTTCAAGGCGTCGGCTTCCGCTGGTTTGTCGAGCGCGAGGCCCACATCCTGAGCGTCGCTGGATGGGTCCGCAACAACCACGACGGCAGCGTCGAAGTCCTCGCCCAGGGAACCCGCGATCAACTCTCCGGGCTGCATTCGCGCTTGCGTGAAGGTCCGCGCGCAGCCCGCGTCGACACCGTCGAAGTTTCTGAAGAGAATCCGGTCGCCGGCCTCAGTTCATTCCGCATTGAAGGAGCGTGGTAATGTCCCCAGTCTCTATGGTCGAAGTCGATCAACTAAAGAGTCTCATCCGCGAGGTTCCAGATTTTCCCAGGAAGGGGATTCTGTTCTACGACATCACCACCCTCCTGAAAGACAAGACCGGACTTGCCATGCTCATCGACAAACTCTCGGAGCACTACATCGCCCAGGATGTCGATTTGGTGCTGGGGATGGAAGCCCGCGGTTTCATCTTTGCGCCTGCACTGGCCTATCGTTTAAACGCGGGATTTGTTCCCGTGCGCAAGCCCGGCAAGCTTCCTGCCGAATGTGTGAGCTATGACTATGCTCTGGAGTACGGCTCGAACACCCTGCAGATTCACAAGGACGCAATCAAGAAAGGCCAGCGCGTGCTCATCGTCGACGACTTGCTCGCGACCGGCGGCACGGCCGAAGCTACTGCGAAGCTGGCGGAATCGCTCGGAGCAAAAATCGCCGGCTTGGGATTCGTCGTCGAACTCTCATTCCTGAACGGCCGGAATAAGTTGAAGAGCTATGACGTGATGTCGCTGCTTAGCTACGACAAGTAGCGCTGGGGTGCCCTTGAATTTTCCTTCCTTTCTCCACGCGCTACTGATCGCGCTGTTCTTCGGATCTCTTTGCCTTGCTAAGGACAAAACCTCTGACCAGGAAGGGGGCGATCTTCTTGCCAAGGCTGCCTCTCTGCAAAACATCCATGAACAAGGAGGGCAGCCTTTCCGTCTTAGTCTTCGCATTCACGCCGAGCATGTTGTCTCCAAACCCATGGACGGAGCCTACGCTGAAGTCTGGATGGCCCCGAACAAGTGGAGACGCGAGATCGCGTTTCCCGGATTCAGCCAGCTGGAAATCGGCGATGTCGATTCTAAGTGGCTGACCCGGAATCTGGACTTCAAACCACGGATCGTCCATATGGCCGAAGAGGCAGTGGAGCTCTTCATCCTTCCCGGCGGTCAGCAAGAGGGTGTAGTTAAGTCAGTGCGCAGCAAAAGGCTCAAAGGTACGGAACTGCGTTGCGTCGAACTCGTGGACAAGGACGGGAAACAGACTCGGGAGCTTTGTTTCGAGGGAACTGGCGCACTGTTTTCAGAGTCCGTCGGAAATCAACGCTTCGAGTATGGCCAGTTCGGCAAGTTCGGTGGCAAGATTTTTCCCAAGAGCATTCATGTTTACGAATCAGGCGAGCGGGTTTTGGATATTAGCGCGGATAATCTGAGTTCCCCCTCGGATTCTCGAGATGAACTCTTCCAGCACGGCCCTGGAGCCCATCAAATGGCAGCCTGCGAGAGATGGCCCAAACTGGTCAAGAAAGTTGCGCCCCAATATCCTCCGGCGGCCAGAGCGGCACATCAGCAAGGCGACGTAATTCTCTACACATTGCTTTCAGATAAAGGTACCGTCGAGACAACAACGATTCTGCAGTCGGCGGGGGACAGTTTGGACAGGTCCGCCGCGGAGGCCGTCAAACAGTGGATATACGCCCCGCCAGCATGCGGAGCGACGCCCTTTCAAATGGAAATCGAGGTACGGGTGAATTATGAACTGAGAGTCGAGTGAAGTG
>DATEHP010000433.1:0-3527 GCA_035279505.1 Candidatus Sulfotelmatobacter sp. | reverse complement strand
GTCCGTCTGCCTTGACCGTGTGTCCCACCGAGGTAAAGGTCACAATTAATGTAAAGGTGATCTTCGGTTTCGAAGCATCCTCGACATAGAAGTCGCTGGCCTTGCCTTCCCACCGGCCCAAAAACGCCTCTCGCCTTGCGGCACAAAGTATCGATTTCGGCTCATCAATATTTCCGCCAATCATGTAGGTATGATGATTTCGTTGCGGAAATCGGGAGTTCCCGTCGACTGGCGAGTGATTGCCAAGGAGGCGCTGACTTGACTACTGACAGCGCCATTGTGCAAAAAGCGGAGATGCGCATTACGGTCGGAGAAACATACGATGTTGAGTACCAAGCCGGTGATCCGCGGGAGTTAGCACTCGAAGCCTACTTGCCTGGTCCGAAATTGCAGGTAGTCCAAGCGCTCCTGTTTACGACCGGCCCGGCAGCCAACTAACAACCCTCGACAGGGGAAGTTGGCAGCCATAACTATCCCCTGGACTCTTCACCAAGCATTGCCGCCGCAAACCAATTCACTCACCTCCTCCCAACCCCGTTTCAGCCGCGCTATCTGAAAATGCTTCTGCTCCGCAATGGCGGACAGGGGGACAAGAATGCAGCGCCGATGTCTGGATCGAATCTGTCATAAGCGAGGGTTGGCTGTGTGGCAGTTTCGCTGGTCCGAAAACGATCCTAACGGCAACGTTTGTACCACAAAAAATCGCCATTCAGCGGTTCCCGCGAATCCAGAGTTTAAGTGCATGTGCACCCATTGCTTGGAGCTCGATGTGAGAGCGCCGCATCCCAGCCGGCGAAAACGAAAATCACAAGACGATTCAACCTGAGGCTCCCGGAGGGATTTTAAATCAGCAGCACGCAGAACCATGCCCATCGCGGGACTTACTACTCCGGCTGCGCAGTCGATTGCCGGCGGAGCCGCCGTGGCATACCAATTGTTGCTGCAAGCTCCGCTTATTCCTGGGCGGGCCAGCTCTTACGCTCGTTTTCTGTACCGCCTTCGTCCTTTATGTCGCGTTCGCGCTTGTAATAGGTGCCGTCAGCCAGCAGTGTTTGAACAGCTTCCACGACACAGCCAATATCAGACTTCGCACAGATGCCTCGTATGCCAATCCTGCGGGCCTCTTCCGCCAGTTGAGAAGACATGTGCAGTGAGACCATCAGGATCGGTATGGCAGGCCGGCGGCGCCTGATTTCCTTTGCCGCATCCAGTCCGTTCATGTGAGGCATCTGGAAATCCATTAGGATGACATCGGGGATGCATTGCTCCGTCTTACGAACGGCATCAACACCGTCTGCCGCTTCCGCGCAAACTCTCCACCGATCCTGCCCTTCAAGCAGATTGCGCAAGGTGTGGCGCATCGCTATGCTGTCGTCCGCCAGCAAGATACGAGGCGAGCGCGTTGAGGGGGTACGGACGTCCATATGAAAGCGTAGGTAAAAGCGGCCAAGCCAGTCCATACGTCCAGCCGTGTAAATGTCCGATATAAAGGAGGTAGGTTTCGGCCGGGTCGTGGTCTCCAACTAAGGCTCCCGCTGCATTTGCTGAGTCGCTTCGCATCGACCCTAAACAAAGGCACGTATGAGTCTTATTTGGAGCCCGCATAGATAAAGCCAGCCGGATCCACTCCCCGCAAGTGCTTGGGGGCCTCCCGAAAGTGCGTGATCCCCGCCAATGGCAGAGAGGACGGCTAAAGTCGCAACTCCGCGATGCAAGTCAGAAAAGAAATGAATGGCTTTCTGATATATCGTCCGCTGTATACGTCCTTTGTCGAGTCCCTTCCCTGGGAGTTGTTTTCAAACGTTAAGATTCAGAGCACCCGCACGGAGGCGCTTATGTCGAAGACAACCATTGACAGCACACAATGCTGGGTTTCCGGAAGGTCCGTGTCACTCAAGCTGAGCAGAAGCGATGAGCAAGGCCGCGCGGTTCACGAAGAATGTTATCTGATGCGGATGAAGCTGGAAGCTGCCGCACAGAACGCGACACCCAAAGCAGGGTAGCGCAGACCTTGCATCGATACCCGCTGACGCCAACCCTGTTCACGGGAATCTGGCGCCTGACATATCGCCGCGCCAGATACAATTTGGGGCCATTGTGGCGCGCGAAGAACGTCAGGAAATGCTTCGGCTATGCGAACTCATTGCAGTGGAAAAGAATCACGACAAGTTCCTGAAGCTCATCGTCGAACTCAATGAGCTGCTCGACCGCAAGGAACGGCGGATTGAAACGGCGGAAAAGCAATAGCAGAAGATTAAGGGATTCAGGCCCGTCTTCCTGGAAGCCACACGACCGCCTCTTGCTTCTGGAATACGACCTTGTTACGTCGTGCGTCTCGTCAAGAGGTGAATACCGTGTCTACTGTATTTGTTTCGCCGTGCTGTAAGGCGAAAATGGCTGTTTTGGAAGATTCCCATCCCCAATGGGCGTATAGCATCCCGGAGGCGGAAATGAATATCAGAATTGCGACAGTTGTTGCTGCTTTGTTCATCATCTTTGGCGCTGGTCGACCGGCCTCGGCGCAGGACACGACTAAAACCACGCACGCAAAAACCCGAACCCTTACCGGCTGTCTTCAGAAGGGCGAGGATGCTAATGAGTACAATCTCACCACTAAGAAGGGCGGCACCTGGGAACTCAAGAGTGACAGCGTTAATCTCAGCGACCATGTCGGACATACAGTCAAAGTGACTGGTGCAGTATCAAATGCCGCGGCCCATGGGATGAAGGAAGACGCGAAAGAAGAGATGAAGGAACACGGCATGGATAAGAACGCCGCCGAACATGGTCACTTATCGGTAACCAACTTGACCATGGTTAGCGACAACTGCCAGAAATGAATCTGACGTGCAACGTTAGGTGATGCGGGCCGCTCGTATCAACAAAAAGCTGGAGCTTGCGATCAAGTGAGCGTACATAGCAAACGTGCTAAGCGTCGCGGAGTCTGGCCGCTGCTCGTGATCATCCGACGATGCATGTTCGTCGTCTGGTGACGGACAACAACCTCTGCAGCGGCCACTTGAAATATACGCGGCAAACGAGAAGCAATTTTTTGCTTCGCTAGGAAGGCTTTCGGTAACTTTTCTCTGAAGTGCCCCCGTTTGCTGTACCAATCATAATGTAAGTTCTCGGGTGATTGATCGGACCCCTTTTTCTGTACCAAGTCGAGAGTTAGTCTCCGGCATTTGCTAAGCGAGACAGATCGCGGCTAGCCGCGATCTGCCTCGCAAATTCGTGTGGCGTGCGTTCCCCCAGAGCCCTGTGAGGACGACTCGCATTGTATTCCCACCTCCAAGCCTCGATACGCTCCGCGGCTTCCAGTAGATGGCTGAACCAGTGAGCATCCAAACACTCGGCCCGCAGCGTTCCGTTAAAACTTTCTACATGGGCATTGTCGGTCGGCTTCCCAGGTCGGGAGAAGTCGATCTTCACCTGGTTGTGGTATGCCCATAGATCCATCACCTGACTGCTGAACTCGCTGCCGTTATCACAGAACAGCATCTGCGGAGCTCCTCGTTGCTCGCTGA
>DATEHP010000432.1:0-4731 GCA_035279505.1 Candidatus Sulfotelmatobacter sp. | reverse complement strand
TGTCGACGCACAACTCGAACAGTTTGCCCGGACGCTCTCGACTCGGATCGGGGGAAGCCGAACCGCACCGCCCTTGCTCCTGAAACTTCCGCAACTGCATCGCGTTAAGCACTCCGAGCAGTACATCCGCAAAGATCCTCTCGGACACGGGTTCTTGGCTCCCGCGTATGTGGTGACCTATGCCTCCACTCCGAAGGAAAGCAAACTGCTCGTCTCCGTCGCCAACGACGCGCCCGCAGCTAAAGCGCGCTTGGACCAACTCGGGAAACACTTCAAGCAAACCGGAGAGTGCTCTCCTGCCGCCGAATTAGGCGAGGGCGGGCTTCGCGCCAGGAACAGCTTCGAAGGCAACATCATCGCCCGTACCCAGGGACGCTACGTCATCGTCCTGCTGAATCCGCCGCAAGATGGCGCCACTCTCCTGAAGTCCGCCGCCACAGCGCTCCGCTAGTCCTGGTCAGGCAGGTCTTCTCGAAGAGCCCTCTGTGTACCCCTGTGTCCTCTGTGGTGAGTTAAACGCGAGGGCGGCAAGACCGATTGGGCTGTGCGTCCACGCACAGACTTCCCCTACCCTCCTGTGAATTCATAGATCCATTCTTAGGAGTGAGCCATGAATAAGCCGGAATGGAACCGTAGAGACTTCATCGTAAAACCGCTCGTGTGGGCAGGCGCCGCACGCATGTTGGCCGGAACCAATTTGCTGGCCGAAACCGCCGACACAGCTAAAGGTGCATTGCTACAGCGCGCCCTGGGACGCACCGGCCTCAAGCTGCCGATCGTGAGCATGGGAGTAATGAATGCCGACGTGCCCGGAATCCTTCGCCGCTCCTACGAACTAGGCATTCGCCACTTTGATACCGCCGCGGTCTACCAGAACGGCCGCAACGAAGAGATGGTCGGAAGTGTCATCAAGGAAATGGGCATCCGCGATAAGGTCGTGATTTCTACCAAGCAGGGAATCCGCGCCAGCGTGCAAAATCCGGTCGAGGCCAAGAAGCGTTTCATCGACGGCGTCGAGGCCAGCCTCAAGCGTCTGCAGATGGATCATGTCGACATCCTCTACCACCACGGAGTGGATTCCGCCGACCATGCCAAGGCGGAAGGGCCCATCGATGCGCTGCAGACACTGAAGAAAGAAGGCAAAACTCGTTTCATCGGAATCTCAACCCACGACACGGTCCCGGTGCTCAGCGCCGTCATCCCTCTCAATGTGTTTGACGTGGCGCTAGTCACGCTGAACTACACGATGGCTCACGACGCCGAAAAGCTCGCCACCATCGAGAAGGCCGCCAAGAGCGGTATCGGAATCGTGGCCATGAAAACCCAGGCCGGAGGCACGGTTCGCCCCGATGCCAAACTCCCCAAAGAACTTCCGCCCGAAAGCCAAACTGCGCTCCTGAAATGGGTGCTCAACCACGATTTCATCACCACCGCCATCCCCGGCTTCAGCACTTACGAGCATCTGGAGCAGGACTTCACTGTCGTTCGCAACCTGGCATTTACCGACGCCGAGAAGAAATTCCTTGCCGATAAGACCTTCACCGCGCAAGCCGAGTTCTGCCAGCAATGCGGCCAATGCCGCGAGGATTGCCCGAAGCGTGTCGATATCCCGGCCCTCATGCGATCGCACATGTACGCCGTGCAATACCGCAACGTCAGCATGGCCCGGCACATGTTAGCCAAATCCGCGGTTGGTCAGGGCCTCGATGCCTGCCGCGCCTGCCACTCTTGCCAGGCACACTGCCGGAACACCGTGCAGATCGCGCGTAAAATCGCCCAATTGAAAGAGCTGCAGCTCACATAATTCTGGCTCGTGTCTCAAGAAGTTGTTTTGTCTTCGACTGTCCATTCGCGGTCACGCCAGTCCGTCCATGGACGATCGCCATCCCCATCGCCCTGGCGACCGTCTCGCTTCTTCTTGATTGCCAAAGCACAACCGCTCTGAGAGTTTGGCTCCATAGTTGCGGACAAGCATTAGATCGTTCCCCCCCCTTGAGGATCACAGCAGAAGTCATCGGAGCCAAGCATGGAAACCATCGTTCAAGACCTGCGCTATGGCATTCGGCAATTGGTGAAAAATCCAGGATTTACCGCAATAGCAATCTTCACGCTGGCGCTCGGCATCGGCATCAATGCCACCATGTTCAGCCTGGTAAGCGCCATCCTGCTGCGCCGTCCGCCGGGTCGCGAGCCCGACCGCGTGGCAGTCATATCCGGTGTCGATCCGGGAAATGGATATCAGCCGGATACCGCTACTGTCTCCATCCCGAATTACCTCAGCTGGCGCGAGGCCAACCATGTCTTCAGCGAAATGGGCGCTGCCGATGAGTATCACAGCGCGAGTTTGACCGGGCAGCAGGAGTCGGAGTTCCTGCACACCGCGGCGGTGTCGGCGAACTATTTCGATGTACTGGGCGTCACCGCCGATCTCGGCCGCACCTTCAGCGCGGGAGAAGATCAGAGTGGCCAGGAGCACGTGGCAATCCTGAGCCACGACCTCTGGGAGAGACGCTTCGGCTCCGACCCCTCGATCGTCGGCCGAACGATTCGCCTGAATCGCGAGAACTACAACGTGATCGGCGTCATGCCGGCGAGTTTTCACATGTTGGGGTTTCCGCCTGAACTTTGGACGCCCCTCGTCGTCGGCCGCCGCGCACAAGGATCGCCCGTTATACCTGTTCGCGCGAATGAAGCCTGGCGTGACGGTCGAGCAGGCCCGCGCCGAGTTCGCCGCACTGGCTCACCAGGCCGAGCAAGATTTCCCCGAATCAGAAAAAGGCTGGGGCGCAATGGTGCGCACTCTTCCCGATTTCCTGGTGTACGGTTTCGGCATTCGTAGCGGATTGGCGATCATCATGACGACGGTGGGTTTTGTTCTGCTGATCGCCTGTGCCAATGTTTCCGGCCTGTTGCTGGCGCGTGCCGCAGGACGCAAGAAAGAACTGGCCGTTCGCTTATCCCTGGGAGCTGCTCGCTCGCGAATCATCCGGCAACTGCTGACCGAAGGTTTGGTGATTGCGCTGCTCGGTGGAGGCCTCGGACTTCTGCTGGCCTACAAAGGCATCGATCTTGTCCGTGCATCAATGAGATTCAACGAGGCCGTTGCCGCCATCGGGCTGAGACTAGACTCGAACGTCGTTCTATTCACTATTGGCGTCTCCGTTGCGTGTGCCTTGTTGTGCGCGTTGGCGCCAGCCTTGAAAGCCTCGCGAGCTGACGTTACGACGGGACTGAAGGACGATAGCCGTACTGCCTCAGCGGGGCGCTCTCAAACGCGGCTCCGGACGATCCTGGTCACGGGGGAAATCGCGCTGGCCCTCTTCCTGCTGATCGGAACGGGGTTGCTCTTTGTCGCGATCTTCAAAGTGGAGCATCAGAATCTGGGATTCCAGTCCGAGCATCTTCTGACCGCGGGTGTGACGCTGGATGCGGTTCGATACGAAAATGCCGATCGTCAAGTGGCTTTCGTTCGGGATCTGCTTCCGCGGTTGCAGCACATTCCCGGCGCAGAGGCTGCGGCAGTAACTTCCGATTTACCAGTTTCGGGAACCGGTACCGTAACCATCCGAATTTACGGCCACCCCGACTTGCCGCCGGGTCAAGTGCTGACCTCAGCGGACTTCGTTATCACACCCGATTATTTTCGGACGATCGGCATGACAGTTCTCCGAGGCCGTTCGTTCACGGAACAAGACAACTCCACTTCAGCCCGCGTTGTCATAATCAACCAGAAATTCGCGGACCAGTACCTGCCGGGCGAGGATCCGATCGGAAAACAGATTCGGCTGGAAGTCACGGGAGCCCCGCCGGGATGGAGCCAGATTATCGGTATGGTGAACAATGTGAGGAGGTATTCGGAATCAGAGGCAAACGATCCCAACGTCTACGAACCATTTCTGCAACGGCCGCGCCCCGAGTTTTCCCTCCTCGTGCGCGCGACGGGCGAGCCCAATAGCCTGATCAGCGAAATGCGCAATACGGTGATGGCGATCGATACCGAGTTGCCGCTCGATCACCTGATGAGCATGTCGGCCATCATCGACCGGCAACATGGAGGAGATTCGTTCTTCAGCCGTGTTCTGGCCGGCTTTGCCTTTCTTGCGCTAGTATTGGCGGCGATCGGGATCTATGGGCTCATCGCTTATTCGGTGGGCCAGCGAACCTATGAAATTGGGATCCGTATCGCCATGGGTGCAAAGGGGCATGACATCTTCAAAATGATTTTTCGCGAGGGCATGACTATGACGGCGATCGGCGGAGCGATCGGCCTCGCAATGTCACTGCCGCTGCCCAGGATTTTTGAAGCTCTTTTCGTCGATACGCATGTCCACGAGCCAACCCTTTATTTTGTTGTGCCGCTCGTGATTCTGGCGGTCGCCACGCTCGTCATGTACGTCCCGGCGCGCTGGGCCGCACGAATCGATCCCATGCATGCGCTACGACAAGAGTAACCGTTGAACGCTGGGTGCCCCACTTCTCCCCGATTTTGGGAGAAGTGGGAACGCAGGCAATCTCCCATCGTTCGCAGCCCTATGTGGATGCATCCGCGGGGAATTCAGGATTTGTCAGGCCTTTGGTACAATATTCCTTGCTGAGCGGGAGTAACTCAGTGGTAGAGTGCGACCTTGCCAAGGTCGAAGTCGCGGGTTCAAATCCCGTCTCCCGCTCCAGATTTCTTTGTTTCCAACTGGCTCGTGCTCCGAACGCACCAGCTCGGTTTCGGAACGCTGT
>DATEHP010000431.1:0-12187 GCA_035279505.1 Candidatus Sulfotelmatobacter sp. | reverse complement strand
CTATGTCAGATTGATCGCGCTCCAGGAGTGGCGGACTGCCACGTCCATTCCGAAGCTTGGGAATCGACTAAGTTAATCTGGAGGGTTCAACATGCGACAAATTTTCCTGCTACTTTCGATTCTGTTGCTCGGCCTCTCATGGGCCGTCGCGCAGGACGCTACAACCCAAGGTTCCACCAGCTCGGCTCCATCGAGTAATTCGGGACAAACCTCACGCACCGGTGACGGCGGCCAGATGACGGTCGAGGGCTGCCTGAGTGGCTCCAACGGAAACTTCACCCTTACCGACAAGAGTGGAACGTCCTATCAGCTCACGGGCGACACCGCGAAACTGACCGAGCACGTCGGCCATGAAATAAAAGTGACCGGAACATCAGCTTCGGCTGGAGCTGGCGCATCCGGTTCGACAGAACCGAGCGGCACTGCCGGCGCTGGCCAGGCGTTGCAAGTCACATCCGTAAAACACATTTCCAAGACCTGTAAGTCCGGTGGCATGTCTCACTAGATTGCTGCGATTGAAAAAAGCCCAGTGAAGTGCTGGGCTTTTTTTGGTGTTGTCCCGCTCCAGTGCTTAGCGCGAAAGCCACAATTCAACACTGCCCCAGCGGTTCGGCGCAACGGTCCTCCGACCCACGAAAAAAAGTTCTCGCAGCCACTCCCACCTGACTTAGCCTTCACTGAGAACTGAGAACTGAGAACTGAGAACTGAGAACTGAGAACTGAATACTGAGTACCAACTTCCTCCATGTATACTCTCCGTCTAAAAGGAGATCCGCCATGCAGAGCCGCATCACCGGCACAACGATGCCTGTTCTGGAATTTATCCTCGACCCCAACGAGTCCATCATCTCCGAGGCCGGAGAGCTCTCCTGGATGGGTAGTTCCATTCAGATGACGACGCATACGCAGTTCGGAGGGGGCGGTGGCCTTCTTGGAGTCATCAAGCGCGTAGCCGGCGGCGGATCTATCTTCATGACGGAATACCGCGCCATCGGCACTCCAGGAGAACTGGCTTTCGCCACCAAGCTTCCGGGTCACATCGTTCCCGTCGAAGTTTCGCCTGGGCACGATTACATGATTCACCGCCAAGGATTTCTCTGCGCCACGCCGCAGATCCAGATCGGTGTTGGTTTTCAGCAATCACTCGGCGCGGGCATCTTCGGCGGCGATGGATTCCTGCTGCAGAGAGTCAGTGGCCAAGGTATCGCATGGATCGAGTTGTCCGGGGAGTTGGTCGTTCGCGATCTCCAGCCTGGTGAGAACCTCCGCGTACATCCGGGACACGTCGGTGCCTTTCAGGCGGGCGTCTCTTTTCAAATCACCACGGTCCCTGGTATCAAGAACATGATCTTCGGCGGCGATGGAATCTTTCTGGCCTCTCTTACGGGCCCGGGGAGAATCTGGCTGCAGACGCTCCCCATCGCCAAACTTGCCCACGCGATCGAGCGATATCTACCACGGGAAGCTTCGCGCCAGACAGTGGAAGGCGGCGTAGTCGGCGGAATCGTAGGCTCGATCCTCGACAACATGCGCTAGAGCGAGGTACCTATGGAATTGCTTTCCGATCAGCTCACACAAGTATTGCGCAGGCTGAGCCGCTCTCCGATCTTCACGATCATCAGCATAATCACGCTCGCGGCTGGAGTGGGCGCCAATATCGCCGTCTTCAGCGTGGTCGAAGGCGTGCTCTTGAAGCCCCTTTCGTACCCGCACGCTGAGACGCTGGTGGGCGTTTGGCACACAGCCCCAGGTCTCAATATGGATGAAGTGAATATGGCACCGTCGAATTACTTCATCTATCGGGAACAGAACCGTGTTTTCGAAGACATGGGCGTGTACCAAGGCTACTCAGTGGCGGTTACCGGACAAGGCAATCCCGAGCAAGTGCCTGCCCTCGTTGTTACCGACGGAGTGTTGCCGACGTTGGGTGTAGCTCCGATGCTTGGCCGCTGGTTCAGCCGCGCAGACGACATGCCTGGCGCCGCCGATACTGTGATGCTGGATTACGGCTACTGGCAGCGACGCTTCGGCAGCGATCGGTCGATCGTGGGCCGGGCGATCACGGTGGACGGCAAGCTGAGGCAGGTGATTGGGGTGATGCCGCGGAATTTCCGCTTTCTCAACGACGAGCAGCCCGCCTTGATTCTGCCGCTGCAGCTTGATCGCAATAAGACGACGCTGGGCCAGTTCAGCTATGACGGAATTGCGCGCCTGCGGCCCGGTATCACTCTGGCACAAGCCAATGCCGACATCCTGCGCTTGATTCCAACCGTCTGGAGCAGCTTTCCCGCGCCCCCGGGCTTCAGCATGAACCTGTTTCAAACGGCGCGCCTTGGCGCCCGGATCAGGCCGCTCGGTCAAGTCGTGGTCGGTGACGTCGGCAAACTGCTCTGGGTGTTGATGGGCAGCATCGGCGTCGTACTGCTGATCGCGTGCGCGAATGTCGCTAATCTTCTGCTGGTCCGCGCCGAAGGACGTCATCAGGAACTTGCCGTGCGCGCAGCTCTGGGTGCGAGCCGGTGGCGCATCGCCTCTGATTTCCTTCTTGAGAGCGTGGTGATCGGAATCCTTGGAAGCGGCCTGGGCCTGTTGGCGGCGTGGGGAGCACTCCGTTTGCTAATGGCGATCAATCCCCAGGGTCTGCCGCGGCTGCAAGACATCGGCATTGACCTTGCCGTGCTCGCGTTCACCGTGGTGGTATCGCTGTTCTGCAGCCTTCTGTTCGGCTCCATTCCAGCATTACGCTACGCCAGCGCCCGCATGGGCACTGGCTTGCGCGAAGGCGGCCGCACACTCAGCCAAGGACGCGAACGGCATCGTACTCGCAATACGCTAGTCGTCATCCAGGTGGGCCTGGCATTTGTACTGCTGATCTGCTCAGGACTCATGATCCGCACCTTCCGCGCGCTGACTCACGTCGATCCGGGATTCGATAACCAGGCGGGAGTCCAAACTTTTCGGCTGGCCATTTCGGAGGTCGAGGTTCCCCAAGCGGAGAACGTGATGCGAAAGGAAGAGGCAATCGCTCAACGTCTGGCGGCGATTCCCGGAGTAACCAGCGTCGCGCTGGCCAATTCTGTTCCGATGGACGGAGGGCATTGGATGGATCCGGTCTTTGCGCAGGATCGCAGCTATGCTGACGGATCCCAGCCCCCGCTGCGGCGCTTCAAATTTGTTTCGCCGGGATTTTTGAAGACACTCGGGATTCCTTTGATCGCCGGGCGCGACTTCACCTGGGCCGAAACCTACCAGCGGCTTCCCGTAGCGATGGTGTCGGAAAACATGGCGCGCGAATATTGGGGCAGCCCAGCCAACGCGCTGGGAAAGTACATCCGTGTAGGCACCAAAGACGATTGGCGTCAGATTGTGGGAGTCGCCGGCGACCTGCTTGATGACGGCACGAATAAGGACGCACCCACGATCGCCTACTGGCCGATTTTAATGAACCACTTCGAAAGCGATGACGAGAATGTGCGGCGGGAAGTGATATATGCGATCCGCAGCTCTCGCGCCGGTTCCGAGAGTCTGGTGAACGACGTGCGCCGGGCAGTGTGGTCGGTGGATGCGAATCTGCCACTCTTTAAATTCCGTACGCAGGAGTATTTCTATTCAAGGTCGATGGCGCGCACGTCGTTTACGCTGGTCATGCTTGGCGTGGCAGCTGCGTTGGCGCTGCTGCTGGGACTTGTAGGCCTGTATGGCGTCATCGCTTACTCCGCGTCGCAGCGCAGGCGGGAAATCGGGATTCGCATCGCCCTGGGCGCGCAGCGCAACACGGTGACCGCGATGTTCGTCCGCCAGGGACTCTTAATGGCAGGTGGCGGGGTGGCGTGCGGACTCATCGTGGCACTTGCCGCAACGCGCTTGCTTCGATCGCTGTTGTTCCACGTCAGCCCCATGGACCCGTTGACGTATGGTTGCGCTGCTCTTGCGCTATGCGCCGCCGGAGCGCTCGCCAGTTACATCCCGTCGCGCCGAACGGCCTCCGTCAACCCGGTAGAGGCACTGCGCGCCGAGTAGATTGTGACCCACCGCCATGAATGTAGTTTCGGAATCGCAGTGCATTTGAAGGATGGGGATTTGTAAGTTTGAAGTTGGCCGCTACTCCAGCCGGCACACACGCACAGCGGGATTCTGATACGGGCACGTCAGCGCATCGACTCTCAGTTGCTGGACTACAACCCAAGTCACTCCGTATTTCTCGCGCAAGCGCGTGAAATCTGTTGCCTGCAAATTTCTCCACGGATTCTGCGCGCGCACCTGCTCCAGCCACTCGTCAGCCAGCGGCGGAAACATGCTCACCACTCCTCCGTCCTTGACCGTGTCAGCCAGTCGGCTCCGCTCCGCCAGGCAACGGAATCCGATCGCGTCCTCGCCGGGCCAGCGCATGTAGTCCGGATCGATGGCAAAGACTGCATCCGTGGGAGTATTCTCGCGAATCCAGGTAAAGGCCTGAGCCCACGGATTCTTTGAAGCACGGCCCGGCCACTCGATATGCGTGCTGGCTCGAAACAGCGAGCGTTGCGCCAGGAACATTCCTGCACTCAGTGGTATGAAAAGAACCAGCCATCGCCATGCGCGATCCTTCAAAACATACTCGCCAAGAAAACCTCCGACACACAAAAAGAGGAACATATAAAGCAGATGCAGGCTGCGCAGCGGCTGTATCCTCGCGAAGCTCTCTAACGATGCAGGCAAGTCGACGGCGAGAGCCACTAGAAAGTAGATCAGTCCGTACAGTGCAAAGACGCGGCAGGAGCGGGCCAACAATATCTTGTTCCGTGGACTCGCGATCCTCGCAAACCACCACAGCAACGCGAGAGGAGCAAAGATGCCCAGCCACTCATACCATTGCCAATCCTGAATGTAGAAGTAGGCGTGCATTCTTGCAGATTCGTGGTAGGCGGGCGATGCAGACGGCGCGAGTGGAATGGTCATAAACAAAAGAGAGCCCAATGCGCCGGCGCCCTCAATTCGCCAGCCCGTGCGCCCTTCGATCTGCTCAATGACCAGCCAGAGCGCGCCAAACGAAAAAGGAAACACCCACATCAACGGATGTACGCAGGCCGCGAAAGCAATCCACGCGAGAGCGCAAAGATACTTCTTCTCGAGAATCCTCGCCACGGCAAACACTGCGGCGAAGGCCGCCAGGTTTCGCGGATTCAGGTACTGGTCCATGATGTAGAGCGCGGTGCCCGCTACCGGCGTCGTTAACAGCGCGGCGATCAGGCACACCGATCCCCATCGCGCCCGCTCACTCTCAAAGAGCAGGCCGCTCAACTGCCAGCAGGCCAGAAGCAACAAAAAGATCGACGCGATATGCCACGTGAACAATCCGGTCTCAAATGGCAGATGCGTCACACGCACCGAAAACGCCACCAGGTTTGGAAACAGAGTCATGCTGGCATGCGAACGAAAGAATTCCTGACCGACAGGGAACAGCAAAGGGTTCAGAATCTTCTCCACGCCTGGGAGATAGATCTCGGCGTCCTCAGCCCAGGGATGGTAGCCGTGCGTGAGCAACGCCGCTGCGGTGAACAGCAGAAGCAGAAACCCTGTTTTGTACGAGCCGAGACGGATTTTGGTCACCCGAAGAGGTACTTGTCGATCCTTGTACGCAGATCAGCGTACAACAAAGCCGCCGCATTGCGGCGTCTTGGGGCGAGGTTTAACATCTAATCTACTTAAGATGCCAACCGGGATAACACCCTGCGTCACTCCTACGACTGCGTCTACCGTTAGCGCGCAGCGCCGCATCACGATCGGCCTTAGCGAAATCTTGAATTTTGTGTTCGATTCTTTTTGCAGCAACAAGCTGCAGTTCACTCTCACGGCACTGGCCATGGCTGTGGGCACGGCCTCCGTCATCCTGGTCGCGACCATCGGGCTCACCGGCAAGCAGTACATTCTTCGTCAACTGCAGTCCATCGGTACCAATATGATTTCCGCCGAGTATCAGGGCGGGTCGAACCGCATTGACTCTACGCCCGATCCCATGACGATAGAGGACGTGCGCGCCGTTCGCGAACAGGTCTCGAGCGTAGTGGCGGCATCGCCCACGGTGGCGCTGGTGGATCGCATCAGCATTGGGGGAGGGAAGCAGAGCGACATTCTTGTTCTCGGCGTCGATCCCGAATACACCCGCGTGCGCAATCTCAAGTTGCTCGCCGGACGTTTCTTCGACGCGGAAGACTCTTCTGGACACAACAAGGTCGGAGTAATCACCGAAAAGCTCGCGCAGAAACTATATGGAAGTTCGCTGCCGGCCATCGGGCAGATTGTCAAGCTCAGCGGTGGTCTTCCGTTCACTGTGATCGGAGTCTTCAAAGAGAGCGTGGACACATTCGGCCAATCAGAGATTCAGGAAGACACGATGCTGATCCCGTACACCGTCAGTCGGTTCTTTACTCCGACAAACGCGGTGTACGAAATTTATTTTTCGGCGGCGACTCCACAGGATGTTGTGCCGGCGACGGAGGCCATCAGGCGTGTGCTGCGGTCGAGGCATCGCGCGGAGTCCGTCTATAACGTGCAGAACCTGACGCAGCTGCTGTCGGTTGCGGGTAAGATTGCCGACGCGCTCACGCTCATCCTGATGTTGGTGGCGTTCGTCACGCTGCTCGTCAGTGGCATCGGCATCATGAATATTATGCTGGCGACGGTGACATCGCGCATTCGTGAGATAGGAATTCGCAAGGCCATTGGCGCGACGAACCGTGAGATACGATTCCAGTTCCTGGCCGAGGCGATTGTGATTTCTGTAACCGGTGGCATCGCCGGCATCGTTGCCGGGCTCGCCATCCCCTACTCGGTCCGCTTCTTCACCGATTTCCGCCTGCCGATCTCCGGGCTGTCGGCGATCATCGCCATTTTCGTGTCATCCATTGTGGGAATGATTTTCGGAACAATTCCGGCTACGCGAGCGTCGCAACTCGATCCGGTCGAAAGCCTGCGCTACGAGTAAAGCAGGATGCCGTTTTCCCTTTGCCTTTTGCTGAGGACGGGAGCGCACAGGAGTCCCATTTTGGGAAACCGATGGGTTTCGGGGTGCCCCCCTCACCCTCCCGGTCTACGGGAACCAGCGAGTAAGCGGGAAATCTCAAAATAATCTATGGGGCTCAATGACTTAGGGGCAAAATCTTGAGCCGCAAGAACTTAGGCCTTATTGACCGATTCCGGCTTATACGGCTTTCGCTTTGGCAATGATGTGCTCGCTTGATTATGGAGCACAAGGGCGAGGGTCACGGCGCGGTGTGATTTCTGTCACGAGCTAACTGATGCGATGTCCCTTCTAGTGCGGGGTGCGCCACCTGCCAAGCAGGCAGAAAACACAAGGTCCCTCGACTTCGCTCGGGATGACAGTGGAATGGAGGCACCCGGTCTCTGGGCTATGCTCTGGGACCGGGTACTGCTCCGGTTGGGAAAAAGACGTCAGAAAAAACCACAAAGCCGGGCTGGTTGGCCCGGCTTTCCCATTGTGGAACTGGTTCGTCGTCCTGTTCAGACCGGCAAGCCAGAATGTCTAAATCTCGGTAATCACCGCGTCTTGCTGCTCAGTCGGCTGCGCAATCTCGCACAGCAACTCAGATTCAGGTTCAAAGTTTTCAACTCGAAAGCCGAAGTTTTGAACCTCCTTTACATCACCATTGCCAGATTCTCCAACTCATGCTGGAGGACTGGGATCGCACAACCGGCCATTTCGACGCGTCCCGCAGCGTCGAGAGCTGCCGTGGGTGAAACCCCGTATCCACGGCCCATCAGGAACACGCGAAGTAATTCGGCGGCCTCATAGGAATCGACCATACCACCCTGGAGCAAGTCATTCCGGAGCGCTGCCAACTCCGTCATCGTGAACCTGTCTTTGTCGTTACCTACCATTTTCTCGTTCATCATGGCCGTCATCACCTCCGACTCCGACCTTTGCCTGATTAGACTCATCGGCACCTGTTGAAGTTGCATGCAATTGGCATGCCGTGAATCCCGTACACTTGTGGATATACCCCACAGGTCCGTCTACTTCTACTAACCCTTGTGAATATCGGAAGTTGCGGGAAATGCTGTAGGCCTTGAGGATTGGTAGGGATGCCCTTCGTACTCACGGGTAATCTCGAAACTGACACAATGTGTCGATTTGCCATGGCCGAGAATCAGCAGCCTGGTGGTGCCAGGGCGTCCCGGTTTGATCAGGAAGGGTGGGTTCTACCAGTATCGCAGACAGCATCAGGCGGCTGCCTTTACTTCCTGGTGACAAATCACCGACATTTGTTGATACAGTGTCAGCAAGGCCGCGAAACAGGGAAAGCCGCATTCTTCTACCGAAGCCCCTTCGTGACCACCAGTATGCGGCGCGGTTTCCTGCGAGCGGTCCGAGTACATCCTGAAGGGAGACTCGCTGTGAATCGATCGATCCTACGCCCAACCCTTGCCCTCCTGACGCTGACGTTCGCCGGTGCCCTCGGAATTGCCCAGTCGCAAGATCAGCCAGCTGTGAATTCGCCCCTGATCGTGAAAACGATCGTCGCTCACATCAATTCCATCGCCCAGCCTCCGCGAACTCCGGTCACTCCTGTGCAAAGCCCAGAAGTTTTACCGCCCGCCTTTACCCAACCTCCGTACATCGTGGGCCCGATCGTGGCCCCCACAACGACCGGGCCCGAAGCGGAGGAGCACGTCACCTCCGATCCGAATAACTTTCTGAATCTGCTGGCCATGATCAGCGACTTTTCCTTAAATGGCGGTTTCAACACCAGCAAGTGGGCGTTTTCGAAGAACGGCGGTACAAGCTGGAAGCAAAGCTTCGTACCACGACAGGGCGGATTCCCAGTGACGGCCGACAGCCACGTGTGGCAGGCCAATAGCGATCCGGTGGTTGCGATCGACAAGTTAGGGAATGCCTACCTTGCGAACCTTTATCTGCAGGCAGACACCTCAGGCAACGTAACCAACGACGGATACTACGTCTGCGTTGCGACGCTCAAGTCAGGCCCAACCTTCACCAAGGCCGGATGTCATGCCGTGCGGACGTCCCTTAAGTCCTCAACTGTATTGGAGGACAAACCGTGGCTCTCAGTGGACAACAGCAGTTCCGCATTCTCGGGCAACGTCTATGCGACGTGGACGCATTTCACCGCAACTTCGAGCATGATCTTGTTCTCGCGTTCCACCAATCATGGGGTGACGTGGTCGAACGCAATCCAAATCAACCCCGCCAGCCAGAACGGGGCAATTCAGGGATCGCAGGTGGCAGTTGGCCCCAACGGCGAGGTGTACGTATCGTACGAGCTGTTTACCGGGACCGGCGCTACCGGCAAGCACGAGATCGCGAAGTCGACCAATGGCGGGGTGTCGTTCGGCCCCGCCGCGGCGCAAACCCCGCAATTCACCAATCTCACCTTCTGCATGGATTACCGCTGCAACAGTTTTCCGGCGCTCGCGGTAAATCCGAAGACCGGTTTCATTTATGACGTTTACACCGACCAGCCGGCCGCGAATTCAAAGACCAGGTTTGTGCGTTCGAAAACGGCAGGCGCACTGACATTCAACGCTCCAATCATCATTAACGATGCGACGCCGGGCCAGCGCCTGATGCCCGCAGTTTCGTCAGACCTGAGCGGGGATGTGAACATCAGCTGGTTCGATTCGCGGCATAGCCCCACCAACCCGGACGTCCTTGATATTTTCGCCACATATACCAAGGACAACGGTGCGAGTTTCGCCAAGAATGTGCAGGTGAATGCGAGCCACATCACGGCCAGCGCGAACGATTTCCTCGGCGACTACTCGGGCATTGCGTTTGGGAATTGCACGGTGGCCCACTGTCCGCACGGCGTACCGGCGTGGGCCAGCGCAGGCCTCAATGGAGGCGGGATGCTGAACACGGCATTGCTGATGGTCCCGTAGTTCTTCGGGGAACGGGACTGTGAATCAGGGGCTCGCAAGGGCCCCTTCTTTCGTCTCGGAATTTCCCGGAATCGCTGAACTTACACCGGTTCCAGAAGCTTTTCCTGCACCTGCGCCATCAGGCTCTCGAACTGCCTCTGTTCGAGGCAGACCGCGTGTTGACCGTAACGGGCTTCCTTGCCCGTGACGTGCCAGTAGGGCATCCAGCAAAACTGTTTGCCTTCGCTGGTTTCCAGGACCACCAGGAATGGATAGAAGGTTACTTCTTCTTGCTCCTCTCCCATCCAGGATTCGAGCTTCTCTGGTAGCAGCGCAGAGACGACTTTGTAATCGCGGTCACCGGCGCCCAGCTGAAAGTCGAGACTGATGTGCAGGTCGCGAGCGCCGCCACAGCCGGGGCATCCGTCCGGTGCCTTCCGGGAGAAGTTGTACAGTGTGTCGAACAGCTTCTGGTGCGTCAGATATTTCTTATGACATTGAATGCAGTAAAAGAATTGCGCGGCCACGTCCGAGCCTCCTTTCCCGGAACCGCGGAGTTCAGCCGCCGGCTGCCATCGCCACCGCTTAAGGCTCGACCGTTGCCTCATCAAGCAGCATGATGGGGATATCGTCCTTCACGGCATAGACCCGGTGGCACTGCGTGCATTTGAGGCTTTCCGGGTTTTCGCGGTACTCGAGTGGCCGCTTGCAGGCTGGACAAACCAGCATTTCCAGGAGGTCCTTGGCAATCATGACTCGGGCATTGTACGACAGACGCTCGAGCAGGACGTGTGACGCTGCTCACAGGAAGAGGTGCCGAGATCACCGTCCCCCTTCCTTCCTCCCGTGCTTACTTCCAAAAATCCGAACCAACCGCCGGTGTAAGATTTATTCAGAAGCCCTATCATGCCTGCTCTCATACTCGACGGAACCAAGATCGCCCAAGACATTCGCATTGAAGTTGCAGCCGAAGTCCAGACCATGTCGGCTGCTGGAGTTCGCCCCGGGCTGGCTGTGGTGCTGGTTGGACACAATCCCGCGTCCGAGATCTACGTTCGGGGGAAGGTGAAGGCCTGCGAGGAGGTGGGCGTTTACAGTGAGAAGTTGACGCCGCCGGAATCGGTCACTACCGCCGAGTTGCTCGCCCTGGTCGACGACTTGAACCGGCGCGACGAGATCGACGGCATCCTGGTACAGCTGCCTTTGCCGCCGCAGGTGGACTCCAAGAAGGTGTTGCTGGCGGTCGATCCGGCCAAGGACGTGGATGGATTCCATCCCATGAATGTCGGATTTCTATCGACTCAGCGGCCGGGACTGGTGCCGTGTACTCCCGCCGGGGTGATGGAGATTCTGAAGCGAAGCGGCATTTCGATTGCCGGGCGAGAGGCGGCGGTGGTCGGGCGCAGTGACATTGTGGGCAAACCCGCGGCCATGCTGCTGACCAACGCCAACGCGACCGTGACGATTTGCCATTCGAAGACCCACGATCTGCCGGGCGTCTGCCGCCGGGCCGACATTCTCGTGGCTGCCATTGGACGGGCGGGGATGATCACGAGGGATTTCGTGAAACCGGGAGCCGCGGTAATTGACGTCGGGATGAATCAGGTGACCGATCCCGCGGAGTTTCAGCGCTTCTTCGCCGGGAATGCGAAGAGGGAAGAGACGTTCCGGAAGAAGGGATCGACGTTGATTGGCGATGTTCATCCGGAGGTGGCGGTCGTTGCAGGAGCGCTGACCCCGGTGCCGGGCGGGGTAGGACCGCTGACCATCGCTATGCTGATGTTCAATACCCTGAAAGCGGCGAAGATGCGGCGTGGAAGCCGCGTGCCGGAGCTGTCGCACACCTAAATGCCTGTTCACCACAGAGACGCAGAGACGCGCAGAAGACAACGAGGATTTTCTCCGTACTCCTGTGTCTCTCTCGAAAATTATGGATGGATATCCAGCGGGGTCATCCTGAGTGGAGCCGTTCTTCAGGCGGAACGAAGGATCTCCCCTTTAGAGTGCATGCGGGGGAGATCCCTCGCCCCGCTGGGCAAAACGCGGGGCTTCGGGATGACGCCTGTTTTCATGCTCGGTTGTGAGCAGCCCCGCTCATGACTAACTCCGTGGGAAGAGCGTTTTCGGGAGCGCCATGCTGAAAGTCGGCCTGACGGGGGGGATTGCTTCGGGTAAGTCGGTCGTCGGGGAGATGTTCGTGGCGCTGGGTGCGCACCTGGTCGAGGCGGACCGGATTGCCCATTCCCTGATGCAGCCGGGAGAGCCGGTTTACCAGGAAGTGGTGCGACAGTTTGGTCGGGAAATCCTC
>DATEHP010000430.1:0-3872 GCA_035279505.1 Candidatus Sulfotelmatobacter sp. | reverse complement strand
GTGGCAATCTCGACGCCTCCAATCCCTGCCGACTTCATCTCTTCGAGTTCCCGCGTAATTTCGGATTTCGTCACCGCAGGTCCGAACCACCACCAGCGCACCATAATCCGCGAGTCACCCGGAGGGTGTGCAAATGATCCCGTTAATCGGACTAGATCTGCGTCACTCTGACCAATTAGAGGAGTTTTGTGGAAATAAATAATAAGGAGCAGAGCGACGCAGGCGATCTTAGTCACGGCCCCTCCCTTGCGGCAAATTGGATGGTCGGTCGTCAACAAGACCTCATGTGTATACCCTTTATACAGGCTCATCCTTGACGAACGGAACTATCCATCAGTCACGCACGACGGCAGTCGACACAAGCAACGTGAGAGGGGATATTCTGAATGTCGTTTTCTAAAGTGCTGATTTCCCCTTAATAGGTGTAGATTTGGGAGCGGGCGTTCCTCCGGCCCCCGCAGATCTAGAACACTACTTCCTCACGGGGCCGCCACACTCTTATGGCTCTGTGATCATCTTGTCGTCCCGTGCGACACGCTCTTGGAAGTCCTGTCCCGGGCAAAGAATCGCGGTTGAGGCGCAACACGCGACGCAAATGACACTCCTCTCTCACCGGATGCGGCACACCGTGAGGAACAACCTAGGATGCATTCCTTGAGGCATGCTGAACTTCCCAATTGCGCTCGATTTCTCGCTCCAACAGTACTTCAGGAGATTCGCGCTGGGTTGCGTACCAGTCGCGCAGAAGCGCCAGTCCATCGCGCAGCTTGACAGTAGTTTGGAAGTTCAGGAATTCCTTTGCTTTCGAACTGTCAGAGAGCAACCGCACAACGTCACCCGGGCGCGGGTCTGTATACAAGATCTGTGCTTCTGGCCGACCAAGGACTTCTGAGATCATCTTCGCTAACAATTGGAGCTCAATTTCTTTTTCGCTGCCCAAATTCAGAGTGTGGCCAACCGACGCATCAGACAGGCCAGCCGCGAGAATGCCGGCCGCTGTGTCGCTTACGAATGTGAAGTCACGAGTCTGTTTGCCGTCGCCAAAAATAACCATGGGCCTACCCGCAAGACATCGCAACATGAATCTGGGGATTACTTCTCCGCTATCGCCTTCGTGATGGCAGCGGGGTCCATAGGCATTAAAAGGACGCACCACGACCGTGGGATAGTCGAAGGCATGCCAGAAAGCACGTGCGTAGGCTTCTCCAGCAAGTTTGGAGGCGCCATAAATCGTATAGGGCAACGTCGAATGATCCTCTGCGATGGGCGTTGTATGTACCATCCCGTATACCTCGGAGGTCGAGATGTACACAAACCGTTTGACCTCCGTGGTCATCGCAATCTCTAGCAGCCCGAACGTACCTGTCGCATTGACCTCCTGATTTTCCAGGGGTGAGTGGAGGGAGTGCCGTACGCCGAGACAAGCGAGATGGAAAACGACGTCGACGCCCCGAAACAGCGATGTCATCGACTTTTGATCGCGGATATCCGTGACAACAAGCTCGACGTTCTTCGCCAGCGCACCCTCAAGGTTCTCACGCTTTCCATTCACCAGATTATCGACAATGAGAATGTCGAAGCCGCGAGCCGCCAACTGCCGAACTACCTCAGAGCCGATAAATCCGGCACCGCCTGTTACCAGAATTCGCTGCTTTGACAATAGAATCACTCCGCAGAGAAGATTGGAAAAATCGGAATCACGATTTTACCAAACGGAGTTACTTGCCCGACGACTAAACGACGGAAGGCAATGGTGCGGCCTTCCTTATTTCCACAATGAGGAAGGTCGCTTAAGGAACATTCGGTCTTGCACTGAAATCAGAACGCGTAGGCTAACCCGATCATAGCCACCGGCTTGTAGTGCAGACCGCCGTCATCTACCCGAAACATTGGTACTCACGAGAGTAGGGTTCAGAACGTATAACCAAGCCCAACCAACGGCGCCGGCTTAGCATGGAGGCCGCCACTGTCGAGTCTCACCAGAACGTTGGCCGTCAACACCAGTTTCGCCTTCGGGAAAGGACGAATCTTCACACCGGCCGAGGCATTAGTGACGCTATAGGAGGCGTCGGGACTTGGAAGTAGAGTGGAGCGGGAAACCGTGCCGGGACTTGGCTCCGCCGTACAACCGCCCGTGCATGGAGCGAGGAACTGCTGGGAGGTCACGGCTTCAGTTCCGGCCCGGAGAAATCTAGCTCCCACGACATCGAAGGATGCGGTGAGCCACTTCGTCAACCAAGCGTCGGCCCCGGCGGTGTAAAGAAAGTCGCTGGGCATGTAACCTTTCTTCCCGGTGGCGAGACCATTGACCTGCTCAACATTTACGCCAAAAAGGTTGAACGAACTCAGCCTGCTACTCAAGATGGAATTACTGTTCCACTCGTAACCTACCAAGACATGTGGCGATACTCGCGCGCGATACGAGAGTACGACGAACGGCTTTACTCCATATGAACCAGATCCGAGATAATCTAGTGCATCGCCTGTCGGAAATCGCACGTCTAGTCCACTGGCAAGCCGGAGACGCTCGCCGGACCAGGCATTCCACTTGATACGTGCAACCACGTCCCCAATGCCCGACGAAGAGTTGACGGAACTACTTCCGTTGCCAACATAGAGTGGGTCCGGAAAAGTGTGATTCACACACTGAGCCGCCAGACCGGAAACGCCGCCGGCTGGGCTTGTATCGGGACAGTTTTTAAACAGGTGGAAGAAGTATGGTTGACCGTTCGACGTCCCATTTTGGTTGAGGATAAAGGAGTCAGGGCTTCCCGGTGTTGGGGTAAACGAACCGTCTGAACCTGGAATGATTGTATCGTTCGAGTAAACGGACATCGCAACGGTCTCGAAAGGGATCACCATGGAGAGGTCGATGTGACTCGTCAGCCCGAATGTGATGTACCCGGTGTACTGGTTGATCTTGAGGGCAATCGAATTCTGGGTGCTGACAAGGTCGCGAACAAATGAACATCCGCCTAAATGCGAACCTGAAAGAGAAGGATCGCAGGTGACTGGGTTCACTGTTCCAGGAACGGTGTCATCTACATTATCGGGCCGATGCGCCTGGATCGCCGGGATGTTGCGCATATTCACGTTATCAATCTTGTCGAAGTTAAAATACTGGTAGCTGAAGCCGACAAAGAGCTTGTGCCGGCCGATTGTGTCGCCGCGCTCACCTAGAATCGGGCCCAGACTGTTTGTACTGACCACAAAGGTCTTAACCGAAGGGTCGTACGTGAGCAGCACTCCGGAGGATGGAGACGCGATCGGTAACAAGTTTGCTTGCCGGCCGATCGCGCCCGCCAAGGACGCCAATTCACCCGAGAAATCGGACACGAAGTGGTTAGGGTGGCTATTTCTAATGCCTGGGGGAGCAAGCGGCGAGACTGGAGCATCGTACAGAACGTTATTGAAATTGGGTATACTCTGGCCGCTGGGCGCGCTAGCAAATCCATACTCTTGCGGGATCACGCAGGCCAGTTTGCTACTCTGAACCGAGCACGGACCTTTGGCCAACGGACCTTGGGCGAAGAGGCTCACTCCGCCGAAGATCGTAGCGAGGAGCCCGAAAAACGCGAACGGCTTTCTCATGGCTGAATCTCCTAAAGAATTCATCAGGGCCCACTGAGCCCCGGAAATTTTCACGGCAGTAACTGCCCGGCGAGACAAGGTCGCCCTCACGCCCGCCAAAACGTGAAATTGGAAGATCGCCCCAACGGTTATCGAACGTTTTTGATGATCCAGTTTCCGTTCGTTTTAGACAGCTCAAACACTGCCTGATCTTTGTGAGGCGGCGGTTGATCGCCCCCCCCGCCCACGGTTGCACTTTGCGACATAACTGTATTCGCGGTAGCGGCATCGCCCGTTCCGCT
>DATEHP010000429.1:0-3143 GCA_035279505.1 Candidatus Sulfotelmatobacter sp. | reverse complement strand
CAATTCCTTGCAAAGAACGTCAGCGTTGTCTTCACAAATTGCGAGGCAGCATCCAGGAATACTGGTCGATGTCTTCCCCGCGTGCATCCGTGCGTTTGTCATTCCGACCGAAGGGAGGAAACTGCTCGTGGCCGGCGTCGTAGCGCTGCAGGCGACCGCAGATTCCAGACGGGCTACGCCGTTTCGGAATGACAAGAATGTAGGTGGGGTGCCGGGGCGGCAAGTATATCTGACGCTGCGCTCAAACGCCGGAACTTGAGGAAGTGCGCTCAGCTTTCAGTCCGCGAATCAGCAAGCGCACGAGCATGCCATCGAAGCGGGTGCCGCTCATCTTGGAGAGGTCGTCGAGGGCCTGATCGGGCGTCCGAGCAGAGGAGAATGACTGTTCGGTGACCATGTTGGCGTAAGCGTCGGCAAGGCCAATGATGCGGGCCCAGAGCGGGATTTGTTCGCCGCGAAGTCCATCCGGATATCCCGAGCCGTCGAATCGCTGATGATGGTGCTCGATCGCCTCGCGCATCATGTCAGAGTGCGCGATCTTTCCTACAATCTCAGCTCCGATATGGGGATGCATCTTTACCTGGAAGAATTCGTTGTCGTTGAGCGGTCCTGGTTTGTTGAGGATCTGCTCCGATATGAAAATCTTTCCGACGTCGTGGACCCGCGCCGCGAAGACAAGATCGGCCGTCTCCTCGGCCGACAACCCCAAAGCGCGGGCCATCACTTCACTGTAGCGAGCCACCATGTCTCCATGTCCTGCGGTGGAAACTTCGCGAGACTCCGCGGCCCGGCTGAGTGATTCGATAGCCTCCTTGAGCAACTGGACTTTGCAGTCATGTTCCCCACCGCACAGTTTGAATAGTGTGGAGGTCAGTTCCTCAAGTTGTTCCGGCCCGGTGCGCTCGCGCTGCAGGAAGCCTTCGATGTAAGACGAAATCTGCTGGCGCTGGCGGGCGAAGTCCTGGCCTTCGACAAACTCCTGCGCGGTCGAGACGAGGTTTCCGCCTGAGCGTTTGGAAACGTACATGCCGGCATCGGCGACGCGAATAACGTCTTCGATAGAGAAACCGTGCATGGGAAAGCTGGCTACGCCGAAGCTGCCGGTGATGTGATGCTCGGCTAACATGGGATCCGTGGCCAGCCACTGGCGGAGGCGCTCCGCCAGGACCTGGGCCTGCTCGGATCCGGTTTCGGGCATCAGCACGATGAACTCATCGCCGCCGTAGCGAGCGACCACGTTTGACTGGCGGGATTTCTGTTCGAGCAAGCGTCCCACGCGCGCCAGCACCAGGTCGCCTTCGAAGTGACCCAGGGTGTCGTTCACCTCCTTGAACTTGTCAAGGTCGATCAGGACCACTGAGAAGGGCCTTCCCGAGCGGGAGGCGCGTTTCCACTCCGCCGAGAGAGCTTCCCAGAAGAAGCGGCGCGTCTTGATTCCGGTGAGGCCGTCGGTGATCGACTGCTGCTGTAGCTTTTGAAAGTGGAAGGCGTTGTGCAGGGCGGTAGCGAGTAAATCCGCCAGCGTATTCAGGATCAACACATCCTGCGGCGAGAACGCATTCTCGTTGCGGCTTTCGACATTGAGCACGCCGATAAGCGATTCACCGTAGGTGATCGGGATGCAAAGTACGGCGCGCGAGTCGGGAAGGATGCTCGACAGATTCCCTGGGAGGGCATTTTGGACGAGTGCCCGCTCACCCGTGCGCGCCACCCGGCCCAGAATGCCGGTGCCTAGCGGAATGCACTTGCCCATGGCGTGAGCCGTCGTGCCCGCTTCGGCTTTGATTTCGACCTCCTTTGTGCCCTTGTCCAACAGGCCGATTCCGATGTGATCGAAGCTGAAATTCTTTTGAATCTCACTGGCGATCTCGGTCAGCATGTGCACCGGATCGTCGCTGGAAATGGCCGTCCGCGAGATATTGTTGAGGAATGCCAGTTGGCGGGAACGGCGCTGCTCGTCCGCAAACAGGCGCGCATTCTCCACCGCGACCGAGACTTGCCCGGCGGCGGTCACCAGCACGTCGAGGTCGCGCTGCTCGAAAACGAATTCGCGGTCGGGATTCATGGCGACCATGATTCCCGACGCTTTGTTCCCGAGAAAAATCGGCGCGGCGATCAGGCATTTCGCCGGCCGCTTCGGGACGTGACTGATTCCCAGACGCTGGCGCGTGGCTTCCAGGTCGGAGCGAATCAGCAAAGGTTCGCCGGACCGGATCACGTATTCGGTGAAGGCGTTGCGCAATTCCCGAGTCCGCTTAGGAAGCTCGCGATTGTCACGAACTTCCAGTTCAAAGCGGATCTCCTCCGACTCCTGGAAGGCGATATAGAAGTGGCTGGTGTCGAAGATTTGTCCCAGCTCGATCTGGATGGTGCGCAGGATTTCGTCCTGATCGAGACGGGAGCTGATGGCCTTTCCGATCTCGGTGAGAAGTTCGTATTCTTTCGTTCGCCGGTAGGCATCATGACTGAGGACGTAGTTCTCGAGCGTGAGGCCAAGCTGCAAAGCCAATCCGACCATCAGGCGAGGACCTGATGAACCAAAAGCACGACGTTCGGCGTGAGGAAAAAGGATGACGCCAAAATTGTGTTCGCGGGTCTGCAGGTTGACGGCTGTCAGATGTTTGACTCGGGCTTCGGCGAGGATGCCCTTGAGTGCGGTAAAGGCCTCGCGGGACCCCACGGGAAGCGACTCGGTCATTTCGGCCACATCATGCACGGTGTAGATGCCGCTGTGGCGGAAGGCCAGTTCCGAGATGTAATCGCCGGCGCTTGTGGTCTCAAGCGTTTCCACAAAACCGGATGGAAAATTTTGTTGTACCGAAGGCAGCAGGCCACGCCAGCGTTCGCTGATCACGATGGCGGCCCGGTCGATGGGCAAGGCTGTCCGCAGCCGTTCCAGCGCGGCTTGCATGTTCGGTACGAGATCCTCGGCAAACAGCAGACGGCGCGGGTCGGCTCCTATGGTTGACAGCGCGAGCGTATTCTCCTGCACCGCATTGCGCTGGTTTTCGAACAACACCATGACCATCGCAATGCCCAGCAGCATCTGCGGGACCGGGCCGAAAAGGCGGCTGGCGTTACCGAACATCTCCATCCACGGATTCTGGATTTGTCCGACTCCCATCAGCACGCCCCAGAGAGCC
>DATEHP010000428.1:0-16053 GCA_035279505.1 Candidatus Sulfotelmatobacter sp. | reverse complement strand
ATCAACGATGATCTCCTGCGGCGGATGAAAGCGCTGGGTGTTGTTCCCGCTCCGTTTACCACGTACACCTATTACAACACCGACAAGTTTCATTTCTATGGGGAAGAACGCATGAAGCGGAGCATGGCGTACCGCTCCTTCTTCGACGCCGGAATTCGAGCGGCCGCCGGATCAGACTTCAGCCCGGGCCCCTTCGCCGCCCTGATGGGCATTCAGGGCATGGTGACCCGTACCGGTTGGAACGGAGAAACCTGGGGAGCCAACCAGCGAATCAGCGTGGACGAAGCCCTCCAGGTGAACACCATCAATGGGGCTTATAACTCGCATGAGGAAGCGATCAAAGGATCGATCACACCTGGCAAGCTGGCGGACTTCGTAGTGCTGGCAGACGACCCTCACACCGTAAGCAAAGAGAAAATCAAAGACATCGAGATTGTCCGCACGGTCACCGGTGGCTCGATTGTCTACCAGAAATGAAGTAGGCGAGCCACAGCGTGGTATTGCAGCCGCCGCCCTGTTCGACGCCACCGGAAAGTTTTCGATTGACACTGCTGCCCCTCGTTTTATAATAGTTATTATTCAATAATCATGCGTCTCACCCATAAGCAGTTTCGTGAACTGGCGGCGGAGCATGGTTTGGCGGTCACGCACCAGCGTCAAGTAGTCTATGAGGCTGTCATCGCTTCCCACGGACACCATTCCCCGGAAGACATCTACGCTGCCGTCCGGCGTCGCATTCCATCCATTTCTCTCGCCACGGTGTACAACAATCTGCGGCTTTTCATCGAGTGTGGATTGCTGCGAGAGGTTTCGCCGCACGCCGCGACCTTGCTAGTGGACGGTAACCTCAAGCCGCATCACCATCTGGTTTGCTCTCGCTGCAAATCGGTGCAAGACATCGAAGGTGACTTCATCGATTTCAAACGCTTATCGCCGCACGTCCCGCATGGATTTGATCTGACGCAGCCGGTAGTCGAGGTTTTTGGCCTCTGCCGCCAGTGCAGCGCCAAACAATAATTGTTCACGTATTCATTGGAAATTTGAAGGAAGGCATAACATGGAAAATACACTCGCTGCCTCATCGGGGACCGTGGTACCCGAAAAAAAGGAACAAACCTCCGAAACCGAATCGAAATGCCCGGTAGCGCACGGCGCCCGCAAAACCCAGCTGAATGCCGACTGGTGGCCGAATCAGGTGGACTTGCGTGTACTGCACCAGCATTCTCCTCTATCCGATCCAATGGGTAAGGAGTTCAATTATTCAGAAGAGTTCAAGACCCTCGACCTGAATGCCGTGATCAAGGACCTGAGTGTCTTGATGACCGACTCGCAGGCATGGTGGCCGGCAGACTTCGGCCACTATGGGCCACTTTTCATCCGCATGGCGTGGCACAGCGCGGGTACCTACCGCATCGGCGACGGACGCGGCGGGGCCGGGGCTGGTCAGCAGCGCTTCGCGCCGCTTAATAGCTGGCCCGACAACGTAAACCTCGACAAGGCGCGCCGCCTGCTATGGCCGATCAAACAGAAGTATGGCCGGAAAATCTCTTGGGCCGACCTCATGATTCTCGCCGGCAACGTCGCCCTTGAGTCGATGGGCTTCAAGACGTTTGGCTTTGGCGGCGGCCGCCCGGATGTCTGGGAGCCTGAAGAGGACATTTTCTGGGGACCCGAAGGCAAGTGGTTGGCCGACGAGCGCTACAGCGGCGACCGTGATCTTGCGAATCCGCTCGCAGCCGTACAAATGGGTCTGATCTATGTGAATCCGGAAGGGCCGAATGGAAAGCCAGATCCTATCGCTGCCGCGCGCGATATCCGGGAAACCTTCGCCCGCATGGCGATGAATGACGAGGAGACTGTTGCCCTTATCGCCGGTGGGCATACGTTCGGCAAAACTCACGGTGCTGCCGTCCCTGGTGACTATGTAGGCGCCGAACCCGAAGGTGCTGACATTCAGGATCAAGGCCTCGGCTGGAAGAATAAATTTGGCAAAGGCTTTGGTGGTGACACTATCGGCAGCGGCCTCGAGGTCACTTGGACAACCACGCCCACGAAGTGGAGCAACAACTTCTTCACCAACCTGTTCAGCTACGAATGGGAGCTGACGAAAAGTCCGGCGGGTGCGCATCAGTGGACACCGAAGAATGGCGCAGGCAAAGGTACGGTGCCGGATGCGCACGATCGTTCGAAGAGCCACGCGCCATCTATGCTGACCACGGACCTTGCATTGCGATTCGATCCTGCTTACGAAAAGATTTCACGGCGATTCTACGAGCATCCCGATCAGTTCGCGGACGCCTTCGCAAGAGCATGGTTCAAACTGACGCACCGCGACATGGGACCGATCTCCCGGTACCTCGGCCCGCTTGTTCCGAAGGAGCCCCTGGTCTGGCAAGACCCTGTTCCCGCCGTTGATCATAAATTGATCGGCGAGAAGGACATTGCTGCGCTCAAAGCCAAGATCCTCGCATCCGGGCTGTCGATCTCCCAACTAGTGACTACTGCCTGGGCATCCGCGGCTTCGTTCCGCGGCTCCGATAAGCGCGGCGGAGCGAACGGGGCACGCATTCGCCTTGCACCGCAAAAGGATTGGGAAGTGAACCAGCCGGCCGAACTGGCGAAGGTTCTGCGGACGCTGGAATCGATCCAGAAGGAATTCAACAGCTCGCAGTCGAACGGGAATAAAGGGAAGAAGGTCTCGCTTGCTGACCTGATTGTTCTGGGCGGCTGCGCCGCCGTGAAGGAGGCTGCCAAGAAAGCCGGGCACGAGGTGAAGATTGCCTTCTCGCCGGGGCGCACCGATGCTTCGCAGGAGCAGACCGACGTGCATTCATTCGCGGTCATGGAGCCGGTTGCGGACGGGTTCCGCAACTATCTCCGTAGCGGACAGATCCTGTCGGCGGATGAGTTTCTGGTGGATCGGGCGCAGTTGCTGACACTGACTGCTCCCGAGATGACGGTTCTCGTCGGCGGCATGCGCGCGCTGAATGCGAACTTCGGGCAGACTAAACACGGCGTCTTCACCAACCGCCCAGAGACGCTGACGAATGATTTCTTCGTCAACCTGCTCGACATGAATACGAAATGGGAGCCCTCCTCCACATCCGAAGGCGTGTATGAGGGGCGCGATCGGGCAACGGGAAAAATCAAGTGGACCGCCACGCGCGTCGATCTGGTGTTCGGTTCGAACTCCCAGCTGCGGGCAATCGCGGAAGTCTATGCATGTGACGACTCGAAGGAGACGTTTGTGAAGGACTTCGCGGCAGCGTGGAATAAAGTCATGAACCTTGATCGCTACGATCTTGCCTGAGGTCGGCGAAAAGACACGGTGTCAACTTCGTAAGGTTGCTGTTGTGTGGATCGGCTAAACGAAATTGTCACTTTTCCAGGCTTGCGGGGGCGCATCGCGCGCCCCTGCCGCATTTGCCACTACGCGCACCGTTTCATAAGGACCGACTTCGTCGCCCAATGTCGGTGCAACATAGTGTCTATCCACTATCATGTGTTCTTGTTCCCTTCCCGCCCATCCGCGTTGCGCAGCATCGTCCGCCAGCTGTGTCCTCGATGCCGATCTGTGAAGATTTTTCGTTCTTCCATTTATTGGGGCTTCCCGAAAATGCATGATCGCTGTCCCGCCTGCGGTCTCCACTTCAATCGGGAGCCGGGATATTTTCTCGGAGCCATGTACGTCAGCTACGGCTTGGGCCTTGCTTTCATCTTTGTTCTTGGTGCCGCCCTCTGGGCCCTCACGAGGTGGCGTTTGGACAAGATTGCAATCTGGGCGGTCTTGCTGTTCCTGCCCTTCGCCCCCATGCTGACATTTCTTTCGCGTGTGCTTTGGATTTATCTCGATCAGAAAATCGATCCCGAGCCCCTTTAGGAAGCGGCCGTTAAAGATTTCTCATGGGTACTACATCGGTGGCGTCGAGTCGATTCTCTCATACGCGTGATTGGCTAAGCGGCAGCGGAAAGCTCGATCTCCGCGACCTTCTGTTGCACGCGGGTGTCGGCCGGGACAATCACCCACCGATCCGCTGAGCGCCGCGCTAGCCTACCCAGCCAAAGCGGCAATCTGATGGTGTTCCCGCGCAGCGCTGAAACAACGGCGGTGAGCCACAAGCCGACAAGAAGAAGGCAAACCGGAATCATAGAGTAGATTCCAAGCGCCAGGAACAAATATGAGTCACTGGCCATCCCCATCTTTGACAGCGCGAAGATAAAAAGGATGACGAAAATAATGTACAAAACCGGCAGCAGCCACAGGTACAACGCCTGATAGGCATGGTAGAGAACCTGGTGTCTTCGTCTCACCGACTTCATCAATGGAAAAGCAATCGGTCCAATCACGAAGGACACAAAAACAACTGAAACTATCTTTTTGTACGAAGTGTCAATGCCCGCTATCCAGGCGAAAAATCCGATTATTGGGCTCACGTACGGCACAATCGCTAACCACCGATATTTCCACAACAATTTGGGAGGTCGCGCAGTCTCGCCCGGTTTGGGCTTTCGCTCTTTGCGGCTTCGCAGCAGGCTGTGCCAGAAGCGCGGAATCTGTAATGCCAACGGTGTGTGACTACGGCCAAACATCACGGATGCGAACACGTAATCCCGCAACGGGCTTTCTGCTGGTGAACTGCGCCGCAGACGCCGAAAGAGCTGTCTGCCAAAGATCATCACCGAATGGGAATACTTGCGCGCAATTTCCAGATCGATCGCCTTGCTCGAACCGGCCGCGGCTGAGATCCACACGCGATTGAGCGCTTGCCGAATGCTCTGGGTTTGTTCGGGGGACAATTCCTCCAGCAGGCGCAGCCGCAACCAGTCTGGCATGTACCCTTCCTGCATCCAGGGCAAACGAAATAAGGAGGCCGCCCGCGGCAATGAGAACAGCGGCTGCCCAGCCGCATCCTTCAGTTCATTGCCCAGATACAGGGTCAGGTTGAAGTTCAAAGCAGGATAAGCGGCGCAGGCAGCAAGCCAGAAATATCCTTCATCGCCCAAAAAACGATGCACCGAGTGCAGGACTTGGGTCACGAGCACAGGTTCAGGGGAATCTCGTTCCAGCCAGCGTGCCGGCCGCTCTGAAAGCTCAGAAGGAAGCAGAGCGTAGCTGGAAACCCTGTGCGGCTCTTGCAGACGCATTCCATTGCATGATTTGGCAAACGCTATCACTGAATCGATGGTGGCAGGCAAGCAGATCGCGCGCTCATTGAGGACTTGTTCGCGATATCCCCATGCCTCCTTCGCTCTCGCAGTGAATACAGCCACTGGAGAACGCTTCCATAGAATCTCGGACCAGCTCTCCATTTCGCCGGTAACCGCATCAAAGAGTCCCTCCCCGTCGGTGAAGATAAGAATGCGGGCGTCCAGGTTCCTCGCCAGCAGTTCGCGCAACGAAATCGGCGATCCCTGGGCAGGAGTAGGGAACAAACTCCTCGGATCGCCGTCGAAATAGTATTTCTCGATCTGCACCTGCATGGACTGCAACTGCTCAATCACTTCTCCGACCAGATGTGCATTGTGGTCTTTGAAACTCTTGCGGTCAATGAGGACGAGGTATTCGGGAGCGACCAAACGGGACCGGTACACGGGCGAAAACTCCCCGTTGTTGCGGATGGTCCGCTCCATGGTTTGCTCGATGGCGAGTTCCTCCGATGGCGTCAGATATCGCCGTCGAAGCTCGCCGGCGGTACGGCGCAAGAACGCCTGATCTAGTTGCTGCGAAAGCTGGCTTCCGAGGGAAACCGTGATCAGGTCTGGCGGTTCGGAGCTGGCACGCCTCTGCAAGAACAATCGACCGCGAACATACCACCAGGCAACGTAGGCTAACAGCGTAATGGGAACAAACAGAGCGAAATGCAACAGTACGTGCGAAGGCGCTTCGGAGATGCCGGCAGCGGCCGCACCTGCGGCACTTTTCACGGCTTCAGCTGCATTTTCAGGATTCGATTTGAGTTTCGCAGGACGTGGCTTGTCCAGACTTATCCAGAGGATCGCGGCTGACAGCAGCGCTCCCACGGCGATAACCCACCACCACGTCTGCCAGGACGATACCGTACGGTGCAGTTGCTTATGAATTTCCCGGTCGTATTGCTGCTTTTCCGCCAAGCTGCCCGAATACCAGCGATCTACATACTGGGGAAAATTGGCCTGCTCGCGTGGGTTGGTGCAAAGGACTGGAGCAAGGTAACTTGTCAGCACCTCTTTGTCTTTCACGTCCTCCCCCAGTGCCACCAGAACCAGCAGCAGGTCCTGCACCAGGGCATACGTGTCCGTCGTGATCTTAAAACCCTGCTCGCGGAGATAATCGAGCAGGTCAAAAAGTGTGTCCGGGTCTGTTCCCGGATACCGCGTCGTTATGTGCTGCGAGACCATACTTCCACAATCTTCATTGCCTTGTCCTGGTCTTCAGCGGTCTTTACCAGGCTGCTCAATGTGCTCTCTGCCAACGATTGGCTCAGGGGAGTGTCGCTGCCGTTTTGGGTTTCTCGTAGCACCTGCAACCAGTCTAGTAATTCGGAGGTGGCGGGACTCTTTCGCAATTGTCCCTTTCTCAGAAGGAAGAACAAATCGAGGGCCGACTCCAGCAGAGCGCTCTTCGCGCCCGTGAATTCGCCCAAACGTCTGGCAACAATATCCTTCAAAGTGCTGCGCTCCGGGAACCGCAAGTTGTGATAAACGCAGCGCCGCAGAAACGCGTCCGGTAGATCCTTCTCCGAGTTGCTGGTGATCACTACAAAGGGCCGGTATTCTGGCGTAGCGGAAATGGTAGCGTTGCCGAGTTCGGCAATGGTGAAGCGGAGGTACTCGATCTCATTCAGAATGTCATTGGGGAAGTCCCGCGGAGCCTTGTCGACTTCATCGAGCAGCACCAGGGAGCGGCGCCGGCCCGGGTGTCTCAATCCCGGGGTCAGATAGTCCCTCACGGCTTCGGGTTCATTGGCAAAGAGGATCGCCTTCCCCAGGGCGCAATAACTGAGAAACGCACGCGGGTCCCGGCCTTGCTCGGATTTGAAGCGGCCCACCGTGTCCACGATGTAAAACAGATCACGCGCCATGCTGGTGGACTTGGTTTCGAACTTTAGCGGATCGCCGAATCCCAGTTCCCACGCCACGCTGTTGGCCAACTCGCTTTTGCCGGTGCCGGGTTCGCCGGTGAGCAATAACGGCCGGTCAAGCAACAACGCAACATTGACGGCGTGGGCAAGGTTCGGCTCCGCAAGGTAATTGGAAGGGTTTTTATAACGATCGTGCGTGACCGTGTCGAGCTCAGGACTAGACGCCTGACGCCGGCCGTTGCCTTGATACATGATACGAGTCATCTTAGATCTCCCGAACTAATTGGGTCCGTGACATGATTTCCTTGAGTTTGGGTGCCAGTTGATCGGTGGGAATGCGCACCGGCCGCCGGCCGGTCTTTTCGCGGGCTTCCCATTCCGCGTAGTAGTGGCCGATGGCCTCGACCAGAGTGCTCCTGTCACAGAAGCGGCTGGCCTCGCCTTGAGCCCAGGTTTCGGCGTCTAGTTGGCTTGCGCCATCCAGCTCGGGAAGCACCGAGGCGGAGAGTCGCAGAAATGCGGAAAAGTCGTAGTGGTCAAAGCATTCCCTCAACGTCTGGTTGAGCTGGGAGTACTTTCGGCGTTTCCAAAAACTAAAATTCCGGGTCTCCTGATACTTAATAAACAATAGGGCAAACAACTGCTGTCCTATGGCTAATTCGGACCACTGTTCCCAGAAGCGCAGAAACATCGGCAGAGCTTCGAGTCCCTGCAGGTCCCAGTTTTCAGTAATGGTGTGAGCATGAATGACGACTGGGCCGAGCGCCTGCGCAAGCCGGCCGTTCACGCTTTCACGAGTTCCTGCAAAATTGCCGAGTACGGTGTCAGAAAGGCTCCGCAGGAACCTGCTGTGCATGCCTGTCTCGTCCTGCACATTTTCCGGCCACGCCAACAAGTAATCTTGCACCGCCACGCGCTCAGGCTGAGGGGGCAACAGCTTCGGCAACATCACCTTTTGCAGTCGCTCCAGGAATTTATCGTGAGCCTCCGTTTCATGTCCGTGGATGAGGCAGACGACCGGCCTCCCCGGTTTGTTCTGCGACTCCTTCAGCAAATTGTCGAGAGCGAGTTCCTGATCGCTGCGATCGCAAAGATACGGCAGCAGCGACGGGATCTCAGGGCGGTTCCCGTTCCTGATACCAGCGCTCGAGAGACTCATTGTGACCAGCCGGGCCAACTCGTTCTTGTCGCTGAAATGCCCTGCCAGGCGGTCATTTTCGAGCATCTGCCGAAATGCTTTGATTCGAGGCTGGTCTTCGTCGGGGATAAATTTGCGGGGCCATGCAGCCTCCTCGTTCAGGATAAAGATGTATCGAGGAATGGCGTTCGCTTCCGCCGCTTCATACTCCAGACGTGTAATGCTTTTGTCCCCGTTATTGGGGCAGAATCCGTGGCGCCACGCTATGATCCCGACATACGCCTTACAGGAACGCACGTCCGCCAGACACTTATCCAAGGGGCGTTCGTCAGCCGCTCCGTACTCCTCCATCCCGACCGGAAAATGGCCCAGCCCAAGAATGGCCTCTTTGACGGCTGACCGCTCGTCTATTAGGTCTTTATAGGTCGAAGATATGTAGATGCGTAACATCTGTGTAGCTGCAGTCGCCAGGAGATAGTCGCTCCAATTCTCGCCCACCGATCTTGGGATGGGTCAGGCGCAAACGGCATCACGCCGTTCCGAGTGAAACGATCCAAGCCTGCAATTTTCGGGGAAGCTGGCGACTGGAAGCGCCCTCGGGCATGAGGCCGGGTCAAACCCCTCGCTTCTCATTCACCAATAGCTGGTGACATTATCCCTCGATCGAAGAGAATGTCAAGGCAGGATGGTACTTACTACCTGCCGCCCGCGGTACCGACCCGGTAAACGGTCGGGATTGATAGCGAATGGAGCGACAGACATCACTGTAGCTGAGCGAACGTCGCCAGTGACGCCAGGAGCGTCGCGGCGACTTTCTTCTCTTTAGCAGACGCGCGCGTCGAGTACTTTTGCAGTACAAAGTGTGTCGTATCGTACACCGAAGCCCACATCCACGGGGCACTGACACGCCGGTATAGATCTTGATATTCCTTTTCGAGAGACTCTCTTGCGCCCGCGAACTTGCCGCCAGCGAGCGCTCTATAGAGTTGCAACTCGGTTTGACCGACCACGCTCCAGAAGTCCGGATCGGCCAGGTTCTTGGCGTCAAGGCTGGCGTCCGTCGCCTCGACCATGGACGATTCCAGTCCCTTCCATCCAGGCCGACCCGCATTCAAAACCAGGTCGGCAGCAAGGTAATTCAGCGCCGGGTAGAACAGATCAGCGGCCTGACTCTCTCTCGCGATTTCCGCGGCTCGTTGATAGTGCAACTTCATCGCTTCAATGGCCTCACGTTCCTCCGTGGGTCGGCTTGCTGCTGCTTCGATGAGAGCCAGGCGCTTGCACGCGGAACCATAGATGCTCTCGCGCTCGATCGTTGACTGCATCGCCACCAATTTGTCGAGCAGAGTCAACACATCCTTCACTGACTGGCGCGCTGCTTTCACGGAAGCTTGAAGTGCTGCTTGTGCCGTTGCCAGAGAGCGTTTCGCGACTGCCCGGCCTTTCTTCGCGGGAGTTCCGCTACTCGCCGCTTTCAAACGCGCGGCCATATCGTCGCGCTGCTTTTGCGCTTTCGCGACAGTCTCCCAGGCAAGTCGGGCGCGCACATTCGCAAGTTGTTCGGCTGCCCTCATCGAGGCGGTGCCATCACTGGCGGCCACCGCCTGCTGGTACCATCGAATTGCGTTCTCGGCGTCGCGCGCCGCCGCGTAGGCTCGTCCGAAAAGCTCGGCCACAGAGCCGATGTCGCTCCAGTTCGCAGCGAATTTTTTCTCTAGCGTGCGAACTTTCTCCAGTTGGCCCTTCGGCGCGAAACCCTGGAACGTCGTCTGAACCACGATCGTCTCCAAAGCCAGAGTCAAGCCCGCCGCCGACGCCACTCCGCCAAACTCGTCCACCGATTTGACCGCCGGTGCATCAGCTTCCCCCCCCCCGGTGCGGAACACCCAATCCGGATCTCCATAGCACTGATATGCCGCCCAGGTATTGTCTTCGGTGCTGTAGACCGCTTCGCGGGCTTCGGCCACGGCATCAATGAACCGATTCCCCCGCAGCAGGGCGCCATAAAACTTGGTTGCGAAGTTGCGCGCCGCCATGTCATCGACTGCCCAGCCGGCAGCGATCACACACCTCACGCCGATCTTGATCAATTGTTCGGCGACTCCGGAAGCAAAGAGCGCGCGATTGTAAGTTTGCGGGTTGTTCCCTCCAAACAACTGACCTTCGCTGCGAGCTGCGAGGTGGCAGCAGTTCACGAACACTAACTCCGGTACGGCGCGCATGGTTTCGATCTCGCTGGCGCCGAGAAAAGATCCATTGGAGAGCACGACGCCACCGGGAATACCATCTTTGGTGGGCAACTCGCCGTGCCCAGCGAGGTGGACGATCCGCCACTCGCGTTCCAGCAAAGCGTTGATCACCGCACGGGCATCCGGTCCGACCTGCGCCGGATCGTCGCTGAAAAGACCTCGGACCCGGGTGGGGTCCAGCGCCCCTGGACCGGTCAGACACTGCCGGACAGCGGCCGCTTCCTCCCGCGCTCCTAGGAGTCGCGGATACTTCTCCGGGCATTGGGGTTCCCCGATCACCAGGATGCTCGCATCCGTGTCGGTGTCGATCACTCGTTCGCGAAAGTCTTCGATTCGCAGCTTTCGCAATAGCTTTGCCTGGATGGCCCAGGGCCTTCGGTCGGGATCTCCATCGCACTGGTCGGTATCGAGCAGTTCCCAGGGAATACCGGCGATTTCCGGTTCGAGTTCGAGCTGCATTTCGCCGGAACCTTCGAGAAAGCCTTCCATCTCCACCGGAACCAGCAGCTTGAACAATGTGCGGCCGATCTGGCGATCGGTGTTCTGCGCGTCCGACGCAGTGGCTACAAGATCCCGCAATAGCTGTCCCTGGGTCTTCTGCGCTCGCACTTCACTGCGTGCACGCTTCGTGTCCAGCGTGTAATGGATCGATGTCTGGCCGTCGTTTCCCGTGACCAACTCTGCGCTGATGAAATCATAGTCAGTGCCGCGGTACCCGGAGTCCGGCGGGCGGGAAAGAGGTCCCGTTCCTGTCTTCACTTCCTTGAAAATCTTGTAGCGGTCGGTCGTCGCAGCCGCCAGTAAATTCAGCGCACGCCATGCTTCCGTGGCGCGATCCAGATAGAGTTCCACGAGGTGGAGGTGACTCACCCGCGGCCACTTTCCGCCATCGCTTCTGTTTTCGCAATTCAGCAAATCGTTCGCCTCGTAAACTCCCTGGGCGATCCGTTGGGCAGCTTGACCGGCCGTTATCCCGGTACCCCCACTCCCGAGAAGCGTTGCGACCAAGTGGAAAAATGCGGGCGCCTTCCTACCCAATTCGGTTGTGCGCTGAGACCATGCAATCACGGCTTGCCGCACCGTGTGCACCAGATCGGCGGCTTTCAGCTTTCCTTCCTCGCCCAGCCCGACGACGATCACTGCCTTTGGACGCGGCATTCGCTTGGGGCTCTCGGGATTCAATCGTGTGTTCATGAAAATCTGGTGTGTGCCGGGAGCCAGCGGATACACTCCCAGATCGAGGGATTGCTTCATCGCGCCGCCAATTAACTTGTCCATCACGCGCTCGGTCCCGGTCAACCGGGTCGCGCGATAGTGCCCGATGACGAGCGGTTCTTCCTCGAAGGTGAGATCGCCATTGACGACAGTAATCTCCAGCGGGGCCTGAGTAGAGGGCCGGGGCATCTCAACGGACGCTGGGCCACCCTTCGCCGCGCCTTGTTTCGCTCCTGCAGCAGTCGCGGCCTGACCCGATACGGCAGCCACCGCGCCACGAATGAGGCGGCGATCGGGCAGGATTGTCACCGGGTCCACGCGCCTCAGTTGTTGTTGTTCGCCAGAAAGCGCCCGGACGAGAAAGTCCACGGTCTCGGGTTGGGAAAAAAAGTTGACGTGAGTGATCGAATCGGGCGCCAGATTTCCCCCGGGACCGAAGCATCCGATGCGGGCAGATGGAATGAACATCGTGCCGGGTTGATCAACGCGCCACCCGCCCTCGGAGGGCACAACCAGATCGTTCGCGGATCCAAAAAATTGATCAATCCCGGTGTCCAGCATCCGCAGCAGCACAGCGCCGCTCGGATTGTAGTTCGAGACCAACGCGGAGTACGCATTCATCGGCGGACCGGGCGGTGCCTGGAGCGCCGCGATCATATCGCCGTTTCCATCCATCGAGTGCAGCCCCGGGATATCGCCCGACGCATGCCGTGCGAGCCACACCAGCCCATTGGCCACGAACTCTGCCCCCGTTGTAAACGGGTTGTCCGGAAACAGTTCGAGAAGGTTTGCGATCCACCCGACCGTGTCTCCCCACCGCTGCGGGGTCGCCAGCGGCGTCCCTTCGTTCGGCGACGCGACCAGTACGGCCCGCCCCAGGTTGAAGCGCTGTGCGATTGGTCCGAGCGCATCAGAACGCTCAACCAGGTTGCGCAGAACCAGCCCTCCGCGAGAGTGCGTGATCACATCAAACGTGGTGGTTTGGTCCGGCAAGCTTTCGAGCAGCATCCGCGCGTTCTCTTCCGGAGTGCGGCTGAGACTGAAGTGATCGAACGCAAACATCCGGTCGTCATATAGGTCCTTCACACGATCGAAGAAACTGGATCGTGCCAGGGCACCATAAGCGGACGCCGCATTGGAAAATGTTCCGTGGATGAACAGCAGCGATCGCTCTGGCGAAGTCGGTCTTCCGGACACCAGGGCAGCACCCGCCAGTGTCTCTTTTGTTACCTTGAGCCACCCTTCTTTGAGCCCCCGCTTGTTCCAGGAGTTCTTTTCGAACGCGGCTACCAGCTTGGGCAGAACGAAACTCACGGCCTTGTCAGCTACAACCTTGCCGACCTTAATAAGGATGGCCTTGACGACCTTACTGACGATTCCTCTTTTGCCCGTGGCGACGTCTGTCGACCGGACAGTGACGACAAACCGCGCCTGATTGCTCTGTCCACGACCGCGGCCCGTGTACTGGACCGGCGTATGAAACGTCAATGCACCCGAGGGATGGCGGATCGACAGAATCGCTGCCTCCCCGTCTGCGAGGTCGTACGAAAAATCAAGTGCGGCGGGCGCTACGGTTTGCCCGCGCGTCGCCGCCTTGGGCTCGGCAACGAACTGTTCGGCAACGACCGATTCTTCTGTAAGGAACTCCGCGGGAAAATCTGCGGCGGCGGTGTCTGCTGTCGCACCCGATCCTCGGACCGAGGCTCCACGTCGAATAGACCAATCAGATGAATTTAGCTGGATCATGGGCATATTGAATCCCCGGACCCTTGGCAACGCTTGACGGATTTAGGTTAACTTGCGTGCCATGATACACCCCGATAGGTGCGGTAAACGGTAGTTAGCATAGTGTCGGGTGAATGCAGGAGGAGACAACCTCTGGGATAACGGTCAGACATGCGGGCTGGGCATGGAACGTCCATACCTGGCGCGCGGAAATTCCTGAGAGACCTAATCCGCAGGAGCTAATGGGACTCTTTCCTTGATCCCTTGGCCCTCAACTATCGTGTAGATGAAATCCGGAGGTATGTCTTTAAGCGTCTCCCGGTAGCCGCTCGGCCACCAGATCGAAATTTCGCCGATCCTCGGCTCTCTACCGAGTCCAAAATGGAGACGCGGGTCGTTGCTGGAAAGATAACTTCCTCCTGCTCGGATTTCGGCCGTCTGCGTGAGGGTGCCCGCAGTAACCTTAACTTTTGCACCGATGGCCAGCTTGTTGCTCTTCGTCCCTGTGAGTTTGAGCAGCACGCGGTGATTGTGGTTTCCGCCTTCGTTCAGGAGGACGAGCGGTGGCCCATCGATGTTCAGTACAACGATATCCACATTCCCGTCGTTGTTCAGATCGCCGAACGCTGCGCCGCGTCGTGACGCGTCAGGGATTCCAGCAAACACCTTCGACAGATCTTCGAATGTCTCGTGGCCTTGGCTGCGGAACAATTGCATCCCCTGGACGTAGGGCGCGGCACCGACCACCTGGTCCATTTGCGGATACACATGCCCGTTGGCGAGGAAGATGTCAAGCCATCCAGAATTTGAGAAATCAACGAAGCCCGTGCCCCAGCTGACGTTCAAGTAGGTTGGCTGGGCAAGTTTGGCTGGCCAGCTCACATCGCTGAACTCGCCTTTGCCGAGATTGCGGTAAAGAGTCGATCCTTGCTCAGTGAAGTTGGTGACGAACATCGACATGTGGCCATCGCGCAGATAATCGCCCCAATCGACGCCCATCGAGCCTTGTTGCAGTCCGTTGCCGCTGACTGCAATCCCGGCAAGCATGCCAACTTCTTCAAATGTGCCGTCATGCTTGTTGTGGTAGAGATAACTCGGGCCGGAGTCGTTCGCGACATAGAGGTCAGGCCAGCCGTCGTCGTCGTAGTCCCCCCATTCCACACCGAGCCCATAGTAGTGATCGGGATTGTCTACGTGCGCTTTTTTGGAGACTTCTTCAAACGTCCCGTCGCCGCGATTGCGGAATAGCAGGTCGCTTTCGCCAGGGAGTCCCCACGGGCCACACAGGACGCGAATCCCTTTGAAGCGACAGGTTTTTGGGTCGCTGCCGAAGACCGGCAAATGGTCCGTGTCGAGGTGGACGTAACGCGAAACGAAGAGGTCCACATAACCGTCACGGTCATAGTCTCCCCAGGCCGCACCCGTGCTGAATCCGCCTACACGGACCCCGGCATTCTCCGTAACATCCTCAAACTTGCAGTTGCCGAGATTGTGGTAGAGAACGTTGCCGCCGAAGCCAGTGACGTAGATATCGGGGAGGCCGTCGTCGTCGTAGTCCGCGACGGCGACACCCATGCCCCAGCCTTTCCGAGTGAGCCCGGCGGCTTGGGTGATGTCACTGAACTTGAATCTATTGTCCTGGTGATAGAGGGTGATCATAGGGTCGCCGCCCTGCCGAAAATGTTCAATGGTCGATCCATTCACCAAGATAATGTCTAGTTTGCCGTCGTTGTCGCAATCGATGAGGCCGACGCCTCCGCTCATGGTCTCGACAATGTATTGCTTGTCGGGCGTTGAGATATGGCGAGCGGTAACGCCAATGTCATGCGACACATCCTTGAACTGGGGTGCCTGAGCCAACCCAGGTGAACACAGAACGACTAGCAGTAGGATCCTTCGCTTCATGCTTCCAGTGTTGTAACGTTCGGCTTCCGTGACTGTAGATAAGAGCGGTCCACTACCCCACAGGCTTGTCAGGCAAGAAACAACAACGCACCGTGACTGAAAGAATTATCGGTGTTTTGCGGCAGGATCGCCATTCGACTTGGACTCACCGTGCATCACCGTTCGGTTGAGTTCCTTGAGTTTCTGAAGCGTAGCCTGTGCTTCTTCGGTGCGCCCGAGTTTCGAGTACGCGCGGCTTAGCAGAGAATAAGCTTGAGACATGGTGGGATCGACCTGCAACGAGGATTTCAACTGCGGTATAGCCGCCTCAAACTGGCTGTCCTGGAAGAGGGCATTGGCGAGAGCAAGCCGCCCGGACGCGGAATTCGGCGCTAATGCGACAGCCTTGCGAAACCATTCGATGGCTGCGGAAAACTCAAGTTTGGAGGCGTAGCAGGAACCCAGGCCGTAGATGGTCTCGTAGTCCATCGGGTCAAGGCGTTCAGCCCGTAGGTAGTAATTGATCGCTTCATCAAATTTGAACTGCGCGCGCCTGAGTTCGGCTAGTTGCATCAATCCAGTCACGGAGTTTGGATTGATTTTGATGACCTTTTGGAATTCTTCCTCAGCTTCGCTCTGGTTCCCGGCCGCGAGGGCAGTTTCCCCTAAGATCTGATGTGCCCGTTCGGAGTCCGGGGCAAGGGAAAAAAGCCTCTGATTCTCCTCCTTCGACAATTCCTTGGCGACCAGGGAGAGATAAAACAGGGCGTCGATGTTTTTG
>DATEHP010000427.1:0-7916 GCA_035279505.1 Candidatus Sulfotelmatobacter sp. | reverse complement strand
CTGGTGCGGCAGCGCGGATTGCGAAGCAAAGATCAAAGAAGAGACGAAAGCCACCATGCGGTGCATTCCCCTCGAACAATCCGCCGGGCCCGGTAAGTGCATCTATTGCGGCCAGTCTGCCCCCGAACAGGCCATCTTCGCCAAGGCCTACTAGGCCCAAAGCACCTTTATCGAATACTTAATTTTAGGATCGTCTTTATACAGTAAATAGGGTATTGCGCTCGGTCCATCATTCTGATAATCACGCGCGTACATGACGCCTTCGTAAATTGACGCCTGGGAGGAGCAACATGGAAGCTTTCCCTCAGGGCCCTTGGGTATCCCGTGCATGTTCAGTTCTTCTCTTGACTGTAGGCACCTGCTTCCTTGGGATCGCTGCGCAATCCTCGCTCAGCGGCAGCGGACAAACGATGGTGCATAGGGTTTCCTTGCCACCGCTGCCTTCCCCGCCAGATACGCCTCACGAGCAATTCCTGCCCTACTGGACCACGGAAAAAGGGTGGGAGAGCGAAATCCAGATGCGAAATAACCGAGCCAGCGATGAGAGAACATTACCGATGAGTGGATAGTTTGCCCTTCGACCAACGTAGGCCATCTGGTCGGCTATGCTCACACCAACGCCGTTAGCATCAATGGCGTTGTAAATCCCCCGAATCAGTTCACGATAGGCTTTAGGATTAATCCGTGAAAGGGATGCTAAAAGAATCGCTCCTGCTCGCTACGAGTCTTCTTGCAGTATGCTCTTCTGCAACCTACGCTCAGCGAGGTACAGGGTCCATATCTGGTACGGTTGTCAACGAGCGGGGAACCCCCATCGCGGGCGTGAGGGTCGGTGCCAGACTGGTCGGGCGCGTCTTGTTGTATCAGGCTCCCTACACCGAGACGGATGTCCGAGGGTACTTCTCAATAGATCGGTTGCAATGGGGACAGTACAGTGTGTTTGCGATGAAGCTGGCATCGGGTTATCCAAACACCGAGTACTCGTCATTCTACGGCGACGGCTCGGGCCCAAAGGTAACGATAACTCCCGCTGCGCCTACGGCCACGGTTCATATCCGGCTCGGCTCGAAGGCCGGAATACTTACCGGCTCCGTAAAAGACGCCGACACGGGCGCTCCGGTAAATGCGGGGTTTAAACTGATCCGGGCTGCATCTCCAGGCGATTGGCTTTCCACATCGCAGCCGTCGAGTTATCGAGTTCTCTTGCCACCGAGGAAGGATGTGCTGATAAGGGTCTCTGCACCAGGATACAAAACATGGGATCGTCCAAAGCCGTTCCGATTGCAATCGGGCGAAGAGATGCACCTGGATATCTCCCTGCGGCCTTCTCGCAATCCTGAGGTTGCCATTTCCGAGTTTTTGATCCCCAACGGCTATGTAGGTTGGATTCAACTGGAATGCGACGTCAAAAATGCACCGGCCACACCAGTCGAAAAGGGCGTGAGAGTATTCAAATTTCCGTCGAGCGGAACTCTCTTTACGTCATCGAGAGTCCCTGAAAAAGGCAGCGAAAAGCGCTTCTTCTATTACACGAGTGCACGGGCTATTAAGGACGTACTTACAAGATATCGCAGTGGGCACGGATTGGTTTGGGGCGGTTCGTATGGCTCGGAGCACGGCGTGATCAGCGAGTTTCATTTTTTCGTGGGGACAGAAGAGGAATACAAGAAGCAAGGCTATCACGGACTCCAAAGGCCCCAGCCTTAGCAGCCAGAGCCCATTCCACCTTGGCAGAGTTAACCAGTGTGAAACCAGCCTGCTAGAGCCTTCTCGACCGCAATGGTAAAGTGTATAGCAATATCCGTAAGAACTGCTTGGACTTCGAGTCCAGCGACGTCACTATAACCGATATTACGAAGAGCGGTGCGTGCCCATGAGGATACTACCAATGCGCTACGTTCAGAATTTTCGTATATCGTACGCGGTGCTATTTTTTTCAGCTCGCCTATGCACGGGTTCCACAGAAGCTAGCCCGACCTTTAGCGATCTGAGTGCCGCCTTAGATAGCGTCGCGTGGAACTATAAGGCAACAATCGGATGCGAAATAGCTGACAAAGGCGTGAATGAAAAACCTATCACGCTGAATTTACGCAATTTGAAAATTTCCGCAGCTTTGGACAGGATCACAGCCCAGAGACCTATTTATGATTGGAGACTTAAGGACGGGATTTATTACGTCTACCCGCGGGCGCGCAACGGAGGACGCGTTTCAGATATACTGGTTAAAAATTTTTCGATTCACAACGCGTCGATTGGCGACGCAATCGTCGCAATCAGCGAGCTGCCTGAGGTTGCGAAGTGGCTCAAACGGCATGGCACGCATTTTAGGGAGCTAGAAGTGGGTAGCGAAACGCACACGCAGCGAGTGTCGCTGACGCTCAGTAGCGCCACGGTCAGCCATATTTTGGACAGCCTCGCGAAGAAGCTTGGCCAAAGACGCTGGACAGTCGTACATTACGGAGGCCATGGCGAGTATCTAGCCATCTATTTATAATTCCGCGATTCGTCGCCAGACACTACGGTTTATGTCCCGCTAGGGCTGACATGAGGTCTTTGCGGCTTCGCGCGGCAGGAGATCGCAAACCAGGCGGTGGCTACCGTGGACACTTGGGGAACCCACACAGGAGTGGCCATCGGCTCAACAAGCACGTCGGCCTACGCGCAAGAGCAAATGTTTGGTCACACCATCTGCCCGATAGAGGATGTGTATCCGGGCGGGAACGACAACGTCACGCCGAGCGTTTCGTTTTCGAATATTTCGGGTGTCGCCGTAGGGCAGACGGCCACAACGACCGCCACCGTCAGCCCCTCCAGTAACACAACACCCATTTCGCTCTCGATTTCGGGCGGTGCCGCCATCGTCAGCCCCACAGGGACCTTCACTACGACAACGAGCGTCGTCGTGAGGGGCCTGAGCGCGGGGCAGGCGACTCTGACGGCGACCGTCGCAGCGGGGGAGGGAGGCTCCCAGCAGGTTGGCCAGATTTCGTTCAATGTCTACCAGCCTGTACCCTCCAAGCTCGTGCGAGAAAGTAGCCCGTGTGGTCCGGCCGGCGGGATCGGGCCGCTAACGATCGTTAACGATGGAAACGTTGTGGATTGCTCCGGTAACGTAATACCGAATCAGTGTGGTGTGTATCGGAACTACACATTTGAGGTACTTGACCAAAATGGATCCGAATTCTTAACTCCATACACCATCACAGAAAGTTTCTCTAGCTTCAGCTCGACGATTCCTGGCGACACACTGCCGGCACCCAGGACCTCATCGAATACCAACCCAAACGATTTCTTTGACAGTGACCTTCAATACGTTGGCTTTACTACATCTCCATCTCGTCCAATGTGTCTGGCTTCGGACGACCACAATTCCTTCACGCAAACGTTCACAGTTACGGTAAATGGGCAGTCTTATCCGCTCACAACAACAATCAGCATTCAGCGGGGGCGCTATAACGGCACGTACGAGGTTAATAGCACGATCACCACGCCCTAAGCGTGATTCAATGAGGGAAGGAGCTATAATGAAGCCAATTTCAAACTTCTTGGCTATAGTTCTGGGCGTGTTCGCTCTGACAGTCTTCGCAAGCACACGCAACCAACTACCGTCCGAAACCTCGGATAGTCAGAATTTTATGAACCGTAACCTTGGCAACCTACATTTTGACAAGACAACTACGCCTCTTGTGTTCAGTTACGCACTGATTCGAGCAAAGACTCCAGGAGGGATCGTGGATGTCACTGGTTGCGCAGAAAAGCCGACGCTGGTGTACAGCGTGGCCTTCGAGAACGCGAAGTTACACGACGTGCTTGACGCAATTGTAAAGCGCAATCCGCTCGATCGCTGGACTGTGGATGGTGGCGTAGTAAATCTCCTGCCGGTTAAAAATTCACCCGCTTTATTAGGCACACGCATCAGCCAATTCGACTCCAAGAATGCGACAACGCTGAGTGAGGCGGCCAGCCTTCTAGCTCAATCGCCAGAAGTTGAACAAGCCGAGGTGAAGCTCGGACTCAACAACCCTTTCCATATGCAACTGGGTCTCGGTGTAGCTCGAAAACATGGTTCGCCAATACCGAATTCCACATTGCCGCTGGCCGTGCATCTTGAAAACGCCACTTTTATGGATGCGTTGAATGCACTCGTTCGCGCTAAGGGAAGCGGCGTCTGGATGTATCGCGAATGGCATTGCTCCGCGAATAACGGTTATAGCATCACTTTTGCGGAATGATTGGCGGGTAGGCCCAAGAACCAGCGACTTCGACAATACCTGGAGCACGGCAAACCAGGCGGTGGCTACCGTGGACACTTGGGGAACCCACACAGGGGTGGCCATCGGCTCAACAACCACGTCGGCCTACGCGCAAGAGCAAATGTTTGGTCACACTATCTGCCCGATAGAGGATGTGTATCCGGGCGGGAACGACAACGTCACGCCGAGCGTTTCGTTTTCGAATATTTCGGGTGTCGCCGTAGGGCAGACGGCCACTACGACCGCGACCGTCAGGCCCTCGAATAACACGACGGCGATTTCGCTTTCGATTTCGGGCGGCGCTTCGATTGTCAGTCCAACCGGGACATTCACTACAAGCACGAACGTTGTCGTGAAAGGCCTTACGGCAGGCACGGCCACGCTAACAGCCACGATAACGAATCCCGACGGCGGCGGCACCGAAACTATCGGTTCTACGTCGTTCTCAGTCACACTACCCGTGCCAGTCAATTTCCGCCAGACCAGCGTGACTGATGCGGGAAATGGAGATTTGCATTTCACATATGCTTGGGATTCAAGTACGGGAAACCTTGCAGATTTATCAGCATGCACGGTAGGTGAAATTGTCACGCACCCCGGAACGCAAAATCCATGGCCATGGCCATCGCCTCCATTTCCTCCGGATGCCTCTTCTAACCCTACCGTTGTGAATAATATACCTGCAGCAGGGGGCTCCGCCCATGATGACCATGAGCTTTATCCGAGTTCGACGTTCGTTAAGCCGTACTCCTTCTCATCATTCACGGCGACCCAATATTATCGGTTTCAGTGTTCGAACTATAACAATGGGAATTTCGTGAACCTAGAAGGACCCCTTTCGATCGTCAGGACAGTGAGTCAAAACACAAATGGTAGTTGGAAGTTCGTCGTAACAAAGTCCGGGTCATCAGCGACGATCAATCCTCTTCCTTAGCAGGAGGCCTGTATGACGAAATTGCAATTCACCGGCGGACTGACAACACTTCTGTTCTGCTTTGCGCTTTTCTGCGATGCTGCCGCTAGCCGACAAATTGCGGCAGATGTAAAGATTTCTTATATTCTCCCCCAACGGCAGTTAAGTCTCAACGCGCCGGTGATCGTGACGTTCACCGTCAAGAACGAAAGCTCTCGGCCAATTAAGTTGGACTTGGGACAGAATCGAAAGGGCGGGTTTGTCTTTGAGCTTGTACAACCCGATGGAACAAGAATTCGCTTGCCGCAATATGGCATTGACGGCATGTCGCGACCGGGTACCCTTTCTGTCCGGCCTGGCCAAGACTTCTCAGAAAAGTTGATCCTGAATGAGTGGTATCAATTTAAGAAACCAGGGTCGTATGGGCTTGAAGCGCGTCTGACGCAGCCAATTTTGTTCGAGAACGGTTTAGTTGCGGCAGTTAATACGAGATCCGTAGGTAGGATAGAAATTGGGCCGAGAAACATCGCAAAACTAGAAAGCGTATGCGAAAAGCTAAGCGAGCAAATCGAGGAATCGGATTCCTATGAGGATTACTCGGATGCTGCCTTAGAATTGAGCTATGTTACCGATCCGATCGCTGTGCCCTACCTTCAGAAAGCATTCGTGACCAGAAAACTTATCCAGCCGATTGTAATCGACGGGCTTGAAAGAATCGGAGACGGCACTGCCGCCCGTGCATTGATTTCCTTCCTTAGAGGGGAAAACGGCGATACGGCTGCCTTGATTCGCTATGCCCTTCGGCGAATTCAGAAGGAAACCGCAGATCCTGCACTCAGGCAAGAAATCCAAACGCGCCTTGGTTCATCCTCCTAGCTCCAGGATTTGATCTGGGATCAGTTGCTCCCGATCAGCAGATGTGGATTGACGTAGGCCAGTTGATACGCGAGCAGGTCCCGGACAAGAACGGGAACACCCTCCCCGCCGCGCTGGCAATGGGCTCTTACGAGCTTCAAGAGTTGCCGAGGCATGCGGGCGGAGGCGACCTGTACGAAGGGAAGATTGTATATGACAAGAAGTACGGGAATGTAACGTACGGGTGCATGGGGTGCTGCGGGATTAAGGAGACGAAGTTCTACTTTGACCCGCTGGGTATACCGTTGAACAGTGCGGTTCCGCAAGACGTGCAAGCGCTGGACACGTGCTCGGGGTCATGGATAGACATCACCAGCGACTTCGACAATACCTGGAGCACGGCAAACCAGGCGGTGGCTACCGTGGACACTTGGGGAACCCACACAGGAGTGGCTATCGGCTCAACAACCACGTCGGCCTACGCGCAAGAGCAAATGTTTGGTCACACCGTCTGCCCGATAGAGAATGTGTATCCGGGCGGGAACGACAACGTGACGCCGAGCGTTTCGTTTTCGAATATTTCAGGTGTCGCCGTAGGGCAGACGGCCACCACGACTGCGACCGTCAGGCCCTCGAATAACACGACGGCGATTTCGCTCTCGATTTCCGGTGGCGCCGTCATCGTCAGCCCCACGGGTACGTTCACGACAACCACGAGCATTGTTGTGAAGGGTTTGACAGCGGGAACAGCCACGCTTACGGCAACCATAACGAATCCTGATGGCGGCGGCACCGAAACCATCGGCTCAACTTCATTCAACATCGTTAACGCGATACCAGTGAATTTCGGTATCCAAGCGGAAAGCAATTTGCCCGATGGGTCACTGTTTTTCACGTACACGTGGTCGTCAAGCACCGGTAATCAAAGTGATCTCGCGCAGTGTACCGTTGGTGAATCTGTTTTCTATCCGAACTACCCGGCGACTCCTTATGTGTGGCCGCTTCCAATGACTCAATCCACGATTAACCCGACGGTTAGAAGTGCATCAGGAAATAACGCCGTTTCTAACGACCAAAACTATCCGCCTGGTTCGTATCAGGAGCCCTACTCAACGGCTAATTTCCAAGCCACGCAGCGGCTTTGGTGGACATGCCCCTATTATCATGGTGGATCTCAGCAACAATTTGTACCGGATATAACAATTACGCGGACAGTATTTAAGGATATGGACGGCTTATGGAAATATCAAATTGGCAAATCGGGCTACACAAATACCGTGCGCTTGCCAAACCAGTGAGTGTGATCCGGAGTTGGCTTAGGAGGAGGCGAAAGATGAGGCTGGCGTTCATTGCTGTAATTGTTTCGATCGCACTATCTGCCGCATCACTTGCATTTCCTCGGGGGCATCTGATGCGGCAATCTTCATCATGCGCTACCGTCGAAGAGGCGCTCCGCGACTACCAGCACGTGAAGATCGGTGCAACCCGTGCAGAAATCGAGAAGTATTTCGCCAGAGCCTCGTTAAGCTTTCCGCTAAAAACGGGGTACGTGTATAGAGGATGTGATGATATTCATCTGGACATCGATTTCAAGCTGAGCGAACCACGTCGAGGCATGTTCTCTCCCGATGACCTCGTCACAGATTTTTCTAAATTGACTTTAGACTATCCCGCGAAGGATTAACCAAAATTAGAGGTGAGTTATGCTGAGGTCACATGAACTGCCCTCCGGTATCTGGTACAGTTAACCAGTGTGAAACCAGCCTGCTAGAGCATTCTCGACGTCGGATTGAGCCGATGCTACGCTTCTCTCGGGGTTGCCCAGCTAAGCGTCTGGGCATACGGAGGAGCAATGTCTCGGGCACTTAGGAAAAGCGAACGCGGGGGAGCCAGAC
>DATEHP010000426.1:0-5338 GCA_035279505.1 Candidatus Sulfotelmatobacter sp. | reverse complement strand
AGTCCTTCAAGATTCTTTAGATTGCTGGTAGGACGAACGAGCAGACGCAGGTCAGCGCCTTGTTCGGAGAGGACGCGCGCAACGTGGGAACCTAGAAATCCGGTAGCGCCAGTAACGAAGACTTTCAAAGTGGTCTCAGTTTTCAGTCAGATTGCGGGATTCCCAACTATTCTTCCGGATACTACTTGGCAGCGTAGTGCGCAGCTCCCAGAAAATGCAGCGAAACATACGGCTCATCGCCCACCACCCAACTGTCGTGCCCCGGAGGAATGTAAAACAGCATTCCTGCCCGGAGCTCGTGGACCGTGCCGTCCTCCATAGCGGCCGTGGCGCAGCCCGAGAGCACCATCCCAACGTGCTCCACGTTGCACCGTGAGGCGCCGACACTGGGGCCAACATGAAGCGACCACTTCCATCCCGGTTGATAGGTGGCGCGCCCGATTGTCATTCCACCGATGTGAACGACTTCGAACTTTCCCTTTTCGAAGGTTCGAACCTCATCGGGCTCCTCAAAGTGTTTAAGAATTGTCTCCGTTGTCGGCATAAGAAACCATTATCGATAGAAATGAGGACCGGCCGGTAAGGCCAAGTTGTCGGCTCGAGGCGGAGAATCGAGAGCTAGTTTCCCTGCTTCTCCATCACCTTCGCGTATGTCGTCAGCGCCAGCAGCGGGAAGTACTGCCGGTACAGGTGGTACATCAGGTAGAACACGCGCGGGAAGCCGGTTCCGGTGCAGAACTTCTCATCCCACGAGCCATCTTTTCTCTGCGTGCGCATCAGATGAGCTATGCCGCGCGCGACCGAATCGCTGCGTGTATCGCCGGCTGCGAGCAGTCCGAGAACAGACCATGCCGTTTGTGACGGTGTGCTGTCGCCTTGTCCGCGCAGGGTGGGATCATCATAGGAGCCCACGGTCTCGCCCCATCCGCCGTCGGGATTCTGTACCATACGCAGCCACTCCGCGCCCTGCTGGATGCAAGGCTCATGCAGGTCCATGCCTATCGCTTCCAGCCCGCGCAGCACCAGCGCGGTGCCGTAGATGTAGTTCACGCCCCAACGTCCGAACCAGCTTCCATCCGGCTCCTGCTCTTTCCGGACGAACTGAATCGCTTTCTTCACCGCTGGATGATTCTTGTCGTACCCGTAGGTGGCGAGCATCTCGAGGATCCGCCCGGTGATGTCAACCGTCGGCGGATCGAGCATGGCGTTGTGATCGGCAAATGGCACGTACTGGAACACCATGCGGTCATTGTCTTTATCGAACGACGCCCAGCCGCCGTTCTTGCATTGCATCGAGAAGATCCAGTCGATCGCCCTCTGCACGGACTCCCGTTGGTAGCGCCCATTGGGGTGCTCGACGCGGCTCAGCGCCAGGCAAACCATCGCGCTGTCATCCACATCGGGATAAAACTCGTTGTTGAACTCGAAGTACCAGCCGCCCGGCTGCCCGTTCTTATTCTTAACCTTCCAGTCACCGACGTTGCGCACCTGCTTCTGCAGGATCCAATCCGCACACTTCACCATCCTCGGATCATTGGCCGGTACTCCTGACTCGGCGAGTGCAAACAACGCGTATGCCGTATCCCACACCGGAGACATGCAAGGCTGCATGCGGAAGGTGTCTTCCTCTTCGATCCCGAGTTTTTCAAACTCGTCCATCGCGCGGATGACCTGCGGATCATCGAGCGAGTATCCCAGACAGCGCAAGGCAATAATCGAGTTCATGATCGACGGATAAATTGCGCCCAAGCCATCACTCATCTCGAAGCGCTCGAGCACCCATTTCTCCGCTTTCCGCAAAGCGACTGACCGCAACGGCCGCACGTGTACGCGCTCAAACCAGTGCGTAACGCGGTCGATGACCAGGAAGAAATTCCGCCAGGAAATTAGTTTCTTCGCCCAATGCAAGTGCATGCGCGACTTGTGCATGCCGCCGACGAATAGCTCCTCCACGCCCATTTCGCGCGGAATCTTCTTGAAGGGTTTCTTGGCGTAGCAGATGGAAAGCGGCACAAGGATGGCACGCGACCACGACGAAATCTCGTAGATGTTAAACCAGAACCAGTTGGGAAACAGCACGATCTCGGGCGGAATCGCCGGAACGGCATCGTAGTCGTACTGGCCGAAGAAGCACAGATAGATCTTGGTGAATGTGTTGACCTCGGTGACGCCGCCCATCGCCAGAATCTTCTTGCGTGCGCGCTGCAGCACCGGATGCTCGGCCGCATAACCTGCCAACTTCAATCCAAAGTACGCCTTCACAGATGCGCTAATGTTCGACGGTCCGCCGACGTAAATACCCCATCCGCCATCCTCGTTCTGATGGCGCAGGACCCAGTTCGCGGCCTTCTGGAACCGTTCCTCATTCCCGGTTCCCAGCAGCGTGTGGAGCAGAATGTAGTCTGATTCGAGAGTCGTGTCGGCTTCGAGTTCGCCACACCAGTATCCTTCCCCGGTCTGCTGCGAGAAAAGGTACTTCCGCGCCGCCGCGATCGCCGCGCTCACATGGGCGCCAAGTTCCTCGATCTTGCCAAAACGAAGCTGCGGATTCGAACCTGGAAGAGCTTCTGCTAAGTGGGAATCGGGGGAGTTGTTATCCATTCATCTACTCCATCTGAACACAAGCAATGAGCTATGAGTGGTGAGCTATGAGCAAAACCATATACGACGGGCTCATTGCTCACTGCCCATTGCTCATTTCAATTCGCCGGAGCGGCGGCAATCGCCTCGACAATCTCCGGCGGCAGTCCGAAGCGCACGTTTTCAGGCATCACTTCCAATTCCTGCAGGTTGCTAAAACCTTTCCCGCGCAGGAATGTGATCGTCTCCTCGACCAGATGCTCGGGGGCCGACGCTCCGGCAGTCAAGGCTATAGTCTTTACGCCCTTCAACCAATCCGTCTCGATATCATTGCAGCTGTCAATGAGATGCGCGTTTGTGCCAAGATTGCGCGCCACCTCCACCAGCCGATTTGAATTTGAACTGTTCTCCGAACCCACGACCAGCAGCAAATCCGACTCAGAAGCGACTTGCTTCACCGCAACCTGCCGGTTTTCGGTCGCATAACAGATATCCTGCGCCGCCGGCCCCTTGATATTAGGGAACTTCTGCTTCAACGCCGCGATGATGTCCTTCGTCTCGTCGAGGCTGAGCGTTGTTTGAGTCAGATACGCCACCCGATTCGGATCCGGTACCTGCAGCGATGCCACCTGCTCCGGAGATCCCACCACCTGGGTTACGAGCGGAGCTTCGCCTAAGGTTCCAATGACCTCGTCGTGATCTCGATGACCGATCAGAATCAGCGAATAACCTTCCTTGGCGAACTTCACGGCTTCGACGTGGACCTTCGTAACCAGAGGGCAAGTTGCATCGATTACACGCAGCCCGCGCCTGGCGCTGTGCTCGCGCACCTCGGGGGACACCCCATGCGCGCTATAAATAATCCGTTCGCCGTTGGGCACCTCGTCTTCGCTATCGACGAAGACCGCACCCTTGCCGCGCAATTCCTCCACGACAAAGCTGTTGTGGACGATCTCTTTGCGGACATAGATCGGCGGCCCAAACGCCTCCAGCGCGATGCGCACCACATCAATGGCGCGGACCACGCCCGCACAGAATCCACGAGGCTTCAACAGCAACAAGGTCTTTCCTTCACTTTTCGCTAGAATTGCAGCCACGATATTGGCTTCTCCCAATTTTTCCTTTGTCATCCCGGGGCGGCATGGCGCCGAGGACTTGGGCATCCCGGCATTAATACCGTAGATGCAGAACTACGCCAACTTCCCTTGTCTACTAGGGTACACGAACCCCATTGTGGCGATATTAGAAAGCTACCGGAAAGAACCGGGAAGGTCAACGTAAGCGACAGAAATGGCAAGTATTAGCAGTGAATGGAGAATTCTGGCCTGCCAACGGAAATGGGAGAGTCAGCCGACGGTCGCGCCCTCGCAGCAGGGTCTGGGTCACGCTGGCAGTTTGCAACCAGCACAAAACCAAACACAGTTCACACGCCCGAACGCCGATTCTCCGCTGCCGCCCACATTTGCTCGGCGAACTGAGTCACCCGCCGCAACTCCAACTCGGGAACCGTCCGGTTGTAAATCTCCTCCGGTGTTCCTGCCGCGGAGACCGGCAGCAGCAGCCCCGCTTTCCGATAGAACTCGATCAGCGGCGCGGTGCAGCGGTCGTAAGCCTCGAGCCGGACTTTGATCGCCTCCGGGCGGTCGTCCTCGCGTTGAAAGAGACAACCCTCGCAACCATCGCAACGCCCTTCAACTTTCGAAGGGCGATCCGTAATGTGGTAGACAGCTTTGCACTTCTCGCACGTTCTGCGGCCACCCAGACGGGCCACGATCTCGCTCTGGGCCAATTCATAGCTCACCACGGCGGTCAGCCCAAACCCATCTTTGTCCATGAACTGCTTCAGCGAAACCGCCTGTGCCCGTGTCCGCGGAAATCCATCGAGGATGAACCCGCCAGCGCAGTGCAGGCACGCCCCGCGTTCCTGGACCAGGTCCCAAACGGTCGTATCGGGTACTAGTTCGCCCCGGCGCATGTATCCCAGGGCATCCTTCATGGCAGGGCTGAGCTCGCCTTCGCTCCGCGTTGCAGCCGCTCGGAAGACGTCACCGGTCGACAGATGGCAGGCAAGCAGCCGCTGGTTTAGGAGATCGGCCTGGGTACCCTTGCCGACGCCGGGTGCACCGAGCAGGACAATTCTCCAGGGTAGAAATTGCCCGTTCGGGACGGTTTCGCATCGGCCGGAAGCACCTTGCAGCCAGGCAGCGCGCGTAGGTTTATTGGGGACAGTCATTGGCTGACTGTAGGACCGCCCGTGGAACCCTGCTGTGACAGGAATCACACCCCAACACTCCTACGAGCACATTGGTCTACCGCATATGGCCCGGTAGTGCCCCCACCTCGCCACCCCGTGCCATTGTTGTACAGGACGATTTATTGCACCATGATTGCGACTTCTCGCAGACTCCCAGGTCAGCGAACAAAATGATGGAATTAAGCCAAAGACGGATGGTAGCGGCCCGGGCTCCAATCACCCCCGCCAGTCAGCAGTCGCGGTTGGTGATCGCGCTGGTTCTGTTGCTGCTCGCGCTGGCCGCCGTCCTGATTAAGGACCGTCAGTTCTGGTTTGGCTCCGAATCGACCATCGTTGATGCCGACTACGTTCAGCCGACCGCGGCGCCTCAAGCAGCGCCACAGGTGACGATCCAGACTCCCACGAAGCCTGCGGTAACGACGGCTCCTGCTCCGGTTCACATTGCAAAGAAACATGTTGCGGTCGCCGTGACGCCCTCGGCCCCGGCGAAGCCAGCCGATGCTC
>DATEHP010000425.1:0-6831 GCA_035279505.1 Candidatus Sulfotelmatobacter sp. | reverse complement strand
GGGATTTCGGGATTGAGTTCCTGCAAGATGCTGCGCGCAGACGTGGTGACCAGCTGCGTGTCGGCATCCGTCAACATGGTCAGCGTGATCGCGGCTCGCGGACGCTGGAACAGATCGACATAAACCGTCGGGCGTGGTGGGGCATCGAGGCCATAATCATGCACGTCGCCGACGATGCCGACTACGGTGAGGAGCCGCGGGTCGCCGTCCATGTTGCCGAATTCGATCGTGTGGCCGATCGGATCCTGTCCGGGCCAGCGCGAGCGAGCCAGAGATTCGCTGATCACGGCGACATGCGAAGAGTCGGCTGTGTCACTGTCAGCGAAGAGGCGCCCACGTAGAAGCGGGATGCCCAGCGCCTGGAAGTATCCGTCGGTGACGACTCCGAAGTCGGCGGTGCCTAAGCGCTCCTTCTGCTGGAAAAGCAGGTCGAAGGCGCGGCCCCATGCCTCGCGGTCTTCCAGGCTTACCTTGGGAACCTCATCCTGCGCCATCAGCAGGAACATGCCGTCGGGAAGGCCTCCAGTCATGGGCAGGCCGCTAGTGGCGCCGACTTTGTGCACGCCGGGAATCTGTTGGAGCCGATCAATAAGGCTGGAGAAGAAGGCGATTTGAGTGGCCTTCTGTTGGGGCGTCTCGGCCCAGGGAAGCGCGACATCCATGGTGACGATGTGGTCGACGCGAAAGCCGGGATCGACCTCGAGGACTTTCATCAGGCTGCGTCCGAAGAGTCCGGCGCCAATCACAAGAACCAGAGTGATAGCGATCTGAGACGCGACGATGATGCGTCCGACCCGCTCGCTGCTTTGCGAGCCAGATTGTGAGCGGCCGCCTTCGCTGAGAGCTTCGCGGACATCGCCGGAAGTAGCGCGTATGGCGGTGAAGATGCCGAGTCCGATGGCAACTGCGGCGGAGAGCAGGAGCGCGAAGACGAGTACTGGAACGTTGACCGCGATGCTGTCGAGCCGGGGCAGATCTTGCGGAGCGAGCGCAACCAATCCGCGCACGCCCGAAAAAGCCCCGAAAACACCGAGGGCCCCCGCGGTGAGCGCGAGCAGAAGAGCTTCGGTGAGGAATTGGCGGACAAGGCGCGCGCGGCCGGCGCCGAGAGCGCTGCGCACGGCGAGCTCTCGCTCGCGGACGGAAGCCTGCGCGAGCAGCAAGTTGGCGACGTTGGCGCAGGCAACCAGGAGAAGGAATCCAACCGCGCCGAGCAGGATCAGGAGAGCCGGGCGAGTTTCGCGCGTCATCGAAGTCTGGAGTGGAAGAACGGCAGCGTCGGTGAGGAGGTAGTCTCCTTTTTCCGTTGAGTTGTCGTGAATCCGGCGGGCGATCGCGCTGATTTCGGCATTGCCTTGCTGGGACGTGACGCCGTCCCGCAGGCGAGCAACCGCGTCGTAGTTGTGCGAAGTGCGGCTGGGATTCTCACCTTCGAGATCGGCAGGGATGTACACCTCGGTTGCGGTTGGGAATTGGAAGGTATCGGGAAGAACACCGATGACGGCGAAGACTTGGTTGTCGATCTTGAGGTGAAGTTGCGAAAGATCGGAGGATGAACCCAGCTGCTGCTTCCAGTATCCGTTGCTGACGAGCGCGACGCGTGCGGCGCCTTTGCGGGCGTCCGTGGACGTGAAGTCGCGTCCGATGATCGGCTGACGCTGAAATACTTTCAGAAAATCGGGTGAGACGCTGGCGACCATGGTGCGTGTTGGCTGAGCGCCGCCGGAGATCGACATGATGTATGCGCTGTACTTCGCGATTGCCTGGAAGCTGCGGTTCTGGTCGCGGAAGTCGTCGAAGTTCGGATCTGCAAGTCGTGACCACGTGCCGCGCGTGTTGACCTCGTGGATGGCCACGATGCGGTCAGGATCGTTGTAAGGTAGAGGTATAAGCAGGACGCCATAGACCACGCTGAAGATGGCGGTGGTGGCGCCGATGGCGAGAGCCAGTGTGAGGATTGAGACGGCAGTGAATCCGGGGCTTCGTCGCAAGATGCGGAAGGCGTGGCGAAGGTCGTGAAGTAGAGTTTCCATAGGAGTCACCGAGGGGAACTTGAGTGCAAATCCGATGCCACCGGCTCAGGCAGTAATCGGTTGCAAGCAAAAGGGTAAGTTCGTCCGGTCGGCTAAAACACTGCGCTTTCGACCACCAGCGGACGAGGGTGTGCGGAAGTGGACACCGGTACGGGTCGTCATCGCGTCCGCAGCAACTTCACCACCTGCTGGCGGTAATCGGCCATGCGCGGCGAGTCTGGTTCCATCAGGATGCGAACAGTAAGAGCCTGGAGCAGGTAATTGTGGTTCTGGTACCGCGCAAGGGACTCGGGGGTGGTGGCAGTCCACACGTCGCGATCTTCGTCCTGCAGTCGCGTCGACCATGGACCGAAGGTGGCAGCGTCGAAGTCCTTGCGGCGGATCACCGACACAACGGCGATCGCGAGGCGATCTTGCTCTCCCTGGGTAAAGACCTCCGTTGCCGTCGAGAGTCGAGACTGGATCGCTTGCAGGATGCTGTCAACCTCCTGCTTCGAGAGTTGCGGGCTGTCGCCGAGTGCTGCGAGCAGGTCGGCCGTGTGCGCGGTGGCGTGGATCCAGTGCAGCTTGGCGTCATATCCGCGGAGGTCGCGCTCCTGCCGCAAATAGGATGTCGCGTCCCCGACCAGGCTGTGATAACGCTCCGGCCCCATGAACGGCGATTTGGATTCGCGCCGCGCCATCTCGGATAGACAGAGAGCTGAAAAGGATCGCTTCAGGACCGAATCGGTGCCCGTTTCGCCGAGCCCGCTTTTCAGGTTGGCGCGCCATTCGTCGGTCAAGGCAATCAACGTAGGCGTGGAAAGCACATTGCCCCGGTTGATCCATCTAGCGAGGATCGAATAGGCCAGGTCGTCGCGAACTTCCGGATCCGGGGACGCGAGCGTTGCGCTGAGTTCGCCCGCCAATGCGTCGGCAGATTCGTGCTCGGGCACGGCTGCGTGCTGCTTGAGGATAGTCCGCCAAAACTCCTTGTCATGCTGCGGCTGGGCAGTGACAGTCAGCGTGGCGAGCCAAACGATCGCAATTGAAAAGACAAAGCGCAACATACAGGTCGCTCCCGAGGTGGTGCGGAATATTCAGGTGGTGAAAAAGATGCACCAGAATAGCAGCACGGCGTGCCCTTTATCGTTGACGTTTTACCTTGGTATAGGCCCGTACACACAGTTCAACCAGCGTTGAGCGGAGGGCACTGCGGAGATGCATTCGTGTCTGAATTGGCAAGGCCAGCACTCGTGTCCGGCCCGCTCGGCTTCGCCCTTGCGGAACGGACGAAGGCGTCCGTTCCTACACAAGTCGGCGTGGCGGCGAAAGAGGCCGAATCTTAACTTTGTGCAAGTTATTGAAAATACTTGGACCCAGCGTCGGCGTTCAAGATTCTTTCTTAGATTTCCTCGGTCTTCCACAGGGAACTCTCATCGTCCACAGTTTCTGCACAATCGGGCTAGGAATTTGACTTGCGGCACGCAACAAACTGACGGAGAGTGTGTTCAGCGAAACGTGAAAGTTCTTGGCTGGGCCGAGTGATTGCGGCAGAGCTAGCGGTAACCGGCGATTCTCGAGAGAGAGTCACCGGGGGGAAACTTCCAGAAACGCGCTCCGCGCGGCTGGTTGCCCGGGCGTTGCGGCCTCCTCCCCCTTGTTGCTCTTCGGAGCAGAAGACAGGCCGCTGGCCACCGCACGGTTGCAGATTCGCCATCGCGAGATAGCAAATCGGCAACTGGCTTCGGCAAGTGCAGCACCCGCTTGCGGGCGTTGTCGGGCTGAAGCGGTCATGGCGCCGCCTCTGCGGTGACAAAGGCAGGTCAGGAACACACGAAAGATGCGGTCCGGGGTGGCTGGCCCTGGACCGCATTCGAATTTTGGGAGCTGTCGTTGGTCGTTGGCTCTGGGCTTCCGCGCCGGAACTTCGCTCGGTCCTCTCTCCCTCCCCTTGATATTCGTCTTTTGTTCGCCTACACTCGATAATCATCCGCGACGGACGGGACTGCTCGGCTTCGCCTTCGCAGGACAGTCGAGGCGGCTGTCGCTGCGTGAGTTGTGCATGCGCCAACTTTTTTTCAATTCGCGGGAGTTTTCCAGAGGGTGCGCATCGCATTCACAAGGGGAGGGCGGGTAATGTTCGTCGTACCGACTCTCAAATTTGTGATTGGGAAAATTCTTGGCTACTTCTGATTACATCATCAGCACGCTACCGGCGAATGTGGATGCCGAGCGCTCGATTCTAGGCGCGATCCTGCTCGACAACTTTGCTTACAACCAGGCAGCGGAGCATCTGCGGGTAGAGGATTTCTCGCTGGATTCGCACCGGCGGATCTATTCGCGGATGGTGGATCTGGCGGAATCTTCACGGCCGATCGATATGATCACGCTGATCGAGGAACTCGAGCGGCACAAGGATCTGCAGCCGATCGGCGACGTGGCCTACGTGTCGAGCCTGGTGGATGGCGTGCCGGAGCGGCCGAGCATTGAGCACTACGTCAAGATCGTGCGCGACAAGGCGCTGCTGCGCGGAGTGATTTCTGCAGCGACTACGGCCATTGCCCGCGCGAGCGATCAGTCGGATGCCGCCGAGGACGTGCTCAGCGATACCGAGGCGGCGATCTTTCAGCTCTCGGAAAAGCGCATTGGACGCGGGTTCATGGGCGTGCAAGAGATCGTCCGGGAAACCTTCGGATCCGTCGATGCACTCCTGCAGCGCGGACAGCGGATCACAGGGCTGGCCACGCACTACACCGATCTGGATGAAATGACCAGCGGGCTGCAGCGGTCGGATTTAGTGATCATTGCGGCACGGCCTTCGATGGGCAAGACCGCGTTCGTGATGAACATCGCCGAGAACGCCGCCATCGAAGATCAGCAGGTGGTGGGAGTGTTCTCTCTGGAAATGTCGCGCGAGGCACTGCTGATGCGTCTCTTGTGTTCCCAGGCTCGAGTCGACGCGCACAAGATGCGCACCGGATCGCTGTGGCAGGACGATACGAAAAAAGTTGTGCGCGCCATGGAGCAGCTGGCGCACGCGCCGATTTTTATCGATGACACGCCGGGGATTTCTCTGAGCGAGATGCGGGCGAAGGCCCGTCGGCTGAAGCAATCGCAGGGACGTCTGGACCTGATCATCGTCGACTATTTGCAGCTCATGTCCGGCGGCGGAAAGAGATTTGAAAATCGCACGCAGGAAGTGTCGGCAATTTCACGCGGGCTGAAGGCTTTGGCAAAAGAACTCAGTGTTCCCGTGATCGCGCTTTCCCAGTTGAGCCGCGCGCCCGAGAGCCGCGGCGGGGATCATCGTCCGCAGCTGGCCGATCTCCGCGAGTCGGGATCAATCGAGCAAGACGCTGACCTGGTCATGTTCATCTTCCGCGAGGAAGTGTATAAGCAGGATGATCCGGAGTTGCAGGGGCGGGCGGAGATCATTATTGCCAAGCAACGCAACGGCCCGATCGGCCGGGTCAGGATGGCGTTCCTCAAACACTGCACCCGATTCGAGTCCATGGCGGAGGGCGGAATTGCCGGGGAGGACTAAACGTTCTACCTTACAGGGTTTCCTGTAGGCGCGAGGAATAAGTGCTGTAGTAACTTAAGTTTGCATGCCGGTTTTGAAGTTGCTCCATCCTGTGGAAAAGCTTGTGGAAGCGAAAACCGGATTCAGAATGGCTCAGTGCAACAACCGATCGGTCGGTTCTCTCCGATGCTGAATTCAAGCGTTAAATGTCTGAATAGTAACCAGTTATTCAATTCATCCGGCATCAACATGACCTGGCGTCTACTAAGTTGCAATTCGTTTCGCTTTTGAGATTTGCACATTTTGGGGTTTTAGCACCTTTGTTTTTGCAGCGGATTTGGGCCTTTTGGCGCGATCTTGGACTCCCGCGTCCAGCCAAAAGTCTGATTCTGGCGATCGTCTTTTCCAATCGCACTGGCGCATTACGCCCTTCCCCTCCGGGCCCGACATGGGCTGGTAGAGTGCCCCGAATGCCCTATTTCGCGAACCGGCGAACGCTGAACGAGATCGGGAGGCCGATTATGACCATGTGGACTAAGAGTCCCAGGATCAAGTCCTGAAGTTGGTAGGGCCCCCGGGCATGAAGGGCCGAGAGCGGCAAAACGACGAGGTTCATGACCTCTTCCACCGCAGCGCCGAAGAACAAACCGCTTACCAGCGGGTGTTCCGTGAGGAACGTAAGTTTGCGGCTGGCCGCGTAGTAGATAGCGGCAGCCGAGCAGGCGATGAAGAAGTGCAGCAGGACACCCAGAATGTAGGTGCCGACACCCCCATGGACGGCTTGCCTGCCCAGGAGACCACCGGCGATCGAAAGTGGGATGTCCCATCCGAACAAGATGCAGGCCTGGAGAAGGTCCAAGGTTCCGGCGACTGTGCCGCCGACACCGATGGCCAACAGAGCATTGTGTCGTGTTAATTGTTGAGGCGCTGTCCCGAGTGCAGAATCTCCGATCATTTCGTCTCCTTCCTTTACCCCTCGTTTCGCGGGTGTGTTGGGACATTACACGGGTTGGACTGGCAAGTCCTGAATCTGAACTGAAACGTTCTGAATTGTTCTGAATGCAGGGAGTTGGAGGCGAGAATTTTCTTTCGCTCCTTCGGAGCTTACTTAGATTTTTACGGCCACCCACGGCTTGCGCCGTGGGCTGCATTCGGTCCAGACCGGGGACATAGTTGACAAATCAAACCGGGGAGATGGTTGACAGATTGGTCCGTTCACCAAAGGCGGCTACAAAGGGAGCATGCCTTGGAAAGTGAGCGGAGTGGTGAACAAGCGCAAGCAGTTTGTGAAGG
>DATEHP010000424.1:0-15706 GCA_035279505.1 Candidatus Sulfotelmatobacter sp. | reverse complement strand
CGATTGACTAGCGCCATCATGTGCTCGGGATAGCGCTGGCCTGCGGCGGCGTCTTTGGGGAAAACCTCGTCGAGATGGGCGAGGTCTTCTTGCGAGAAACGGATCTCGGCGGCTGCGGCATTTTCTTCCAGATATTTTCTTCGTTTGGTGCCGGGGATCGGGACGATGTCGTCGCCTTGCGCCAGCACCCAGGCGAGCGCGAGTTGCGACGGCTTGCATCCTTTTTCTTTGGCGATCTCTTCTACCTTGCGCACCAGGTCCAGGTTTCTCTGGAAATTTTCTCCCTGAAAGCGCGGGGAATTGCGGCGGTAATCGTCGGGGGCGAGATCGTCGAAGGTGCGGAACTGGCCGGTGAGGAATCCCCGGCCAAGGGGGCTGTAGGCAACGAAGCCGATGCCGAGTTCGCGGCAGGTCGCGAGCACTCCGTTTTCTTCGGGATCGCGGGTCCACAGCGAGTATTCCGTCTGAAGCGCGGTGATGGGATGAACTTTCATGGCGCGACGAAGGGTGTCGGGGCCGGCTTCGGAGAGGCCTAGGTAGCGGACTTTTCCGTCCTTGACTAACTGCGCCATGGCGGCGACCGTGTCTTCAATCGGAGTGTTGGGGTCGACGCGGTGCTGGTAGTAGAGGTCGATGGTTTCGACTCCGAGGCGGCGAAGGCTGCCTTCGCAGGCCTGGCGGATGTAGTCGGGCTTGCCGCTGACGCCGCGAACGTTGGGATTTTTGGGATCGCGGACGATTCCGAACTTCGTGGCGAGGACGACTTCGTAGCGGCGGCCTTTGATGGCGCGGCCGACCAGTTCTTCATTCTTGTGAGGGCCATAGACGTCGGCGGTATCGAGGAAGAAGATGCCAAGATCGAGCGCGCGGTGGATGGTGGCGATGGATTCGGCGTCGTCGAATCCGGAGTAGAACTCCGACATGCCCATGCAGCCGAGGCCTTCTTCGGAAACTTCGAGACCAGCGTGGCCGAGATAGCGTCTTTTCATGATGACTCCTAGGAGATAAGGTCGAGCGGGATTCCGTTTAGTAGATGCGCCTGTTCGAGGGGACGGTGCAGAGGAGATTGCGCGAAAAAACATTTACCACAGGGGGCACAGAGGAACACAGAGTTCAGGGACCGACTTGGATGCGGGGCTTGCTTTCAGGAAGAACTTCGCCGATTTGGACGGCGGGGACTCCGGATCGATTTAAGGCTTGCGTTAACGATTCGCCGTCGGGAGTGCAGATTAAAAGACCTCCAGCGGTTTGCGGATCGTAGAGGATGGTGCGGAGGTCGTTGGGCACTTCGGGATCGTATTCGACCAGACATTCGGCGAAGTCACGGTTGTTGTTCAGGCCTCCGGGGATGTGGGCAGAGCGGATGCAGTCTAACGCGCCATCGAGAAGCGGGACTCTGCTGGAAGAGAGCGCGGCGGAGACCTTCGAGGCAAGCAAAATTTCGCGCAGATGGCCGATCAGGCCGAAGCCGGTGATGTCGGTCATGGCGTGGATTTCGAAGGGCTGAGGCCTTGCTGCTTGCGGGGAAGGCGCTGTCGAGCCTTGCTCGACCGGACGGACGAAGGCGTCCGTCCCTACATGGACTGTGGTGGTCCCAACCTGCCCGGTGATTACTTCTGCGGCGTTCTTGTTCAGCGTCGTCATCGACTTTACAGCCGCGTCGATCCATGGTTGCTCGGCTTTGCCCTTTTTTATCGCGGTTGAGATCACGCCTGTGCCTAGGGCCTTCGTCAGGATTAGCTTGTCGCCGGGTTTTGCGCCGACGTTCTGGTAGATCTTTTTCGGATGGATTACGCCTGTGACGGAGTAGCCGAACTTGGTTTCCTCGTCGCGGATGCTGTGGCCGCCGATCACTGTGCATTCGGCTTCGATCATTTTGGAAAGGCCGCCGGCGAGAATGCGTTCGAGAATTTCCAGATCGGCTTTGTCGGGGAAACAGACCAGGGCCAATGCGGTGAGGGGACGGCCTCCCATGGCGTAGACGTCGGACAGGGCATTGGTGGCGGCGATCTGGCCGAAGGTGTAAGGGTCGTCGACGATGGGAGTGAAGAAGTCGACGGTTTGGACCAGCGCCTGGTCGGGCGTGAGTTGATACACTCCGGCGTCGTCGGCGTGGTCGAAGCCGACCAGAACATTCGGGTCGTGTTGCCGGGCTAATTTCCCAAGCACTTTGTCCAGCGCCGCTGGACTCAGCTTGGACGCTCAACCTGCGGCTTTCACCGACTCCGTGAGGCGGAATGGCTTCACTTCGGGCACGGAGTCATTCTACTCGGGGCCAAGAAAAGCGTTTACCACAGGGGCACAAAGAGGAACAGGGAAGGGCGTTTTAGTTCTGGCGGTGGAAGTCGAACGCTGTGGTGGTGCCTGCGTCTTTGTTTTCGAAGACGACGTGAAGGGTTTTGCCGTCTGGCGCGACGGACAGGCGGGCAACGCTGACGATCTTGTCTTTGCGTTTATGTGTGAGCTCCACCGTATTCGCATTGAGGAGCTTGGCAGCGACAAGAGTGTGGCCGGGGTCATCCTCTACTGGATAGAACTTGCCGTCGAATTTCGCGTCAAATTTCTCGCCGAGCGGAGTTTCGCCGCTCAATCCCTGTGATGTGCACTTGTAGGTGATCAGCGAGCCATTATTGGAACGGTTGACCTGGTAGGCGTGCCAGGAGCCGGAAATCAGGTGAGCGTCCGGCGGAGCCTTTTCGATTCTATGCGCGAATGTTTCGGTTGTGACGGCCTGGGCTTCAGTCGTGTCTTTGATTTGCTGGGTCAGAGTTGATCCGTCGGGCGAAACCTGCGCGAGCTCGGTAAACATCGTCTTTCCGGCCTTCTTGGCAACGATTTGCACCGTACGCGTATCGACGATTCGAACGTTAAGGGTGTCCCAGTAGTCCCCTTCCATAACTTTGTGATCTCGGCCGTCTGCATTGACTTCGACATCTGCCCAATCTGAGGAGTGGAAAACTCCCTGCACAAGCAAATACTCGAGAGGCTTCTGCGGAACCGGAGGATCGAGCACCCATGTGCCATCGAAGGAACTCTGACCGAAGACGGCAGGAGCCAACAGCAGCAGAATGAGGAACGCTTTCATCATAATCTCGCGCACGTGGTGGTTATGATATCGCCGATCGCCGGATCGATGCCTATTTCACCGTGACGTCGGTGATCTTGAGGTCGGGGTACTGATGGTTCCATTGGGCGGAGATGCTGTCGAAGGTCAGGCGGAAGGGTTCGGACTGGCCGGGGCCCAGCGGGGCTACGTTGAGATCGACTGGTTCGTTGTAGGCTCCGTTGTTGCGGAAGAGACGCAGCGGCAGCTCTTCACGCTGCGCCAACTGGCCCACGGAATCCTGGAAATTCACCTGCACGACTACGCGGGTCACGGTCTGGCTTCCCGTGTTCGCGATCGTGCCATCGATGTAGCTCACCGTCGCTCCAATAAAATTTTCCGCGGCGCTCATTTTGAAATCGGAGAGTTTGAGTTGCGCGATATACGGCGAGGGCGGCACGACTTTTTTCGGCGGCTCGCGTAGAAAGAAGGCAGCGGCGAGCGCAAGCCCGATGACAACCACGACGGCGATGACGATGATCAGGCGGCTGGAGTCGCGTTCTTCGGCGACCGGGGGTTGCTGGCCGAGGCTGTCCATGGAGGAATTGTAGGACGTTGAGATTTGAATGTCGATTTTTGGGCGGCGCATTGAGTATCGCCTCCGGAAGTCCCTGTTCTGACTCGCGCCTCCAAGGTCTCACGTCTCGCAAAGTCGGCGAGACGTGGGGCACCCACATTTCATCTGCAAAAGGAAAGTCTTCCGGCTGGGTGGAAGCATCCAATTCGCGGAGGATTCGATGCCCCAAGACCCGAACGTTGCCCTACGTCAACATCTGGCTGAACTGCTCACCGGCGGCCACGCCCACGCGACATTTGAAGACGCAATCAAGGGCTTGCCACCCGCACTCCATGGAACCAAGCCGGCGAATTTCCCGCACTCGGCGTGGATGATCCTCGAACACCTCCGCATCTCGCAGCGCGACATACTGGAATTCAGCCGCAACGAGAAGCACGAATCGCCGAAATGGCCCGAAGGTTACTGGCCGAAAACCGAAGCACCTCCAACCGCGAGCTCGTGGACCAAGAGCGTCGAGGAATTCCAGTCGGATCTGAAGGCGATGCAGGACCTGATCAAGAACCCGAAGACGGATCTGTTCGCGAAGATACCGTGGGGTGACAGCCAGACGATTTTGCGGGAAGCGCTGCTGGTGGCCGATCATAACGCTTATCACATTGCGCAGATCGTTGACGTGCGGCGGTTACTGGGAGCGTGGAAATAGCTCGGGAATCGAGAACTGAGTTTAGACCGGATGATTGAAAGTCGGAATCCCCACCCTAAGTGGCATAGAACGCGATTTTAGGATGGGCCGCGCTCATCTTCACGCTTTAGGCCGTCCTGCCAAACTCCCGCAGGCCTGTTTGCCTGCGCGCCTCCGTGTCTCGGTGGGGAGCGCGTTTGCGGAAAACGACTCGCACTCCTTCCCTCCAGCGCTCGTCGATTCCCACGAAGGCCCACTCAATCTCCGGGGAGATATAGCGCAAAATCACATCGGTTGATGGATGCACATGCAGTGCCGGAGCGACCAGGAAGAGAAGAGGCGAGTCGTCGGACAATACGCGACCGCCGAAATAGCCGAACTTCAAGAACTCGCCGCGTCCGTGATGCCACTGCACTCGCGCCCAGTAGTCCAGACCCTGCAGCGGCAAGTGAATGTCCTCATCCGCTTTCAATTCCAGGACTGCGAGCCGTCCTTCGCGGGTCAGAGTCAGCACGTCGATCATCGCACGGTCCGCCGCGGAAAACGCTGGGACCTGGGAATATACCGACTCGGTTTCAAGGCGCTCGTCGATCACGCTGACATCCGCGCGCACCAGGGATTCCAGCCAGCGCTCGGGATGCATGCGAAACAGGCGGTGCTGCCGCGGTCCATAAAGGTGTCGAGCTTCACGCAGCGCGGTCACCAGTTGGACAAACAGTGAATAGTTGCGGTCTTCGAGAGCTCGTTCTTCGGCTCCAACGCCAACACGATTTCCTGCCGGCTGTGAAACGTCACGGCCTCGGCTCCCATACGCGCCCGGGCAAACTCCAGGCCCCGCCAGCGAAATGCAATCTCGGCGGGAGAGAGGACAGCCACTTCGCAATTCTGAAGAATCGTCTGAATGCGCGTGATGGATTCGTCGAATCTCTCCAGCGCCATGCTCTCATTCGTGGCATGAACGAGCCGGGTCGTGATATTGCCGCGATCGCTGCAGTCCATCTCAATGACCGAATCGTGCCGCTCGTCAAACTCGAACAGGCGCCACTTGGCTGCTGCTCGATTCAGGTTCGCCATGCGCTCGCGGACCAATGACGACGAACCCGCAGGAACAAAAAGAACGAGCCCCTCCACGAGGAACTTTCCTGCAGAGGATTCGCGGCATAGGTCGAGCCAAAGAATCCCGAAGGTCAAGGCGGCATCGATCGAGCTTTGGGTCTCGGAAGCATTCACGCCCAGCAGGGCAAAGGCGGTCTGCCCCTGGCGCAGCAGACCGCGCGCATAAATTGGGCCGAAGGATCTCTCCAGATCGACGCGGGTGGTCAGGCGGGAGATCGCAAATCCGGGAAAATGTCTTTCGAGCGCCCGTTTCAGCCTGGCCTCGTACGCGACCCGAGCCGCCCGCTTCGCGGTAGGAGAGCGCCGGTCGCGCTCGCGGCAGATCTCTAGTTTGGTGGGGTGCGCCTGTCCAATGCGCTGCACGGCCAGGCGCAGTGTGCCGCTCTTCACCTCCGCGTCCAGCACCCGCCGCACCGTATTCCGCTCCGGCGACCATAGGTGCAGCAGGCACTTGCTGTGCTCGCCAGAAATCGAGTACCTGGCTTGCGCCAGATCGAACATCACCGCGCCATCCTCGATCACGACGGCGCCCGCAGCTTCGCCCAAGAACTCCTCCAGGGTGCGGGTTAGGGCATCTGCATTCACGCTGCCATTGTGCTAAATCAGGGCGGTCCATGTCTGTGACGAATGAACATTGGCATGTGGAAATCTTTTGGGAGGACGGAAAACTAAGATTCATGCGCCCAACTGCAGACTACACGCTCGCTGCGCTCGCGGGACGGACGAAGGCGTCCGTCCCTACACAAGCATATTTACTGGTGTGGCGTGGCTGCGAGGGAGGGGCTTTTGCCAGTTTGCACGACAAGGGGCGAGGTTACCTGCGTACTGCCTCAACCCCCTGTTCTGCCGTCTGGTCTCCCCCATGTGGGATAATGGTCCATCGGAGCAAGCCCGAGTCCGCACGACACTCGCCGGCATCTAAACAACGTGGACAAATACAAAGATAAAGCCCGCTTTTTCTTCGAACATTACGGCCTAAACGAGCGCGACCTGGAGCGGTATTTGGCCGCTGCGCTCTCGGCCGGAGGCGACTACGCCGACCTGTATTTCGAGTATCTCTCATCGACCGCTCTCTCGATGGATGAGTCGATGATCAAGTCGGCGAGCCAGGGGATTTCCGCGGGATGCGGGGTCCGGGTAGTCAGCGGCGAGCGCACTGGATACGCCTATACCGACGACCTTTCTTCCGACCGCATACTGCATGCGGCGAAGACTGCGGCGCTGATCGCCAGCGCTCCGGCCAGGGCGACCGTCGCCGGATTTCAGAAGACCGCGGCGCGCAGCCTCTATCCGGTTACGCTGCCGAGCGTGGATGCCGAGATCAGCGCGAAGGTTGAGCTGCTGATGCGGGCCGACAAGACGGCGCGCGCATATGATCCGCGCATCAAAGAGGTCCGCGCCAACTATGGCGACGAGCTGCGCAACATTCTTGTGGTCGCCTCCGACGGCACTTTCGCCGAAGACTCGCAGCCGCTGGCGCGCATGAATGTGAGTTGTATCGCCAAGACCGAAGGCAACTCCGCCCGGGGCACGTCCGGTGGTGGAGGCCGTGTCGCGCTCGACTTCTTCTTCGGCGATAAGAATCCCGAATTCTTCGCCCGGGAATCCGCCCGCCAGGCGATCTTGCAGCTGGATGCTCGCGAAGCGCCAGCCGGAGAAATGGAAGTCGTGCTTGGCCCAGGATGGCCCGGCGTCCTGCTGCACGAAGCCGTGGGACACGGATTGGAAGCGGACTTCAATCGCAAGAAGACCTCGGCGTTCGCGGGCCTGATCGGCAAGCGCGTCGCCAGCGAAAAATGCACTGTGGTCGACAACGGCACCATGCCGTGGCGCCGCGGATCGCTTAACGTCGACGACGAGGGCGAGCCTACGCAGGAAACCGTCCTGATTGAAAAGGGAATTCTCAAGGGATATCTGAGCGACAAACTTTCATCGCGCCTGATGGGCATCGCCGACACTGGCAATGGACGCCGTGAGAGCTATGAGCACATCCCTATGCCACGCATGACGAATACATACATGCTGGCGGGGAATGACAATCCGGAAGACATCATCCGCTCGGTGAAGCACGGAGTCTACGCCGTGAACTTCGGCGGAGGGCAGGTCGACATCACCAACGGAAAGTTCGTCTTCTCGGCGAGCGAAGCTTACATGATCGAAGACGGTAAGATCACGGCGCCGATCAAGGGCGCGACGCTGATCGGCAACGGGCCAGACGTGCTGACGCGAGTGTCCATGGTCGGCAACGATCTGAAACTCGATGAAGGCGTGGGAACCTGCGGCAAGGATGGGCAGGCCGTGCCGGTCGGCGTGGGCATTCCGACCTTGAAAATTGACCGCCTGACGGTGGGCGGCACCGCGAGGAAGGATCCGGGCGGCTTCATGCAGTAAGATTCATTTGCCACGGATTCTCACGGATCTCACGGATTAGAACCCTTGACCTCGCGTTGGCGGCCGAAACACAAGGTCCCTCGACTTCGTTCGGCGACGCCTCTCTTCGCTCGGGATGACAAGTGAGTTGAATTCACCAAAACTTTATGGCCTCTACGGAACTGGATAACAGAACCACTAAACTCGAAACCGACCTCCGCGAAGTCGCACAGGATATCGTCGCTCGCGCCATGAAAGGCGGGGCGTCTGCCGCCGAGTGCGTCGTGCGCGAAGGCGACGAATTCTCCACGCTCGTTCGCCTCGGCCAGGTCGAAACGCTGAAAGAATCCGGCTCGAAGTCCATTGGCGTGCGTGTGTTCTTTGGACAGCGCGCGGCCAGCACCTACTCGAGCGACTTCTCCAAAGAAGGCCTCGACCGCATGGTGAAGTCCGCGCTGGAACTCGCGAAGATCACGTCCGAGGATCCCTTCGGCGGAATCCCGGAATCCAGCCAACTCGGTCAGCTCACAGGCAACCTCGATCTCTATCACCAAGACGTCTACTCGCTGCCTGGCGCCGCCCGCATCGACTACGCCCGCCGCACCGAGAAGGCCGCACTCGATTTCGATCCGCGCATCAAGAACTCCGAAGGCGGATCGTTCGACGCTGCTACCGGACACAAAGTCCTCGCCAACTCGCACGGGTTCGTCGGTGAATACTCGCGGTCGTACTGCTCGGTCGCGGCGGTGCCCATCGCGCAAACGGAAGAGGGCGCGATGCAGCGTGACTACTGGTACTCGGTCGCGCGGACGCTGAAGAAACTCGACGCGCCCGAAAAAGTTGGCAGAATCGCGGCCGAACGCACGCTCCGACGGCTTGGTGCCAAGAAAGCGAAGACGGCAACGGTGCCGATCGTTTTCGATCCGATGGTATCGACCTCGATCCTCGAGCACATCTTCGAAGGCATTAACGGGGACTCGGTTTACCGCGGTGCAAGTTTCCTTGCGGGCAAACTCGGCGAGAAAATCGCCGGCGACAACGTCACGGTGATCGACGACGGCACGATCCCCGGCGGATTCGGCACCGCTCCGTTCGACGGGGAGGGCATCCCTACGCGCCGGACCGTTGTCATCGAGAATGGTCTTTTGAAGTCGTATCTGTTGAACACGTACACGGCGAAGAAGCTCGGCCTGCAAACAACGGCGAATGCCGCGCGAGGTTTGGCGGGGACGCCGGGCATCGGCCCGGGAAATTATTTCCTGCAGCCGGGCGCGAGGAGTCCGAAAGAATTGGTCGCAGGCATCAAAGAAGGCTTGTACGTGACGGAGTTCCTGGGGCAGGGCGTGAATCTTGTGACTGGAGATTACTCGCGCGGCGCATCCGGCCTCTGGATTCAGAACGGTGAACTCACCTATCCGGTGGAAGAAATCACGGTCGCGGGGAACTTGAAAGACCTGTTCTTCAACATTTCAGAAATCGCGAACGACCTCGAATTCCGCGGCTCGGTGGCAGCACCGACAATCCGCATCGACGGTTTAACCGTAGGCGGCGAATAGCCTGTGTAGGGACGGACGCCTTCGTCCGTCCCGCGAGCGTACGCGAGCGTGTTTCTCGTCTACAGCTCATCTGCAGCTCAACTTCGGTGGATCCTCCAAATCCACGGCACTTCATGCAATACAATTCCATGCGCATAGACGGTTGACCCTGTGTCTCTGTGTCCTCTGTGGTGGGTGATTTTTTCACCACAGAGGACACAGAGATCCACAGAGGATCACTGCAGAGGTGTGCACATGAAGTTCGCGAAAGTTGTTTTCTGGATTGCCTCGATCTGGGGAGTTCTGGTCATTACGCCTCTCTATTTTCTGTTTGACACGATCGGCCGCCAGGATCCGCCTGCAATTACGCATCCCGGGTTTTATTACGGATTCGCAGGATGCGGGCTCGCCTGGCAGTTCGCCTTTATGGTCATCGCGAGTGATCCGGTCCGCTTCCGCGCGATGATGATCCCTTCGGTTTTCGAAAAATTCAGCTTCGCCGTCGGGCAGATTGTGCTTTATGCTCAGCACCGCCTTCATCCGACCGACCTCTTCCTCGGCGTTATCGACGGCCTTTTCGGAGTAATGTTCTTGTTTGCGTTCTTTCGGACTTCGGACAGATCGCCGTCGCTGGGATAAAGCCTAATCACCAGGAGCACTTATGAACCGCCGCTCATTCCTGAAATCCGCCAACCTCGCTGGACTCGCGATCGCCCTTCCTTCAGCAGCCTTTGCGGCTGAGGAAAAGAAAGCAACTCCCGCGAACGCATCCTCCGACCCCAACACCATTCTTCTCAAAGACTATCGCCCGCGCTCGATCTACAAAGTTCCTGCGACACAGATCGAGAAAGCGAAGTTCCCGATCATCGACATGCACTCCCACCCCGAGCCCAAGACCGACGCGGAGATCAACACGTGGATCAAGAACATGGACGAGGTCGGCGTGGAAAAATCCATGGTCCTGACGATGACCACAGGGAAGCCCTTTGACGAGATCAATGCGAGGTATTCCAAGTATCCCGACCGGTTCGAAGTCTGGTGCGGCCTGGATTTTTCGGGGCACAGCACGCCCGGATTTCCCGACAGTGCCGTTCGGGAGCTAGCCCGCTGCCATGATGCCGGCGCAAAAGGCATCGGCGAAATCCACGATAAGGGACAAGGCCTGCGCTCGGGAAAATCCACCGCGCCGGACGTGCATCCCGACGACCCTCGCGTGGACGCAATCTGGGAAAAGGCGGCCGAACTCCGCATGCCCGTCAGCCTGCATGTCGCCGACCCCATATGGATGTATCAGCCGATGGACAAGCACAACGATGGGTTGATGAACGCCTATCAATGGCGCCTGGACAATCAGCCCAACATCGTCAAGCTTCCGGGGATGATTGAAATTCTCGAGCGTACTGCGACGCGGCATCGGAAGACAACATTCGTTGCGTGCCACTTCGCGAATCTCGATTACGATCTCGCGCATCTGGGGGAAGTTTTCGACCGCAATCCGAATCTGTACGCGGATATTGCTGCCCGGTACGCCGAAACCGCGCCGATTCCCCGCTTCGTGGCGCAGTTCTATGCGAAGTATTCGGATCGGCTGGTTTATGGCACCGACATGGGATTCGACACGAAGATGTACCGCATTACTTTCCGCATTCTCGAGTCGCAGGATGAGCATTTCTACGAAAGGGAGCAGTTCGGATATCACTGGCCGCTGTACGGGCTGGGTCTCAGTGATGAGATTCTGGAGCGCGTGTATCGCGGGACTGCGGCTAAGCTGCTGGCGGCGCGATCGAGTTAGGCGTTCCGCATAGCGGGATGCAGAGAACACGCTCGCTGCGCTCGCTGGACAGCCGAAGGCGGCTGTCCCCACAAAAACCGGGACGGACGAAGGCGTCCGTCCCTACACAAGCATATTTACACGAGCGTATTTACTGATGCGGCGCGGCTGCGGCTGACGTTGCTGGGCCTGCCGATGGCGCGTCAAAAGAATTGCCGATGGCGTCGCCGGAGAGGACTAACTCCACTCGGCGGTTTTGCTGGCGGCCTTCGGGGGTGTCGTTCGACGCGATGGGAGCCGTCTTGCCGAAGCCGTGCGCTTCAACGGAGCTCGACGCAATTCCCTGCTGTACGAAGTAGTCGCGAACCGCTTGCGCACGCAGCTCTGAGAGACTCTGGTTATATTCGTCGCCGCCGACACTGTCGGTGTGTCCTTCCACCGAAACATGCAGGCTGGGATAGGCAAGGATGATGCCGGAAACTTTCGCCAGGCGCTCGCGCGCTCCGGGAGCAAGCTCGTAGCTGCCGCTGCGAAACAGGACATCGGACATATTGGCGACGAGTCCGCGGGCGGAGTCACGAGTGGCAAGAATCGAGTTGAGCTGCTGCAAGAGCCGTTCGCGAAGGTCCTGCTTCTCGCGTTCAGCCTGCTGGCGTAGACTCTCTGCTTTCTGGGCGTCGGCATGGGCCTGTGCGGCGTCGGCTGCTAGGGCCTGCTGCTGAGCGACGGCATCCGCTTTTGCCTTCTCGGCTGCTTCTTTCTGCCGGGCAGCTTCCTGGGCGGCGGCGAGCGCTTCCTGCTTCATGCGCTCGGCTTCAGCTTTGGCTTGCTCGGCTGCGGCGCGATCTTTCTCGGCTTGCATGCGGGCCTGATCGGCGGCCTGGCGCGCGGCTTCCGCGTCGGCGCGGCGCTTGGCTTCGGTCTCCGCATCCGCGCGGGCCTTCGCCTCACGTGCTGCGGCAGCAGCTTGCGCATCCTCTTCGGCCTTCTGCTTCACCGCCATCACGCGGGCTTCCTCGGCGGTCTGCGTCGCTTCTTTCGCTGCCGCACTGACAACTTCCTTTTTCTGCTTCTGCCGATAGAGACTCTCGGCATTCAGCAACTGCTGGCCAGCCTTGGAAAGAATCGAAGGCGCGTATTTATCAGCCAAGGCGATATGTGCGATGCGGAGCGCGTTGCGCGCTTCAAACAGCTCCAGCGGAGTCTTGGAGTCGATGCCGAAGATGGCGTCCTGAATATGCGCATTGGTCGCGGAATAAGTGCCGCGCGTGACCAATTCGTACCTGGCTTCGATGTTCTCGGTCGCTACGCCGCTGATCGACGAGCTCTCGGCCACGACCATGTTGCCAGGCTGAGTCACTGCGAAATACGGCTCGGCGGTGACGATCAGGCCGAAGGTCTGTAAATCAGTGAAGGCTTTGAGTTGGGCATTGCCGTGGTGATCGAGAGTCAGCTCGCCAAGATTGTCGGGACGTCCCTGAGGCGAGATTGCCCAAAGAACGTAGGTCAGATACTCGAGCCCGAACTTGGTGGCGTCTTCAAAGCCTTCGAACTTGGCTTCAATCTGGAAATTGGTCTTCTTGCCTTCGACCTTCGCTTCGCCGGTGGCGCGCTGCATCAGATCGCCGCCGTGAAAGTCGACTCTGGTCGATCCACCCTGCAGGCGATAGTGCATGGCTTTGATGGTGCGCATCACCGTGGGCGCAGCGGCCGCGTTGAGTACGCCGCTGGATGTGGTGGCGACGGTCGTCGTCGACGGAGCAGGCGCTTGGGTTTGCGCCGAAGCAAACACCGCGAGTAAGGTTACGGCCAAAGACAAGTTTTTCACGATAGGTCTCTGATCTGGGGGAGATAGAGTTTTTCTAATCTTCTATATGGTGGGGGATGAGTGTCTGAATGCAAAGGACAAGAAGGGTGGGGACTTTAGTAACCGGGTCGGATCGCGTCGGCAGAGTGACGCCGCAAGCGACAGCAGATTCCTCAACGGCTCAAGCCGTTTCGGAATGACAAAACTCAGGGCAGCACCGCGATGGTGCCTTTGGGGCCGACGATCAGGGCTCCACCCTCGGGAAAGGGGCTGACCGCGTTGAAGGCGAAACCCTGCTTCTTCTTTCCATTGATGCGGTGGGGATTGTTGGGAGGGCGGAAGTCGAAGATGAAATCCTCTCCCACGACGAAAAGACGCTGTGGCGCGACTGGCTTGGTCAGCTTTTTTCCGATCCCTTTGGCGGGTTGCTCTTCGGCTTGTTGGCGGAGTGCTGCAGCATTCACCTGCTGGTCGTAGGCCACAGCCGAGAAGTATGCCTGCGGGTGCAGACTGGAGAGCGTCCACGTCTTGCCGCCATCCTCAGTGAAAGCCAGGTTTGGGCCGTCATCGTCGGGGTGCTTGTAGTCACCGCCGGCGATGACGCCGTGACGCGCGTCGCGGAAGGCGATGGAGAAGATGCCAGCGGATTCGGGACCGTGAAGTATGGGTGTGTTGAAGGCCTCCCACGTTTTTCCGCGGTCCGGGGAATAGAAGACGCGGGCGGCTTTGCCGCCGGTGGCGAACCAGATGTTGGGATCGGAGGCTGAAGCCGCTTCTTTTTCGGAGGCTGACGCGGCGCTCAAGCGCCGCTCTTCCACGAGCGCAATGCAACTATTGCTGGCGGCGAAGGCGCCTTCCCCCTCGAGGGCTTCGGGCAGTTGCGAGGGCGGGATGGCATGCCAGGATTCGCCATCTTCGGTCGTGAGCAGCTCAAATTTCGGTATCCCCTTTTCGTCAGAGATGGGATCCCCGAGGACAATGCCATGCTTTGGATCCCAGAAGGCCATGGAATCGAAGAAACCTTTGGGATTCGAGTTGGTGAACTGCAGTTGCCAGTGCTGGCCTGCGTCGGACGTGTGGTAAATGCGCGATTGGTCGCCGGGTCCCGCGGACATCAGGAAAGCTTCGTTTGCCGAGAACGCCACCACGGCTCGGAAGTCAAGCGTCGTGGCGTGGGGGACCTGGCCGGGAATCCAGGTCTGGCCGCCGTCCGTGGTGCGGAGATAGGTGCCGTGCGTGCCGCTAGCCCACGCCACTTGCCGCGAGACCGCAGTAACGCCGCGGAGACTTTCCGTAGTGTGAGAAGTCTGAACTCTCGGACCGGACTGAGCGGTGGCGATGGCCGACAGCAATAGCCATAGAAGAGAACGCATGGGTGGGATTGTCGCAGGTCGTGATGTAAAACCCAAGCTCCAGCCGCGAGCAGCTGCAAGCGGGCAGCAGATTCGTCAACGGCTACGCCGTTTCGGAATGACAAGAATGTTGGGAGTGTCTTTTGTCATTCCGACCGGAGGTTGGAATCTGCTGGTGGACGGTCGCGAGGCGCCTGAATCCCAAGACTACTTTGCGGTGAAATCTACGAACGAGGCAGTCTTGCCGATATAAATGCGCAGACTGCATCGGGCGCCGACGTGGGCGAAAGCGACTTCCAATTGGTCGGTGGCCGATTCCACCTGAGCCGTTTCCATTTGACCACGAGCCACGTCTTGCTTCTCGTCGTACGCTGATCCCGCAGTGACGTTTTTGTTCACGGCGATCGACCAGTTGCCGCGGGCAGGAATCGGATAGACGGTGTACGCACCGATAGGAATCACCGAGCTTCCCAGCGACAGTTGCACTTCCGTAAATAACGTCATGGGCGTACCGCCCGGGGCCCAGGGCTTTCCGTTGGAAAACCGCTCTTGCTTGGCTGAGACAGGCGTGTAGCGAATATAGACCTGACGTCCATCATCCAGGTTGCAGGTCGTAGTGGATTGATTGCCGCCGTTTTGCGCGGCGACGCACGGAGCCAGCAATAACGATATGAGTACTGCTCTCCAGACGATCGTGGCCGACATGTGGAAAGCCTCCGCGCAGAAGTGTATAGCCCAAAGGGGTTCTTGGGGAAGGGATTTAGAAGTGGAGGGTTTCAGTCTTTGTCATTCCGAACGGCGTTAAGCCGTTGAGGAATTTGCTGTCGCCTGCGGCGCCACGCCGCCGCCATAAGCAGATTCCTCCCTGCGGTCGGAATGACAAGCACACGGGGTCCACGAAGGAGCGCGCGGAGGCTTCAGTCTCGTTCGTCTCGGACCTTCGGTGACGTTTAACCCCGCCTGACCCGTTGCTACCGTCATTACCAGGTACCAGTGCGTCAGGTGCCAACGAGGACGGAGTCAATGGCGAAAGCAAAACTAAGAATTCTTTATGGCGAAGGCGATGGGGACGTTTTAGCGAAGCAAGCCGCGGCATTTGAAAAGGCCGGACACGTGGTGCAGAAAGCCGAGGGGCGCAAGAGTGTGGACGAGGCTCTGAAGACATCTACGTTCGACCTGGTAATTCTGGGACCGACATTGAGCCGAAACGACAGGCATCATCTGCCCTATATGGTGAAGAAAGTGAATGCCGAGACCAGCGTGCTGGTGATGCACGCGGATGGAAGCCGGCATCCGTATGTGGATGCTTGCGTGGATACCGGTTCGAGCATCGAAACGGTGTTGAACCGGATCGAGACCATGAAGATTGCCGGCATGATGCCGCAGGCGGCAGCGGCCGGGGCGGGAAGGTAAGCGCAGTACCTAGTACTCAGTAGAACAAAGGGTGGCCTTG
>DATEHP010000423.1:0-31891 GCA_035279505.1 Candidatus Sulfotelmatobacter sp. | reverse complement strand
ATCTCGCAGGATATTCAGTTCTATCGCGCGTATTTGAAGAACGCGGTGCTGCATGGATCGATCGTAGTCAACAATCCATTTTGGTGGACCGCCGACGACAAGTTCTTCAACTACTCGCTCGCGCACAAGATGGGCGTGGCGATCCCGCCGACGGTGATCCTGCCGCACAATAAGCATCCCGAAGGCACCACCGAGCAGTCGATGCGCAACCTGATCTTCCCTCTGAACTGGCAGGAAATCTTTGACTATGTCGGCTGGCCTGCTTTCCTGAAGCCCTATTCCGGCGGCGGATGGAAGCATGTCTACAAAGTGCACACGCCGGAAGAATTCTTCCATCACTATAACCAGACGGGTGATTTATGCATGACACTGCAGCGCGGCGTGGAATTTGAAGAGTACTACCGGTGCTATGTGGTCGGACAAGAGAAAGTTCACATCATGAAGTATGACCCCAAAGCGCCTCATCATGAGCGCTACGTGAAGGGAAATCCACCGCCATCGTCGCCGGCTCTACGGAATCGAATCGAGAAAGACGCGCTGGCCTTGTGCCGCGCGCTGGGCTACGACTTGAATACCGTCGAGTTCGCCGTTGAAAAAGGAGTCCCCTACGCGATTGACTTTCTCAATCCTGCGCCCGATGCCGAGGTGACCTCTGTCGGCCAGGAGAACTTCGATTGGATCGTGAGTGCTGTGGCCGAGATGGCGGTCAAAATGGCGCAGAGCGAAGCCAGTGCGGTGAAGGAATTGCACTGGGTGGGATTTCTTGCGGGAAACGTTTCCGAACGATCAGCCAAAGCGAAATCCAAGTAGCATCGCTGCATTTCAGCTTTTAGCAATGAAAGCGCATTTCAATTTGACTGGGCACTCCATGCACTTTGGTTTCGTTCGTTTACAGGTTTGCTGACCGTGAGTTTTCAGTAACAGGTACGCTCGCGCGCGGGCATCGAACTTTTCGGGTAGTTCTGCCGCAAGGGCGCGTTGGACCTCGCGATATGCGGCTGAATAGTTCTTGTTCTCGCTGGGATGAAGAATGCGATCGAGCACGTGCACGGAGTTCGACGGAACGGCCGCGATGGGAGAGATTCCGCCGAACAGCAAAATGCGATCCGCGCCCGGGTCGGCGATCGAAGGAAAACTCTTCAGTTTCTTGCGTGCCAGCGGGATCGGACCCACCAGCCCTGCTCGCAGATCGCCTCCGAATTCATCCTGAACGCGCATGGCAAGTTCCTTCAGGCGCTCGGCGCGGAGTTCAGGAACCATTCCTCCGGCCTTAAGAGCCGCGCTCAACTTTGCCGGCTTGGCCTCCAGCAACTTTTCGGGTTCAATGCCAACCTCGCGAGTTAGACTCGCCCACCCTTTGGAACAGGCTGCATCGCTGGCGGGATAGCCGCAGTACCACCACACAAGAAACTCGTAGGGCTCGGTGGGAAAGGATGGCTCCTGCGGTCCGTAGAACGTCTCGAGCCGACCCAGCACATCGAGAATGGAAATCCGCGATTGAGCCACTGCGGACGAGATGTTACTGTGGGTGCCCACGGAGCGCAAGCCAGACCAGGGTCGCCCCGATTAAGGAAGGCGTATGAAGTCAGGGAAGGCCGCAAAGTCGGTGGATGAATATCTGGCCGGCACTCCGGAACCAGCACGGAGCACCCTGCAGCACATCCGTAAGATCATCAAGTCTGTCGTCCCCAAAGATACGACCGAGGTAATCAGCTACCGTATTCCGATGTTCAAGTTCAACGGGATGCTCGTAGGGTACGCCGCCTTCGCCAAGCATTGCAGCCTGTTCCCGACCGGCTCCGGCGTGATCGAGAAATTCGCCAAAGAACTCAAGGGCTACCGGACTTCCAGGGGCACGATTCAATTCCCGTCGGACAAGCCTCTGCCCGACGCACTGGTCAAGAAGATTGTCAGGCAGCGGGTGAAAGAAAACCGCGAGTGGGACTGACCAGGCGCAAAATGCGCTTGCTGCATTGGTTATACTGTTAGAGCCTAGTTCCGCCCCACTCTACCCGGTGGGTTCGAGTTTTGGATTCCAGACCTGACGGCGGGCCTTGTGCCCGCTCCACAAGCATATGTTGCCGACGTTCACTATCGGAATCGAAGAAGAGTATCAAACCATAGATCCGGTCACACGCGACCTGCGCTCGCACATTCACGCCGAAATCCTGGAGAAGGGCAAGATGATTCTTCAGGAGCGGGTGAAGGCGGAGATGCATCAGTCCGTGGTCGAGGTGGGGACGAACGTTTGCAAGAACATCAAAGAGGCGAAGACAGAGTTACGCACGCTGCGTCGCAATATTATTCGGTTGGCGGGGGAAAATGGATTAAAACTGGCGTCGGTGGCGACGCATCCGTTTTCGGATTGGCGGACGCAGGAGATTCATCCCGACGAGCGTTACAAGAACATCGTCGAAGACCTGCAACTGGTGGCGCGCGCCAACCTGATCTTCGGCCTGCATGTTCACATCGGGATCGAAGATCGCGAGACGGCGATTCACATGATGAATCACGCACGGTACTTTCTTCCTCATATCCTCGCACTCTCGACCAATTCTCCCTTCTGGCTGGGCATGAACACTGGCCTGAAATCGTACCGCTGCAAAGTATTCGACAAGTTTCCACGCACAAATATTCCCGATTACTTTCCGAGTTGGGGCGAGTACGAGAACTTCATCAAGCTGTTGATCAAGACCAACTGCATCGATAACGCCAAAAAGATCTGGTGGGATATCCGGCCTCATCCATTCTTCAACACAATCGAGTTCCGCGTCTGCGACATCCCGATGCGCGCCGACGAAACCATCGCCATTGCCGCCCTGATACAGGCCACGGTAGCGAAACTTTACAAGCTTTATACGGCAAATCAGGGATTCCGCCTCTATCGTCGCGCCTTGATCATGGAGAACAAATGGCGTGCCGCTCGTTATGGACTCGACGGCAAGCTCATCGATTTCGGCAAGCAAAAAGAAGTTCCAGCTCGCGACCTGGTGAATGAATACCTGGAATTCATCGACGATGTGGTGGATGAATTGGATTCGCGCGAGGAACTCGAATATATCCACAAGATTCTCGAGACCGGCAGCGGCGCCGACCGGCAATTGCGCGTGTTCGAGCAAACAGGGGATCTGAAAAAGGTAGTTGACTACATCATGGAAGAAACGGAAGCCGGTTTGGCGGAAAGTGAAGAACCGGCAGCTGTGACGAAAGCAGGGTAATGAGCACTTCAGTACGCCCGAATCACATCAATCTGAACCAACTTCCCTTCGACCCGGAATTCGCCCTCGGGGCTCGCAATGCCGTAAATATATGCCTGCGGATTCAGCCGAGCGAGCGCGTTTGCGTCATCACCGATGAGGCTACGCTGGAGATCGCGGCCTCGATTGTGGCAGAACTCGAAAAGCTCGGCGCACCCTATCAGGCCTGGGTAATGGAAGAACTGGCCGACCGTCCACTGAAAGACCTGCCCCGCCAGATTCTCGACGACCTCGAACAATGCCAGGTGTCAATCTTTGCGGTACAAGCGCAGCGAAACGAATTGCGCTCGCGCATTCAGATGACCGACGTCGTCAACCGCCGCAAGATCCGCCATGCTCACATGGTGAATATCAATCGCCAGATCATGCTGGAAGGAATGCGCGCTGATTTTAAGCGCGTGGACCGATTGAGCCAGAAGATCGTCGAGATGGTACGCAAGGCCTCGAAGATTCGCGCCAAAACTGCGGCTGGCACGGATCTTACAGCCGATTTGAATCCGAACTATAAGTGGCTGAAGACCAGTGGCATTATTTCCCCGGAAAAGTGGGGGAACCTTCCCGGCGGAGAGATCTTTACGACCCCCGGAGAAGTGAATGGGACCTTCGTGATCGATGGAGTCGTCGGTGATTATCTGTGTGCGAAGTTCGGCAGCCTGCGGGAGACTCCCCTCACGATTCGCATGAAGGGCAACCGCCTGACCGAAGCCCACTCCGAGAATCGAGAATTGGAAGAAGACTTCTGGAAGTACACGCACACCGATGCCAATAGCGATCGAGTGGGTGAGTTTGCCATCGGCACGAACATCGACTTGAAAGATGTGATCGGCCAGATTCTGCAGGATGAGAAGTATCCCGGCGTTCACATCGCGTTCGGAAATCCCTACGGCGCTCACACCGGCGCGGATTGGGATTCGACCACGCACATCGACGTAGTCGGCCGGAAGTTCAACATCTGGGTCGATGATCAGCAGATCATGCGTGAGGGAAAGTTCCTGGTGGAGGCATAAATTCTTGCCCGTTTCCGGCAGCACAGACACTTTTGCTTCGAAACTGCTGCAAAAGGCTTATGCGGCCTTCAACGCCCGCGACATCGATGGCGCATTGGCGACGATGAACCCTGACGTGGTATGGCCCAACGGAATGGAGGGCGGCACCGTCCATGGTCACGAGGGCGTCCGCGCCTACTGGACGCGCCAGTGGGGCATGATTGATCCGCACGTCGACCCGGTCAACTTTACTGAAGACGAACACGGACGCATCGTTGTCGACGTGCATCAGGTCGTACGCGATCTCACCGGCAAACAACTGCTGGATCGCATGGTCCAGCACGTCTACACCCTGAACCATGGGTTGATCCAAAGCATGGACATTCGCGAGTAAGCCGTTCCATACTGCCTGACTATGATTCCCTCGCTGCGCCAGCAGTTCAATCACAACTTTACCCAGGACAAATATCAGTCGTTTCTACGGCGCATTGACCAGGAATGCGGGACCCATGTGCAGTTCCGGCTCTCAGAGACCCCGTGTTTCTTCCCGAAAGAATTGATCGATGGGATGGCGCGCGACGGCGAGGCATTGATCCACCAACTCGTCGAGAATCCTCAATATCGTGCGAAATCGGACGAGGCCGTTCCCGCGGAGTTCAACGTCCCCAATGAAGCTTCTCATCCGATGTTCGTACAAGTCGATTTCGGATTAATACGCGATGCTAACGGCCAGCTGCATCCCAAGCTTGTCGAACTGCAGGCCTTCCCTTCCCTTTACGCGTACCAGGGCCCATTGGCGGAAGCCTACATCGACGTGTACGGTCTGAAGCCGGACTCCGGCCGATTGAAGTACTTGTTGAGTGGACTCGAAACCAAGTCGTACCGCGGACTTCTCGGCCGCGCAATCGTCGGATCGCATGATCCCGAGAACGTGATCCTGATGGAAACTGAGCCTGCCCACCAGAAGACATTGCCCGATTTCCTTCTCACCGAAAAGATGATGGGCGTGCGGGCTGTCGATATTGTCGATATCAGGAAGGAGGGGTCGCACCTCTATTACCTGCGCGACGGCAAACGCATCCCGATCCATCGGATCTATAACCGTGCCATCGTCGATGAACTGGAGCGCAAAAACGTGAAGCTGGCTTTCGACTGGCGAGACGATCTCGACGTGGAGTGGGCCGGACACCCGAACTGGTATTTTCGCATCAGCAAATTCTCCATCCCGTATCTGAAACATGAATCGGTGCCAAAGACCTGGTTTCTTGACCAACTCAAAGAAATCCCCAACGATCTAGAGAACTACGCGCTGAAGCCGCTCTACTCGTTCGCAGGTCTAGGCGTGGTCATTGCGCCGAAGAAAGAAGACATAGCGGCGATTCCAGGCGACAGGCGTCCCTACTACATCCTGCAGGAGCGTCTGAGTTTCGAGCCGGTGATCGAAACTCCTTTCGGCGGCACAAAAGCAGAAGTGCGCGTGATGTATATCTGGCTGGAAGAACTCAAGCCGGTGATGACGATCATCCGCATGGGCCGCGGACTCATGATGGGCGTCGATCACAACAAGAACATGGAATGGGTCGGCGCGTCCGCGGGCTTGTATGTAGAGTGAAGGCCTCAAAGCCCCAGCTTGATTTCAGGGCACTATTACTTCAACTTGACAAACAGCAGCACGAAAATCGCCCAGATCCCCACCGTCATGGGAAACTGCACCACCATGGAATCCCGCATCACGCCGCCTCTCGGCAATGCGAATGTCAGCAACATCATGGCCAGAGCAGTCAGAACTCCAACAAGAAACTTTCCTTTGGCATTCATTTCTCTCGACCCTTGCCTTTCTTTTCGCCCCCGCGAAAGATAGCAGTTCAGATAGCTGGCGATTGTACACCTGTTTTCGCGTTGTCGATGCCCGCGGCTTCTAGACGCCGGCTTCCTAGAATCCCACCTGCAAGCAGAACCATCGCCAAAATCACGGCGACCGCGATCCATCCCCAATGCTGCGAAGGATGCCTCATCACCCGCAGGAAGTGCCGCCCGTAATGGCCGGCCACGAAGGCAATCGTGAAGTATCTCGCTCCCCGGCAAACCGTGACGATTGCTAGAAATCGTCCCAGCGGATAATCCCCCGCACCTGCAGCCGCGAAAAACAGGGACGTCGGAGAGGGCAGAGGAATCGCTGTCGAAGCAATCAAGGTTCCTGTGCCCCAATGCTGAAACAATTTCAGGAATTTCGAGAGCTTACCCTGCTTAAATTTCTTATCCAGGTAAGCCGAACCCGCCGTTCGCGCCAGATGGAAAGTCAGATAAGCCCCAATGACCGATCCAGTGGTTGCCGCGGCAGCATACTCCCACCACAACGGGCGATGACTTGCCGCGAGTACCGCAGTGAGGATATCCGGACCACCAAATGTGGGGATCGGCGAACTATCAAGTATCGCCAGGAAGAAAAGACCTGCCGCTCCCAGATGGCGCAACGTTGTGAGCAGAGTCGGATGGCCGCGTGGTTTACGGAGCGGGGCGAGAAGGCTCAACATGCCTGCAATATATCAATTCCCCTAAAACTTCCAATGAAGTCTAACGGATCTTTTGCACGATCGTGGTCTCCAGTTCCCTGCCGTTCGGGCGCTTCACGTACATCTTGTTGCCTTTCAGCCGGACAGGGACCGAAGAACCGGTGCCGATCTCGCCAGGGACGTAACCATCCGCCGAATCTGGACAGTATTCGCCAACATATTGAGCTCCATTGACCCTGACAATAATGGCCGCGCGCCGGTTCCCCTTCTCAGCTTGCTCCCGGATCTCCCGCTCTGCTTGTGTCCAGTTCTCCACGTCATGGCCGGGAATCCGTCCGCTTTGAACGTAAATTTCTTCTGCGCGGCGACGGGTCGCTTCATGTAAATCTGCCGTCAAAGCCGAAGTCGGCGAGTCGCTTAAGAGGTCAGTTTCCACGGTGAGACTTCTCCTTACTGGATCCCTTTCGCTGAACGCTGGTATCCAATCTCATGTTAGTCCCTCCAAACCAAGCTTGCGTCTCTCGGCATCAAACCAACGGACGTAGCGGAAGCCAATTTCAGGAAAGTTGAGCCGGCGTTCCAAAGAGGGAGCACTCGCCGGAAGCCTAACCGTTCTCATGTCTTGCAGGCACAATCAAACATGGCAGTTGACCGGAATGGACGAGCGGCCTAACATTACCGCGACCACCGCCGGGCAGCGTCCAGCGCTCATATGATCGGCCAGCAAGTATCCCACTACCGCATCCTCGGCAAGCTCGGGGGAGGAGGTATGGGTGTGGTTTATGAGGCCGAGGACTTGAAACTCGGGCGGCACGTAGCTCTGAAATTCATCCCTGAAAATCTCGCTGGCGATCCTAAGTCTCTGGAGCGATTCACCCGCGAGGCCCGGGCCGCTTCCCTGCTCAATCATCCCAACATTTGCACAATTCACGGGATCGAAGACAATAACGGCCACCCCTTCATTGTGATGGAAAGGCTCGAGGGCGAGAGCCTGAAGCAGCACATTGCTGGCCAGCCCGTACCCATCGACAAGGTGCTCGACGTGGGCGTCCAGGTAGCCGACGCTCTGATGGCGTCCCACGCCAAGAACATCGTCCACCGCGACATCAAGCCGGCGAACATCTTTCTGACTCCATCTGGCCAGGTCAAAGTACTCGACTTCGGGCTGGCCAAACTCGTCCATAACCTCGGAACTGAAGATGACGCCGGCGCCGACAATTCACTGACGGCAATCGGCGTCATCCCGGGCACCGCCGTCTACATGTCGCCAGAGCAGGCCCGCAGCGAGACCGTGGACTCCCGCAGCGACCTGTTCTCGTTCGGCGTCGTCCTCTACGAGATGTGCACCGGTAAGAAACCCTTCACCGGCGCCAATTCGCTGGTTACGCTCGATGCCGTGTTGCACGCCAAGCCCACACCTCCGCGCGATTTGAATCCGAAGGTTCCCATCGAACTGGAAGGCATCATCGGCAAGGCGATGGAGAAGAACCGCAACCATCGTTACCAGAGCGCGGCCGAGATGAAATCGGATTTGGCGTTGTTGAAACGTGAATCCGAATCCGGCCAGGTAAAGAGTGGAACGAATACTGCAAGGCTGCGCGCCGCAACGAAGACTTTCGGCCGCAACACGCGGCTCCAAACCTATCTTCTGATTGGAACCGCAGCCCTTCTAGTCACAGTGCTAACGGCGGTGGGCGCCTGGTGGTACAAGCATCGCGAACTGGCCAATGCGGAGCAGCGGAATGCCATTGCAGTTCTGCCCCTGCAAAATATGAATGGCGATTTCAACGTTGACTATCTCCGATTTGCTCTGGCCGACGAACTGACTAGCGTACTGACATATTCTCGGACCCTCGAAGTCCGGCCTTCATCGTTGACTCGGAAGTATATTGCCATCGACCTCGATCCCAAGAAGGTCGGGGAGGAAATGCGGGTAGGGAGGATACTGACCGGGTCCTTTCGCAAACAGGGCGACCAGTTGCTGGTCACCTTAGAAGCGATCGACGTTCCTACCAACCGTCTGCTCTGGCAATCGACCGTTGCCGAAAAGAGCGACAACCTGATTGGCTTGCAGGAGCAATTGACAACCCAAGTCCAGCACGGTTTGCTTCCAATTTTGGGTGGCGCCGGAGGTGCTGTCGAAGCCGCTGCCTCTCGCCCCAAGAACCAGCAGGCATATGACTTTTATCTGCGCAGCGTTGCTGTCCCCCACGACCCCGCGCCCAACAAAGAAGCGATCAAGATGCTGGAGTGGGCCGTCGGGATCGATCCAACCTACGCACCCGCGTGGGAAGCCTTAGGCCAGCGGTACTATTTCGATTCAACCTACGGTGGCGGCGGCGAGGAAATGTTCCAGCGCTCCAATTCAGCCTACGAGCGCGCCATCTCGCTGGACCCAAACCGGGTCATGGCCGCCAGCAGCCTGATCACCAATCGCGTCGAGCGCGGTGAACTCGGACGCGCCTACGACGCCGCAACCGATCTGGTGAGACGGCGTCCCCAAAGCGCCGATGCTCACTTCGCTCTGGCCTATGTCCTGCGCTATGCCGGCATCCTCGACAGATCGACGCAGGAATGCAATGCCGCCCGGCAACTCGATCCTGGCAACTTCTTCTTCCGCTCGTGCGCCTGGTCATTCCTGGAAATGGGCAAAACCGATCGCGCCATGGATTTCGTTCATCTCGATGCCGGATCGGAATGGGCCGCATGGGCCACGCCCTACATCTATTTGGCGGAGGGCAATGTATCCGAAGCACACAACACCGCCAAGTACATGGGCAAAGCCGCCTCGTATCATCGTGAGTTGATGGAGGCTTGTACCGCGACGCCTCGCCCATCGGATCTCGCGAAAATTGTTCGCGACAACGAATCGGCGGTGATGATCGAGCCTGATGCGGAGAACTGGTACCGCGTCGGCGCGCTGATGGCAGCCTGCGGTCAGAGCGACTCGGCGTTGCGTCTTCTGAAAGCAGCCGTGCAGCAGAACTACTGCGCCTATGGGGCACTATTAGACGACCCTCTGCTGAAAGACCTGCGCAAGGAAACAGCGTTTAACCAGGTGCTTACCCAGGCAAGCAATTGCCAGGCGATGTTGAAGGAAAACCGGCAGTAAACACTTCAATGGGAAACTTCACTCGACGGACGATTCTCCAATCCTCAGTCATCAGCCTGGCCGCGTCCCAGATTTCCCTGGAAACGGCGCTCGCGTCTGACATCGTCCGCAAGGGGCGCATTCGACAATCGGTCTGTCAGTGGTGCTACCGGCAAATGTCGATCGACCAGCTGGCGCAGTCCGCCGCGAGCATCGGCCTGAAAGGGGTCGATCTGCTGCAACCGGACGACTATGAGGTCCCGCGTCGCTACGGTCTGGTTTGCACAATGGGATATGCAGGCGGCGGAGAGATCAACAAAGCTCTGAACCGCACGGAAAATCACGCCGCGATTGAGCAGGCTTTTCGCACGAACATTCCGCGGGCAGCAAAGGCAGGCGTTCCCAACGTCATTACATTCTCAGGCAACCGCGCCGGCCTCTCGGATGACGAGGGCGCGCGCAACACGATCGCCGGTCTGAACCGCCTCAAGAAGATTGCGGAAGATCATGGCGTGACTATCTGCCTGGAACTGCTCAACAGCAAGCGAGATCACCACGATTACATGTGTGATCACACCGCCTGGGGGGTCCGCGTGGCGCAGGAAGTTAACTCGCCGAACGTCAAGCTGCTGTATGACATCTATCACATGCAGATCATGGAGGGCGATCTGATCGAGACGATCCGCGGCAACATTCAATGGATTGGACACTTTCATACCGGCGGCGTCCCCGGCCGCCATGAATTGAACGGCACCCAGGAAATCCAATGGGATGCGGTGATGCGAGCCATTGCCGACTCGGGCTTCCGAGGATACGTCGCTCACGAATTTATCCCGACTGCCGATCCCATGGCTTCGCTCAAAAGTGCTGCCGATTTGTGCGATGTCTGAGCCCTCGCTAACCGCCTCTTCCCCGACGAGTCTAAGTAAATGTGACCATACAGCTGAAAGAATTTGCGTCGGAGCGGGGGTAGGCCCCATCCTTGTAACGTGAGACACTCCGGACCCGTCAGCCTGCTGCGGCAATCTCCCCGCAGCGTTCCAGCCAACTTTCAGCACCTGCACCTTTCCGGCTGCAAGCTGGTTTGCCTGCTTGTCATCTCCGCCCTGACCGCGCCTGCACAGGCTCCATCGGCTGCGAGCAGCAAAGAGCATGCGCCCCATGCGTCCTCGGCTATCGCGATCGCTGACAGATTCGCGGAGCCTCCCGGTCTTCTGTATCAGGGTGTGCCCGCGGATATTCCCCAGGACGAAGGTACAGCTGGTCTACGACTCGAGCTTTTGCGTCTAGGCACCACGGCCCGGCTGATGCAGGTGGTGGCACATCCGGACGACGAAGACGGCGGCCTCTTGACTCTGCAGGCGCGCGGTCACGGCGTTACCACGTTGCTGATGACGTTGAATCGCGGCGAGGGTGGCCAGAATAAGGTTGGCAGCAACTTGTCCGACGTTCTTGGTGTTCTGCGAACCGAGGAGCTTCTCGCGTCCGACCAGCATTACGGTGTCCAGGACCGATTCTCGCGCGTCGCCGATTTCGGATTTTCGAAGAATCCCGATGAGACTTTCGCCAAGTGGGGCGGTCACGACGTCGCACTCGCCGACATGGTTCGCGTCATTCGGACTTTTCGTCCTGACGTCCTCGTCGCACGTTTCTCCGGCACGGAGCGCGATGGTCATGGAAACCACCAGGCATCAGGCATTCTGACGAAAGAAGCGTTTCACGCTGCGGCCGATCCCAAACGTTTTCCCGAGCAGATCGCGCAAGGCCTGGAGCCGTGGCAACCCAAGAAGCTCTACATCGGCAACGTCTGTCCCTGGGGTTCGATGACCTGTCCCGATCCGGACTGGTCCGTGGAGTTCAACACGGGCCAACGCAACGCAGAACTGGGGATGTCGTACGTTCAGTTCGCGATGAAGGGTCTGCGGCATCAGCTTTCACAAGGCGCAGCCAACTGGACCATCGACGACGGTGATCGATTTACCTTTTACCGGCGCGTGGACTCCGTTTTGGCGGAACAAAGAGCTGGCCACGAGCAGGACTTCTTCGATGGCATTGACACTTCCTGGCAAGCGCTCGCCTCGCGATTCGACATATCGGAAGCCAAGCTTCCCGGGTTTCGATCTCAACTTGCAGCAATTGCCAGACTGGTTGCCGAGTCATCTAAAGCAGCGAGCGGTAGCGATCCATCACTCGCAGCTCAGCCTCTTACGAAACTCGTCACACAATTGATCACGCTGGCCAGCCAAATCAATGCCAGCAACTTGCCCTCTACCTCGAAGCTCGATTTGCTGACCCGCATCGCCGAGAAGCAGCAACAGGCCGAGACCGCACTGAATCTCGCCCTTGGCGTAACTCTCAGTGCAAACGTCTCTTCCAACGAGGGTCTCAAGTCAGGCATTCCGAAAGAAGACAATGCGTTGACCACCGTTTCTCCCGGACAGGAATTCATGGTCGGCGTGACTCTGCGCAACGGCTCGAAGCTGCCCTTGATGATCGATCACATCAAGCTCGAAGTGCCCGCGGGATGGAACACGATTGACGGCAAAACGCGCCCCGAGACGGTTGCTCCCGGCAGGGACCTGCACGCCGACTTCCGCCTGCGCGTGCCGAAAGACACGCCCTACACGCGTCCCTATTGGCATCGAGACGATCCTGACACCGACAGCATCCATCATGTCGACAATGAGGCATACGCGACACTTCCCTTTCCGCCGCCTTCTCTACAGGCTCGGGTCGAATACTCAGTAGGGGACGCCAAAGAAGGTCGCGGACGAAATGGCATTGCTGTGCCCGTAGTTACTCCGTTCGTTGACGAAGCCGGGAAACAGCGGTCGCGCCCATTGGCTGTAGTGCCTGCTTTTTCCGTGGCCCTTGAGCCCGGCACGCAGGTGATTTCCACGCAGAATGGAAAGACCACTACTGTGACCGTCGGCGTCACCAGCGATCTCACTCGCAACGTTCGCGGTGATTTGCGTCTCGAACTGCCAGATGGATGGCGCTCCGAGCCCACCCAAGCACCGGTTAGTTTCACGCGTCGCGGAGAAAAGCAGGAACTCGAGTTCAAAGTCTTTCCCTCCGGTTTGCAGCAGCAAGGCCGCGCCACCATCCGGGCCGTCCTCGAATCGGAAGGCGAGAAATACAGCGAGGGCTACACGCTCGTCGCGCGCGAGGATCTCGGCAGCTTCTACTACTATCAACCGGCGCGGCAGCGGGTCAGCATCGTAGACGTACAAGTTCCCCACGACCTCAAAGTCGGATACATCATGGGAGCCGGAGACGATATTCCAACCATGCTCAGACAGGTGGGGATGAACGTCACCTTGATTCCTGCCGAGCATCTGTCGACCGAAGACCTCAACAAATTCGGAACGATCGTCCTCGGCATCCGCGCCTATGACACGCAGAAAGATGTCATTACGAATAACAAGAAGCTGCTCGACTTCGTTGAAGCCGGCGGGACGCTCGTCGTGCAATACAACACCACTTCCGGAGATTTCAGCGGCAAATTCGCGCCCTATCCAGCGGACTTGAGCCGCGCTCGCGTGTCGGTCGAAGATGCTCCCGTCGATATCCTTGCGCCGGAAGACCCTATCTTTCATCACCCGAACACCATCACCCAGAACGATTTCAACGGGTGGGTGCAGGAGCGCGGCCTCTACTTCATGAGCAAATGGGACGATCACTACACGCCCCTGCTGGCCTGTCACGATCCGGGAGAAGAGCCCCAGAAGGGCGGCTTGTTGCGCGCGCAATACGGCAAGGGAACCTACATCTACACCGGCTATGCCTTCTTTCGCCAGCTTCCCGCTGGCGTTCCAGGGGCCATGCGCCTGTTCGTCAATGTTCTCAGCGCAGGCAAGCACCAGCCGTAGGGACACAGCTTTGCAACGTCTTCGTTTGTCGTAGTGTGTATACGGTCAAAGAACGTCTCAGGGAATATGGACTCAACCGCGCCAACACAATCCACGTCTCCCACTCTCATCCGCGGCATGGGCCTGTGGACCGCCACCGCGATGAATATGATCGACATGATTGGCGTGGGCCCGTTCATCACCATGCCGCTGGTGATTGCGGCCATGGGCGGTCCACAGGCGCTGCTGGGTTGGATCGCGGGCGCGTTGCTCGCTGTTTGTGACGGACTCGTAACCGCCGAATTGGGAGCGGCTCTGCCGATGTCCGGCGGATCCTATCGCTACCTCCGCGAAATCTACGGTCCTCAGAAATGGGGGCGCTTGATTTCTTTTCTGTTCATCTGGCAGGTGTCGTTCAGCGCTCCACTTTCAATTGCAACCGGCTGCATTGGGTTGGCAGGCTACGCCGCCTATTACTGGCCGGAACTCGATGCCGTATACGCTCATCACGACGCAGCCTTGCACTTGCCGTGGGCAGGCTCACTGCAAGTCAGCTGGATTGTGACCCCCGGAACAGCCGTCGCCGTAGTCATCTGTTTCTTTACGGTGCTTCTGCTGTACCGGCAGATCACGGTAATCGGGCGCATGTCGAAAGTGTTGTGGTTTGCGGTGATGGGAACGATCCTCTGGATCATCTTCGCTGGGCTCACTCACTTCAACGCCGCGCGCGCCTTCGATTTCCCCCCCGGCGCATTCACGCTCTCGCACCATTTCTGGAACGGGCTCAGCCTGGCCTTGCTGGTTGCAGCCTACGATTACTGGGGATACTACAACGTTTGTTTTCTCGGAGACGAGATCGAAGACCCTGGAAAGAATATTCCCCGGGCCCTGCTGCTTTCCATTCTCCTCGTAGCCTGTCTATATCTAATGATGAACCTGTGCATTCTGGCCGTCGTGCCCTGGCGCGAGATGTTGACCGCAGGACAGAACAACACTGGATTGTATGTTGTGTCATTGTTCATGCAGAGGATTTACGGAAGCTGGGCTGCCAGGCTCGTCACGGGACTCGTGATTGCCACGGCTTTTGCCTCGGTTTTTTCGCTTATGCTGGGCTACTCGCGGGTTCCGTACGCGGCAGCCAAAGATGGCAACTATTTCCGTGCCTTTGCCAAAGTTCACCCGGTGCATCGCTTCCCGCACGTTTCCCTGCTTGCGCTCGGCGTCGTCGCCGCAGCCTTTTGTTTTCTGCGGCTTAAAGACGCCATCGCCGCGCTGGTCGTCATCCGCCTGATTCTGCAGTTCCTGGTGCAGGCGGTGGGTTCGATTGTGCTCAGGATCCGCAGGCCGGAGCTTCCCCGGCCGTTTCGCATGTGGTTGTACCCATTGCCGGCGTTACTAGCGAGCGCTGGATTTCTTTTCATATTGTTCAAACGTGAAAACTGGCAGAAGGAGATGCGCTACGCGGTTGTCATCCTGCTGTCAGGCGTGCTGATTTACATGATTCGAGCCTGGAAAGATTCCGAGTGGCCGTTTCGTACGGCAAAGACCTAAGGTAATGAGCACAGAAGGACACTGAGGAAGCACTGTTGGCTGATCACATCTCAATTCCTGCGGTAGGAATGCAGCGTCCCGACGCGGCTTGGGCGCCGCTCCGCGAACCTTTGTTTCGTTCCTTGTGGATTGCCGCCGTCGTTTCTTACACCGGCACCTGGATGCAGAACGTGGGCGCAGGCTGGCTCATGACCCAACTCACCGATTCTCCTCTTATGGTGGGCCTGGTGCAGGCCGCTGCCGCGATTCCGGTTTTTCTCGTCGTGCTTCCCGCTGGCGCACTCGCCGACATGGTCGACCGCCGCAGGCTTCTTCTTTTCACGCAGGGTTGGATGGTTTTTGCCGCCGCAGCTCTCGGCATCCTGACGCTGTCAGGCACGGTGAATCCATGGGTACTGCTTCTGTTCACACTCTTGATGGGTGTGGGCGCGGTAATGAATGATCCCGCCTGGCAGGCAATCACACCTGAGGTCATTTCGCCCCGGCGCCATGCATCCGCCGTCGCCCTGAACTCGGCGGGATTTAATGTGGCGCGTGCGGCTGGTCCGGCCCTCGGCGGAATCGTGGTCGCTGCCGCCGGGTCCGGATGGTCTTTCCTGCTCAATGCAGCATCTTTCTTCGGAGTCATCCTATTCTTGTACACGTGGAAACGTACGCCTCACGTATCGCAACCGACTCGGCGAATCCGCGCGGCCATCGGCGAGGGTTTCCGTTATGTGCAAGGCGCGCCACAGGTGAAGTCTGTTCTCATACGCACCGGCGCCTTCAGCATCGGCGCGAGTTCTCTGCTGGCCTTGCTTCCGGTCGTCTGTCAGCCTCACGGCGCACAGGGATACGGATTCCTGCTCACCTGCTTCGGCCTCGGAGCCCTTAGCGGGGCGGCAATTCTTCCTCGACTCCGTTTGCAATACTCGGTCGACGGTCTCGTGGCCGGCGCGACCATCCTGTTCGCGATCATGACCTTCGCCGCCGGACAAGTCCATATCTTTGAATGGCTGTGTCTGGTATTGTTTACGGCTGGAGCCGCGTGGATTGGCATTCTGGCCTGCTTTAATGTAGTAGCTCAGACCATGTGCCCGTCGTGGATGCGCGCACGAGCGCTCTCGATGTATCTGCTGGTTCTGCAAGGAGGCATGGCAATCGGCAGCGCATTGTGGGGAGCAGTAGCGGCCCGTCAGGGTGTTCCAGAAGCACTCGCATGGTCCGCGCTGGCGATGGTAGTTGGGCTTTCCACCATCCGCCGGCATAGACTGACAGCCGCAGAATTGGAGTTGACGCCGGCGGTTGTCAGAGACTAACAGGGGGAATTATGAAAGCAAAAGTGACAGTAATCGCTTTTCTGCTGATCGCGTGTATGGCTGCCCAAGCCTCCAAGCCAAAGGAAGAGCATCGCACTGTCACGCAGGTTTTGGACCGCACCGTCTACAACATGGAGCAGGAGTTCATTCCCGCCGCCGAGGCCATGCCAGAGGATAAGTTCGGATTCGCCCCAACCAATGGCGAATTCAAAGGCGTCCGCACTTTTGCCCAACAGATTAAGCACGTCGCCGCTGTGAACTATGAATTGGGCGCGGCCATTTTAGAAGAGAAGCCGCCTATGGACCTCAACGGCGAGGCAGGTCCCGCATCGATCACTACCAAAGCCGACATTATCAAGTATCTGAAGGACTCTTTTGCGTACGTCCACAAAGCCGTTGCCACTATCAACGAGACCAATCTCGTGGAAACGGTCAAAAGCCCTTTTGGTGAGGGAAAGGTTTCGCGCCTGGGTCTTGCCTGCTCTGTTTCCTGGCATGGATATGACCACTACGGTCAGATGGTCGAGTATTTACGGATGAATGGAATTATCCCTCCCGCAAGCCGGTAACGCCGACCCACTCAAAACTCGGGGAAGATCGTGAAGGTGCATCGTCCTTCTTTCGCGGTCTTTGCGAAGGATTGAGATTTTGACTTTGTAAGGCAGCCTCAAAAATCTCCTTCGTCGGTCCAGATTTCTCCAAACGCTGCCTTGTTGCTATCATTCAGCGCATCGCATGGGCATCGACTGGCAGACATTCCGCCTGACTCTGCAACTCGCGTTCACGGTCTCGCTCATTCTGGTGCTCCTGGGCCTCCCGACCGCGTACTGGATCGCCTTCTCACCCTGGCGATGGAAGTTCCTGGTGGAAGCTGTCATAGCATTACCGATCGTGCTTCCCCCAACCGTGTTGGGGTTTTATGTGCTGGTCGCCCTCGGCCCTCGCAGCCCGTTAGGACGTTGGTGGATCGCTCTCAGCGGACACACCCTCGCATTTACCTTCACTGGTCTAGTGATCGGCTCGATCCTATACAGTTTTCCCTTCGCGGTGCAACCATTCGCGGCATCGTTTTCAGCGGTCGATAAGAAGCTGATCTCCGCGTCGGCAACGCTTGGAGCCTCTCGTCTGCGCACATTCCACCGCGTGATCGCGCCACTCTCCGCGCCCGGGCTCATTACTGGTGTGGCTTTGTCTTTCGCCCACACCATGGGAGAATTCGGCGTGGTGCTGATGGTAGGTGGAAACATCCCGGGAATCACGCGTACGGTCTCTATCGATATTTATGACCGGGTGCAGTCGTCCGACTACGCAGGCGCGAATCAAACGGCGTTGGTGCTTCTAGTCGTTTGCTTCGCCCTTCTGGCGCTGGTTTACGGACTAAATCGTCGTGCCTGGGTTATTCATCCCATAAAATAGACCATAATGAGTGACATCCGGACTGCAGTCGACGCACTCTCGACCTTGCGCAACGTTCCGACCTTGGGTGCTGCCCTGTTACACGCGAAAGTTGAAAAGCGTCTCCCATCACGCGGCAACGAATTCCTTCTGGATGTCGCTGTTGACCTGGCGCCCGGATTCACTATTCTTTTCGGCGCGTCGGGCGCCGGCAAGACCACTCTCCTCGATTGCCTGGCGGGACTCACGACGCCCGACTCAGGGCGAATCTCGCTGGCGGACCGAGTTCTGTTCGACTCTTCCAATGCGCTTAACGTAACGACGGCACAACGGCGTGTGGGATACGTGTTTCAGAGTCTGGCTTTGTTCCCACACATGACCGTGGAGCGGAACGTGGCGTACGGCTTAGCGCATCTGCCGCCCGCAGAGCGCTCCCGCCGTTCCACGTCATTGCTCGAAGCATTCCGGATCTCTCACCTCGCCCGCCGCAAGGCTCGTGACATATCCGGCGGGGAAAGCCAGCGCGTTGCCCTGGCACGAACCTTAGTGACGGATCCCGATTTCCTGTTGCTGGACGAACCTCTGGCAGCGCTTGACGCACCCACAAAGGCAGGGATCATTGACGACCTTCGCGAATGGAATCGCAGTCACAACATCCCGATCCTGTACGTCACTCACAGCCGGGATGAAGCTTTCGCCCTGGGCGAGCGACTCATTGTGCTGGACAGCGGACGCGTCGTCGCCCAGGGCACGCCACACGAGGTCCTGAGCGCGCCTCTCGTCGAAACCGTCGCGCAACTAGCTGGCTTTGAGAATATTTTTGATTCCATCGTGGAGGCAGTCCGCCCAGAGCGAGGCACCATGACCTGCCGCATTGCCGGGGAAGCAGGCGGGTTTGTGCTCGAAACGCCCCTGGTACGCGGTGGAGTAGGGTCGATGCTGCGCATCGGGATTCGCGCCGGAGATATCCTGCTGGCGACTTCTCCGCCTACTGGACTCAGCGCCCGCAACGTAATACCCGGGCGCATTCAATCCCTGGAGCAGCGTGATGTGATCGTCTCAGCCCGGGTAAAGTGCCGAGTGGAAATGGAAGTTCACCTCACTCTAGCCGCTCGCGATTCGCTGGAACTGACGCCAGGCAAGGAAGTATGGCTGGTGATCAAGACGCACTCGTGCCACCTGATGCAAGGATGAAGTAGCCGTACGTTCTGATATCAATGTTTCAGAAGCGACCCAACGTATTCCCGCCACCGCCAGATATTATTGCGAATGGCATCAAGTTGGTAAGTCGAATCGCCGCAGGAACAGCAAGGCGGGTCGGGGCAGTTTCAGATGAGAACGGCGTTATCCGTTGGCGATACCGCCCGCACCGGGCCCGCGACTCTTGGACTCCCGGAAATCCACTGAGGAAGCCTGATTTTGTGTTTTTTGAGCGTGACGAGAGAGATGCACTGATGGTCCGTAGAGTCTCGCTGTTTCCGTCGGCCTTCAATCTTCTCGAAGAAGGCAAACTGATCGGGAAGGTAAAAATGTCCAGCGTTCTCCGCAACAGGTACTCCATCGAACTCGACGGCATGAAGTCGTGGACATTCCACATGCCGCTTTACACGATTTACTTTTCAGGAGAGTCAACAACCGGGACCGCAGTCTGGGTCGCGATGGGCCCGAGAGAGAATCAATGGAACATCCTTCTCGCGCCAGGAATCCCTGCGCGCCCTTTCGCAGCAATATTAGCTTTCATTCATAACGAACGATATTTCTACAGCTAGTCGTCGCACCCGAGCGGAAGACACAAGAAAGATCCGTTGACCGTTTTTTGACAATTTCCAAACAATCTCTCTTGCCCCTCCTGATACTTTCATCTCGATTTCGGAGGACTTATGCCACACACTTCTCAGTCCGCCGCACGCACCTGGACAGCTCAATTCCTTAGCCTCATATTCGTATTCTCCGTCTCGTACTGTTCCGCTCAATCCCCCGCGTGGCCGACCCATTCTCATGATGAGCAACACACAGGCGTTTCCTCGGTGCAGTCGCAACCACTCGGCAAGATCCACTGGAAGACGCCGGTGGACCTGGCAGTCCCTGCCGGCGAAATCTTTATTCACTACGGCTCGCCCTTGGTCACAGCCCGCAACACCGTCATCGTTCCATTAAAAACCGGCACGGATAGTTTTCGCATAGTGGCTCATAACGGCGCGACCGGCAAAGTCCTCTGGAAACACGGTACGAGTTACCAGGCGCCGTTCGCCAATTTCTTGCCCGGCATGGGTCCCACGCTTTACCAAAACCGAGTTTTCATTCCGGACAGCGCGGGACGCGTTATAGTGCGACGAAGTCCAGATCTGGCCACAGGGCAAGTCAGCGAACTCTATTTCTACGGCCAAAACAATTTTCAGGATAATCCTACCGCCTATGAGCAAAGCGTGCAGATCAACACGCCTCTCACGGTCGACGCGCACGGTAATCTTTTCTTCGGATTTCTGGCAGTTGGCCCAACGCCCATCGGCCTGCAAAGCGGTCTCGCCCGCATCGCGGCAAACGGTACCGGAACCTGGGCCTCGGCTGCGTTTCTCAGCGGAGATTTCACAATCAGCGAAGTGTCGATGAGTTGTGCACCCGCCCTTTCCCAGGACGGCAGCATTCTCTACGTCGCTGTCAGCAGCGGCGACTTCGGATTCGGCTATCTCCTCGCGCTCAATAGCAGGACCCTGGCAGTGATCAACAAAGTCCGCCTTACCGATCCATCCTCCGGCTTCGACGCCATCATGACTGACGAAAGCAGCGCGACCCCCACCGTCGGACCCGACGGCGACGTGTATTACGGAGTGCTGGAGAATCCATTCCCGTTTCACAACGACCGTGGCTGGCTGCTTCATTTCAATCGCGATCTCTCACAACAAAAGATTCCCGGAAGCTTCGGGTGGGACGACACTGCATCCATCGTCGACGCATCGCTTGTATCCAGCTATCACGGCACCTCCCAGTATCTGCTTATGACGAAATACAACAACTACGCGAGCATTAACACCGGCGATGGGCACAATCGAGTTGCCATCCTCGACCCCAACGACACCGAGGCAGATCCAGTCATCCCCGCCACTCAAGTGATGAAAGAGGTCATTACGCAGCTCGGCGTCACGCCCGATCCTAATTTCCCTACGTTCCCCGGCGCGGTACGCGAGTGGTGCATCAACACTGCCGCGGTGGACCCGTTTACGAAGTCGGTGATCGTCAATAGCGAAGACGGGAAGTTGTACCGCTGGGATCTCACCAGCAACACCCTGTCCGAGGTGATCAAACTGTCCAGTGGAATCGGCGAAGCCTACACTCCAACGATCATTGGGGCAGACGGCACGGTGTTCGCCATCAATCAGGCAGAACTTGATGCGATTGGGAAGTAGGAGACTATCGATTCGTCAGCGATGCCGGTCAAAGAGTAGACAATTCGCAGGCCACGATCCTAACGACGTGCATTCAGGATTTCTGTCTTGTTCAGTTCAATCACTGCCACCCACTGCCCCTTGCGCTGTTCCGAGAACACAATACGTCCGCCTAGAATCCGGGCCGCAGCCTCCGCCGGCAAGTCCCTTTCATACCCAAAGAATCGCCGCTTTAGTTCCGTCCACTTCTGCCATCGATCGAGCATCGGATGGGCAGGCTCATACTTCGTGGAGAACACCAGGGCAACGTCAAAGTTGGAGCGGAATTCCGCTGCCGAGAGAACCTGTTCCAGTGAGAAATCTTCGATGCGCACCACCTGCACAGGTCTCGTGACATAACCTAGCCACGGACGGGCCAGTTCATCCGAGGCCGGCCACGCCGTCAGCACGTGCGCCATGGGATACCGGGCTTCGAGACGGCGCTCCGCCTCTTCATGTAAGAGGACATAATCGCGATAAGCCAGATTATCCTCTGGTGAGAATCCGTACGGCGGATTCCAAAACCACGCAACCACAAACGCCACCGCAACCAACGCTACCGCCGCGGGCCAATATCGAAGCCGCCGGCGCAGCGTGGAGACAGCCACAATGATCACTAGCGGGACGCCAGGAAGCAAATACCGCGCCAGCACTGCACCCCCAATTAACGCCATCGCGACCACGTAGGTGATGATCACCACAAAGAAAAGTGCCTGTACCGGAATCGAAATTCGCGGGCGCTCTAAGTCGTCATCTTTCAGCGGGGACAGTAACATTGCAAGCAGCATTCCGCCCGTCAGCAACCACAGATGCATGTAGCCGAACGTTTGCCACAACCGCAACATCAGGGCCAGCACAAAGCGCAGGGGATTCAGCGTAGCCGCGACGTTGTACCGAAAAAACTCCGGATTCCCAAACACATACCCTGTGCGCGCGTAATGGTAGCAATACCATGCGGCGAGAGGCAGAACGGGAATAAGAAGCCCTAGAATCTGCTTCCCATCGGATTCCGACTCGGACGTCTGCCAGAGTCCCCTCAGCCTTTCGCGCTTCTGCGTGAGCCGTCCCACCAATTCCCAGGCAACAAGCGCGAGCGGAGCAAGAATCGCAGTTTCCTTCGCCAGCGCGGCGAGTGAAAACCAGAAGGCTGTCGCTCTCCAACGACGTTCGATAAAGGCCAGTAGACCCCAGAGTGTCAGTCCGGCAGCTGCTAAATCCACTTGGGCCAACGAACTCTGCGCGAAGAAAACCGGATACAGCCCCGTGCACGCCGTCGCCGCAATCGCGACCGGAGTATTCGCAACGCTCTGAGCCAATCGAAATACTCCCAGCAGGGAAAATGACGCGATCATGAGCATCGCTGAACGCGCTACCGCTGGAGCATAGCCAACACACTTCCACCACAATGCAATCCACGCCATCACCAGCGGTGGATGCGCATTCGAAACGGTAGTGTGAGGAATGAGACTTCCGCTTAGCAGGAGATCACGGGCAGCGGGAACGTAATAACCAGCTTCATCCCAGAAATACGACGATTGCAGCAGAGGAGCATGCAGCAGGAAGACCGCAAAAAAGATCGGCACAAAGACCAGGGCAGGATGCCAGCTCGATCGCATGGGCGAAGCCATTCTATCCGGAGAGACGTTGCTTGCAACGTCTCTCTGGGCACGCCACGTCTCTATCACTACTCTAGTGCACCGGACCCGGTGACATACGCGGATCGAGTTTTATTTCCCCGAACGTGCCTTCATAGCTCGCAACATTCTGCTGCAACAAACCCAGCAACGCCTTCGCCTGTTGCGGGCTCAAATAAATCCCCTGAAAATTGCGGATCTCGACCTGCGTTTCACTCTGCTGCTGCAACGTTCCGAAGATGAGGAAAAAGTCCCAGATGTTCACGCGCATCTGCACGCTGTTCGCATAATTTTCGCGGTACGTCGGATCACTGACTAACTTTATGTTGGGTTGCGTCGGATTATTCATGGCTGGAAGTGTAAACGAGTTCGGCCGCAGAAACAGGGATGTGACGGTCCCAGTGACAAAAAGTGTCAGCCGATTGATTGTTTGCGGCGGGTAAGGGTCAATCCAGCACTACCCCAGGGCCGTGTATCCTTCTAGATATCCGCACAAAACAAAGCACTTACGCGCATTTACGCTATTACTTTCGGAAGTGTCTTATGGCGTTGAAAATGCGATACAGTCAGTGTTTGCCCCGGCGAGACTGGGGCCGTGCGGAATACTTATGACCCAAAATAACGATCAGGCGATGATGGAAGAAATCGTCCTTCCCGAACATCTGCTTCCCCTTGGATCAGTGCTGGGCCAGGGAGTATCGGCGCTCGATTTGTGTATGGTTCTTGCCAAGATTTTTCGGGTGCAGTACACAGAGGTTGCATTACTGCGCCTGGAAGGTGGGTTGCTGCGCTTTGTTTTCCCGGAATATCTGCGCACCACCGGAGCGATTCCGCTCTCCAGCAAAGCGGTGGCGGCACACACCGCTCTCAGCAAGAAGCCAGAGATTTTTAACAACTTCGCCCGTGTCAAACATGCAAGCATCTTTGAGACGATCAAGCCCGAGGATGACGAGGCCGCAGCGCCGGCTCCGATTCAGAAACTCATGTCCGTACCGGTCATGGACCGGGATTCGGCTGTGGTCGGCGTGATTCAGATCTCGCGCAAAGCACTCGATTCAAAATTCGCGCAAGATTTCAGCCGCGAAGACTTGCACGACCTCGAACTGGCGGCTGGACTGTTGGCTACTGCTCCGGCGCTGATGGCGAATTAGTTGGACCTTGAAAAATGAAAGGGGATGCCAAGGCATCCCCTTTATCTTCAACTGTGATTTCTAGCGCGACGATTTCGAAAATACACGCAGATCTGATCCGGTCATCTCTTTCGGTTCATCCAAACCGAGCATCCCGAGAACTGTGGGCGATATGTCGCGCAGCGACCCGTTGGGCTTTATTGTGAACTGCTTCGCATTGTCCGAAACCACGATGAAGGGCACCGGATTCGTGGTATGCGCCGTGTGCGGCCCGCCGGTGGCAGGATCGATCATCAACTCGGCGTTTCCATGATCGGCAGTAATCAGCATCGCGCCTCCTTTTGCGCGAATAGCCGATTCAATCCGACCCAGACAGGCATCTACCGTTTCAACCGCCTTCACCGTGGGCTCGATCTTTCCTGAGTGCCCCACCATATCGGCATTAGCAAAGTTCACGATGACCACATCGAAAGTTCCGTCTTCTGTTGCCTTCACCACCGCATCGGCAATTCCGGAAGCACTCATCTCCGGCTTCAGATCGTAAGTCGCCACCTTCGGTGAGGGGACCATGACGCGGTCTTCTCCCGGAAATGGCTGCTCCACTCCTCCGTTGAAAAAATACGTCACGTGCGCGTACTTCTCGGTCTCCGCTACACGCAGGTTCCGCATACTCGAGCCGCCCATCACATTGGCCAGAATGTTCGCCATCGACTCCGGAGGAATGACGACCGGCAGGCTGAAGTTCTTGTCATACTGCGTCATACAGACGTAATGCAGATTCTTCGGCACCCGATCGCGTGGGATCGTGTTATCGAGATCCGCCGCGCCGGGCAAATCGCTGCCGCCCTTTTCGTTGAGCCCGCTGTTACGCGTAAGCGCCCGGGTAATCTGCCGAACACGGTCCGCACGGAAATTGAAGCAGATGCAGGAGTCCTCATCGCGAATGGTTGCCAGCGCCTGGCCGCGGCTGTCGGTACAAATAAAGGGAAGCACAAACTCGTCGGTCACTCCCTTGTTGTACGAATCTTTCATGCCCTGCACTGGATCGGACTGCTTGCCGCCCTCCGCCTCCGCGAAGACCATGGCGTTGTAAGCCTTGGCAATACGTTCCCACCGGCGATCGCGATCCATGGCGTAGTACCGGCCATTCACCGTAGCGATCGTGCCGCAACTGTACTCACGCATCTTCTGCTGTAACTGCTCAAGGTATCCCGCGCCATTCGTCGGCAACGTATCCCGCCCATCCATAAACGCGTGCACGAATACGCGCTCCAGTCCATTCTGCTTCGCCATTTTCAGTAGGGCATAAAGATGAGCCTGCTGCGAATGAACTCCTCCGTCCGATATCAGTCCAAACAGATGCAGTCGCCGCTCGCCCGTACGCGCATGCTTCATGGCGTCCAGCAGCACAGGATGCGAGAACAGTTCCCCGTTCTGGATCATTAAATCGATCCGCGTGATATCCATATGCACGATGCGCCCGGCACCAATGTTGAGATGCCCGACCTCGCTGTTGCCCATCTGCCCTTCGGGCAGTCCGACGTACGGCCCACTGGTGTGAATTAGTGTGTTTGGATACTCGCGAAGCAATCGGTCGTAGCTAGGCTTGCGTGCCAGCGCGATCGCATTGGCTTTGGTTTCGGCTCGATACCCCCAGCCGTCGAGTATGGTAAGAACAAGCGGTTTAGGACGAGACATAAATAAGCTTCTAGCTCCTGGCTTCCAGCTACAGTGCAAAAGAACCAGGGAGGGAACGACATACTGTCGTTCCGCCACCGGGTGCCTCCGGCTCAGACGCTGAGGATGCCGTAGTTAACTTCGATAAGCCCACGACTGTCAGTTCTTTAGGGTGTTGGGCTTGGCCGCGTCGTCGTGTTTCTTCTGCTGCATCTCTTCTTTTACCCGCTTTTCAAGCTCGGCGTTAGCTTCTTCAATCATCTGCTTGAGATGTGGCTGCATCGCCTGCATGCCTTCCGTAGTCATTGCGGGCATTTCCCTCAATATTTTTTGGCCGGTAGGAGTGGAGTAGAACACAACCATGGCATTCACGTCTGACTTGCTCAGATGTTTTTGGTAAACGGGGATCATATCGTCGAGCAGCCCCTCAACTGAAAGATTCTTCATTACTTCATCAGAAATCGCATCAAATTTCGCAAAATCCTCGTTAGTCACATTGGGTTGCTGCTTTCGGACCTGCTCGCGTTCCAAAGACCGGATCTGTTGGGAAACCTGCTGCATAACAAGCTTCATCTGATTGCGAATCTGCATGACATCGAACAGCTTTCGAATGTCGTCAGCTGAGGCAGGAGCTTCAGAACCCGCCGCAGCCGCCTGACCCAGCATGCAAGATGTAGTCAGGCACAACAAAATCGCAAACAAGATAGCACGCACTTTCATATGTGGCTCCTCGATTCCGATTACCCGTGATAGTTAAGCGCACTCAATCCCAGGAACCTTGCCGTCCCGCCCAACTCCTGCTCAATCCGCATCAATTGGTTGTACTTGGCAACGCGATCCGTGCGCGAAGCCGATCCCGTTTTGATCTGACCGGCACCAGTTGCCACAGCCAAGTCTGCAATGAACGTGTCTTCGGTCTCGCCCGAACGATGCGAAATCACCGACGTATATCCATTCCGCCGCGCCAGATCGATCGCATCGAGAGTCTCGCTAACGGTGCCAATCTGATTCACTTTGATTAGAATCGAGTTCGCCACTCCCTTGTCGATGCCTTCCTGCAGAAACTGAACATTCGTTACGAACAGATCATCACCCACCAACTGGACCTTCCCGCCAATCTCCTTCGTCAGATTCTGCCATCCATCCCAATCATTCTCAGCCAATCCGTCTTCGAGCGAGACGATCGGATAATCGTTCACCCACTTCGCCCAGTGCCTCACCATTTCATCGGAACTCTTGCTCGACTTATCTGACTTCTTGAACACGTACTTCCCGTCCTGGTAGAACTCGCTGGCCGCGGGATCGAGCGCAATCGCAATCTCCTCTCCCGGCTTGTATCCAGCTTTCGAAATCGCCTCCAACACGACTTCAATCGCCTCAACGTTCGACTTGACCGAGGGCGCGAAGCCGCCTTCATCGCCCACCGCCGTGTTGTATCCCCGCTTCTTCAGTACGCCTTTGAGCGTATGGAAAACTTCGACTCCCCAGCGCAATGCCTCCGAAAACGTTGGGGCACCCACCGGCATGACCATGAACTCCTGGAAGTCGACGTTGTTATCCGCATGCGCGCCGCCGTTCAGAATATTCATCATGGGCGTAGGCAGAGTATTCGCTCCCGCTCCGCCCAGATACCGGTACAACGGAATATCCAGGCTGTAAGCCGACGCCCGTGCCGACGCCATCGACACCGCCAGAATCGCATTCGCTCCCAAACGTCCCTTGTTCTCAGTGCCATCCAGTTCGATCATCCTGGCGTCCAGACCGCGCTGATCGAACCCATCCCAGTTCGCCAGCGCCTCGGCAATCTCACCATTGACGTTCTCGACAGCCTTCAGTACGCCTTTGCCCAGGAAGCGGTTTGTATCGTCGTCGCGTAGTTCGACCGCCTCATGCTCGCCGGTGGAAGCTCCGCTCGGGACAATCGCCCTGCCCATGGAGCCATCCGCCAGAAAGACCTCCGCTTCGACCGTGGGATTACCCCGTGAATCCAGAACTTCTCGTGCGTGAATGCCAGCAATATTCGACATAGATGTTTTCTTCCTCGACTTTATAATTTCGGTGACGCTATTCGGATTCCATACCCGATTGGGATGATCGCTGTTGAAAGCGAACCGGCGGCCGGTCAGGTAACCGACACCGGCATACTCTTTTTCCCATTCGTTGGTGAAACCCCCGATTATAGCGGATGGACATTACCGAGATGTGACGACGGACACAATCAAACGCACCATTTCCACATTGGAACCCGTCCATTCGGCCATCTTCTCAGGCCTCTTATCTCCGCTGGTTCCCCATGTACCGACCGCCGCTTGTCCCCCCGGCGTACCTGGTCTAGAGTCAGAGGGAGCTTCCGACTTTGGAGGTAGCCATGAAACCGTGGATGCTACTACCCTGCGCATTGCTAGCCACAACATTGCCAGCCCAGACTGCCGCACCAGTTCCCGCCGGAACCGCGCTGATGGTTCGTCTAGACACAACGCTCGCAACCTTCAGCAACAAAGTCGGCGATCCCTTCCACGGCAGCATCACGCAGCCAGTGGTGGTCAACGGCCAAACCGTAATTCCGGTGGGCGCTACCGTCGAAGGCCGTGTCACGAAGGTGAGTGAACCGCGCCGCATCTCGGGCAAGCCCACGATCGGTATCCTTCCCGAAGCCGTGATCCTTCCCACCGGCGAACGCTACTACCTCGACGCCACGCTCACCGACACGAACATCAAAGGCAGTGACGTCAACCAGGAAGGTCAATTCAAGGGATCAGGCCACGATCGCCGCGACACCGTCGAGCAAGGTGGCGGCGCCGCAGGCGGCATGCTCATCGGCGGATTGATCGGTGGCCCTCCAGGGATCCTGATTGGTGGGGCCATCGGTGCCGGCGGGGCGACCGGACATTGGCTGGGCAAGCATCGCTCAGCGGTCCTGCCGGCGGGTACCGAGCTGACATTGGAACTGAATCGTCCGATGGCCACAGGTCCTGCGATGCCCGCCCCGGCGGTCACCGCTTCAGCGCCTAGCGGGGGAAGTAACTAAACGAGAACCTGGAATGAATGAAAAGGAACCGGCGGTCACTCCGTCCGGTTCCCTTTTTCACTATTTCTAATCCTGATCCCCTTGCCGTTATGCGCCGAACAGCAATTCCCCTTCGCTAACGACTTGCAGTTCAATCCAGCCTTCCAGCGGCAACGAGTCCACCGGCAAGCGGTTCTGCCATAGACTGAACCGCAAGCGTACTTTGCTGGTCGGCGCCGCCGGTGCGCTGGATTTCTTTTCTAGGATCTTCTCAGATCCGTCGGAGGGAACTGCCAAAAGCCAGTTCAACGGCACCTTAAATTCGAAGTTCCGCAGCAGCGCGACTTTCACATGCTCGTCACTCTGCGCTGGAGATGCCAAAACGCGCTCCGCCACTCCATTCTCGATTCTCCACTCCTTGAGCTTGCCTGCGCTGGCAGAGGCATCCACTCGCAACGTCCGACGTGCACGCGGTTCGCCACTGGCCCACGACTCCACATTGACCACAATGTCAAAGTCGGCACCTGGAACATTGCCCGCGAAATCCAGCCGCCCGTAAAGATAGGTCGCGTCGATTCCCGCGTACACCGAATCCAGCAGAAACTGCTTGCCGTGCATTGCCCCGGCACGATGATCGGCCGTATAAGCGGCTGCACCCATCCACTCGAAGTAACGAACTTTGTCACCTGTCACTCGGGGATGGATATACGCCGTCTGCGGCACAAACGAAGGCCGAACCTCCTGCCCGGTAATCGGCTGCGCCAGGTAATCCGGCGGGGTCGCGCCCAGCGCCTGATAAACGTTGGAGAGGTGTTTGCGATAGAGTTCGTCGAAATCGCGGTCGTTCGCAGAGTGATGCTCTGGCCCATACCACCAGTTCCAGTCGCTGCCTTCGGCGATCAGAATCTCGTCGAAGGCCAGCTTGCGCTGTGCGTCGGTCGCGCGCGCCGCATTCTGCGCGTAATACTCGCGAGCGTGGTGCAAATAATCCCAGGCACGATTATCCTCAGGCGCTCCGATCCAGACATTGAAATTCGCATTGATCCATGAGCCCGGGGTGAGCGACGTCATTTTCCCGAAGTCCTTATGGCGAGCAATCGCCTCTGAGATGGTCACCGCCTCCAGTCCTGGTTCCCGCTCCAGGCCGTCATAGAACCGGCGCAGAAACTCGCGCCCCGATTTCGGATAGTATTCCCACGCATTCTCGCCATCGAGAATGATCGAGACGACGGCATCTCGTCCCTTCTCCAGCACAGGTCTCGCCGCCTCTTTGATATTGGTGATCAGATGCCGCGCCGCATCCGCCGGAGGCATACCCGAATATACGAACCCGATCAGATCCGAAATCGTATGATCACGAAACACCAGGTGCATCGCGGTCGAGCCGTTCTCGTAGCGATGAATGTTGTAGAGTTTCTCCGCCAGATGCCCGGGCAGCCGTCCGTTTCCATCACGGGCAAAGAACAGTCCAGTGCTACGACCGAGCACTCCTTCATCGGTGGCCATCCACTGCACGCCCAGGTTATGCGCGATCGCCAGCACTTCTTCGGAAACGCTGCCCTCCGAGGGCCATATTCCCTTCGGGCGCACTCCGAAAACTTTCTCGTGCAAATCGAGGCCCCGAACCAGTTGCTCGCGAGCGTCCTCGGGATGACGATATCGGTTTTGCGGCAGTGGAAGCCCGGGGGTCGAAATCGCCCCCGCACTCGTGTCACACACCAGTGGAAGAATCGGGTGATAGAACGGCGTAGCCGATATTTCGATGGAACCCTTCTTCGCGGCGTCGGCATGCGCCGGAAGCACCCGGCCCAACAACTCTCGCTCTCTCGCAATTACAAATTTCTGATCGTCCAGCGAGTAGTTATGCCCCTTCTTCACCAGCGCTGCGATATCTTTCTCTTCCAGAAAGAACTCGTCAAACCACGCAACCTGCGACAGCACCTGCAAGTCGGTAAAATCCTGCGCCTGGAAATAACGTTCTGCCCTTTCCGGATGGTTCCCATGCTCACGAAACCGCTCCCATAACTCGCGGTATCGCGGGTAACGTCCAATCAGATTCTGCGGATTCGCCTGAAACAAGTATTGCAGCGTAAACCGTCGCTCTTCTTGGGAAAGATCTTTGGCAGGCTTGGACGCGACGTTCAGGAACGGATCCTGCGCCGTTCCGGCAACATAATCTTGAATCTGCACCATGAGCGACGGCACAAGATTGAAATTCTGATGAACCTTGGGAAACTCATCCAGCAACTTCACCATGCCGTAATAGTCTTTCAGCGCGTGCAGACGCGTCCACGGCAGGCGGTATTCGCCAGTAACCAGGTCTTTATAAAAAGGCTGGTGCTGATGCCAAAGAAGGATGACCCGCAAAGAGGGCATGACTGGAGTGGTCAGTCTAGCATGCAGTTTCCGGACAAGAACGTTTTCGGAGCGCGCATCAATGCAAAGGGGGAAGGCCAACATCGGTAGCCAGCCGGCGAAACTCCGGGTCGGAGTGCAACCAGTGCAACTCGTTCGCGATTTCCAGGTCCGTGAGCCTGAGATCACGGCGACCGTACCGACAGGAGCCGCAACCGGCAAGATTGTAGTGACCACAAAAGGCGGCAGCGCCACTAGTTCCACTACCTTCACCGTGAACTAGAGCAACCGGCCAATAGAAGCAAGAGAACCCCTGTCCCGGGCGCGCGGGACGCCGGTATGACGGCGGAGTTCCATTTTGGGAAACGGATGGATGCCGGGGGACCCTCCCCCCTCTCGGTCTATTGGAATCTTTGATTTAGCGGAAAATTGCGAAGTAATCTATCGGGCTCAATAGCTTAGGGGTAAAATATTGAGCCGCAAGGACTTAGAGCCTTTTCGCCGATTGCTGCCTATACCGCTTTCGCCTTGCCTATGATCTGAGCTCGCGATGCTGAGCGCAAGGGCGTGGGTCACATCGGAGTGTGATTCTCCGGCGGCGTTGGAAACTAGTGTAACGTTCCGTCTATCCCTGTAATTACGCCCCTCTCCTGCTGGCGTCATCTCGACCGGAGCCGATTTTCAGGCGGAGGGAGAGATCGCCCTGCAACGCAAAGCATGCGGG
>DATEHP010000422.1:0-55034 GCA_035279505.1 Candidatus Sulfotelmatobacter sp. | reverse complement strand
ATGCAGAAAAAAGACCGCATCACGCATCGGATCGAAATTAGGTCCCTGACCGACATCGACGGCGAGGTGCAGAAATGGCTAAAAATTGCATACGACTTGGACGTCAAATGATAGCTTAGCGTACTCCTGATCGAGATTCTGCGGGGCGTCAGCGTCCCCCGAAAAAAAGGAATGCCTGCACCACACTGAGTGCCGCGGGGTGTTCTTGCCTGAACCGTCTGCTACCTTCCCTTCGTCGCCCTGAACTGCGCCCATCTTGCTCGCTGTGCCGCTGCAATCCTTGCACGAGCCGCTCTAGAGAGTCTACGTTTCCCGCCTCCACCGCGACTCAATTCTCCCGGCAAGGCCACTTAACACCCTGATAGCCTTCTCCAACTTCGCACGTTCTGCTTTCAACCGCTCCAGTACCGCACCTAGATCAGCCATTGCTTTCCGCTTTCTACACGAGGGAAGATTCGAATGCTCGCCGTTCCATCATACGCTGGCAAAGTAATGAAGATCCAAGGCTCCAAAGTCGCAGCGCAATGAGGGTTATGGGCGATTTAAAGGTTGGCTATTTGCTGCACGTTGTTGACTGGCGAATGTCGTTGTATCATTCTCGTCCCTGCGAGGGATCTATGACCCGACAGTTCGCGATCTCTGTGATTCTGGTTCCAGGCTTTCTTGCGACGTTCGTTTTTGCAAGACCATCAATGTTCCGGCCGCCAAACCGACGATTCAGGCGGGGATAAATGCAGCCGTCAAGGGAGACACGATCCTGGTTGCTCCGGGTACATACAACGAGAATATTAATTTCCGGGGAAAAGCGATAACTGTTAAGAGTTCCTCGGGCCCAAAAGTCACGATCATTGATGGCGGAGGGATATCCGCGGTCGTGACGTTTTCTTTAAAAGAGACTCGGGCTTAACGCGCAAGTTCGAAGCCGCATCAGTGCCGAGTGGCCCTGGCTAAACCTAATCAGAAATACTCAAGATTGGCGAATTACACTAAAAAACCGGCCACCAACCCGAACCGCTGGCTGGCTATAGAACATCTTTTGATTGCCGATGTGTCGGCACTTTGCCGACATTTCGGCGCGGACCGGTCCCTGCGCAAGGAAAGGGTGTTCTTAAGCCCCTGACCTCAAAAAGCCTCGGTCTTATTGGTTTTGGAATCTGGCCTGCAACTGTTTAAGTCATGTGCGGGAGGCGGGAATGGTAACTGTAACCGAAGAAGGCGGCCTAGCGTATGGGAGGTTCCTGTTGGAAGAAAGACGACAGCAGTTGCGGGCCCTGGAACAAAGGAAACCAGGATGCCCGGGCGACGACTTTAGCTGCCGACGATCTCTGAAACAGGCGATCCTTGATCTGGAAACCTTGCTACGCCAAGCAGAGCAGGCCGAAGACAGCGAAGAAGAATGCCAGTGCGGAACTGATTGACGAGGTTAGTAGCACAGTCCCCGTCGTTTTTGCTGGAGCGGTAACATGCCTAGATTCCACGAATTGACAGTTCACGGATAGGTACGATCTGTGCACATCCCTTGGACCGAGGTGTTGAAAAACTTAACAACTGCAGGGTGAAGAGGAAAGAGGTGGAAGTATGGTGGACCCGAACTTGGAGAAGTATCAACCTAGTTGCTTGTTGGCTCATGAACTCGTCAACAAGTTGTCAGCAGTCGTAGGATATTGCGATCTGCTGAGAGACCACGTGGCCGAAGACTCAGCGCAGCAGCAACTGCGCAAGATACGCGAACTAGCCAAGGCAATGGCAGAGGAATTAAACGCGCACCAGTGCTCCATCGAGACAATGAGTCGCGAAGTCCTCAAGAGTTCTTTGGACAAGGCGCAGGTCACCGTCCAATGCGAAGAGGCCGGCATGATTCAGTTTTGATCATAGGGGGGATTTTTCGTCAGAATTCCGTTAAGGTTTTTCTGATTAGGTCGATGTCCGTCTTGAGGGCACCATGACCGTTGCCACTCTGCTTGTCCTCGCCGGCTCTACCTTCGCGTTTTAACCGAGCACCAACAATATTCGCTTGAAAACCAATCCACAGCCATAGGATTGGCTTCGTCCGGGCCATGGAATCGGTAGGATGTTCTGGTTGCCGAAAATGGTGCTGGGGTTCCTAGGGATCGTGCCGTAAGTTCTCCCCTAAGTTGGTGCTGTACAGGTTGACCACCCAGGGCCAATGTCCCCCTAATTCAAAACGGGGATGTGGTCCTCCATTCGCCTCAAATGACAAACAGGGGTAATTATGCCTACCATTCGCGAATTCTTTGACGACGAACACATGTAAAGTCTTGTCACCGACCGCGTTATCCTCGTGTCTGGACCGGATCACGAAGTGCAGGTGGTGCGGAATATCTACAGGATGCTCATCTACGACGGGTTATCGATCTACGCGATTGGGACATGGAGATTTTTTCTCATGGTACCTGTTTTGCCGGCGACGGTCGCGTGCTCCCCACCCGCACGCAGTGCAACTCAGAATGGATTAGATGGCGACGCTTGGTACTAGAACCGGTCTCATAAATACCTGACCAGTGGTACTCCCAGCGGATCACAAGCCGACGAAAATGATGCAGCCAGGCAAACAGTCATTCGACTCGCCAACGTCTCTGGTAGCGGCGCAGAGGACGACCATCTTGCGTCGGCGTCCGGCGCTCTCCAAGATGCGGTGCAATCATCTCGATGCCATAGTGCTTGGCCAGATCTCGATCCAGGCGGTCACTGTCAGACGCTTTGTCGCCGATCAGTCGTTTCGGGAGGGCGTCGAGGAAGCTGTGTCCGAGGACGCCTTCGACGAGTCGGCTTTCGTGCGGCGAAGCGCTTTCGACACTAACGGCGAGAGGAAGACTGTGATCATCGCCGAGAGCGAGGATTTTCGTCCCTTTGCCGCGTTTGGTGGGCCCGACCGCAGGGTCCCCTTTTTTGCCCCGTGAAGGAGGCGTCGATAAAAGCCCCCTCCAGCCTGAGTTTTCCTCGTGCCTGCAAGTCCTTCGCCAGCCCGCGCAAGATGCGCTCCAACTTGACCTCGCGCACCCACTGCTGGAAACGTCGATGGGCAGGTTTGGGCAGTTCGCGCCACTGCGGACCACTTCTAATCCGACTGGCAGCTACAAGTGGTCAGATGAAACCTCCCATGTCCATGGAACAACCTACAGCCTGACTCCGTACCTTTAGGCATGCGATTCCGAATCCTTCTGACCCTCCGGTGTTTTTGGATATGGTTTGCTCTAAGCAGCTGTTTCGCGTACGGATTTACGGTTCGCGGTGCCGCTCGCACGCAGAATGACAATACTGTGCAAAGGGCACGTGAAACCCTTAAGTCCTCGGCACACGCATACCAGCAGGTTGTCGCATTAAAGGACGTTCTCACCTATACCGTGACCACGCCCAGTGCCGTGCTGGCACCAAAGACGCTGGAAATAACTCTAGGCGCACGTGATCAGGTAGCGCTCAAAGACCCACTCATCGAAGCTGTTGCCGTGGACGGCAGGTTGTTTGTGACCAAGAGTGATGCCCCAGGGAAGTATGTTGCTCAACAGTATTCGGGTGATTTCGCGAAAGCGCTGGATGCGGTGGTCGGGGAACAGGGTTGGCCGATGGAACCTCTGCAGATTGCCATGCGACTCGGAAAGGGCGAGGATGCTTGGTTGACCGCACTAAGATTCAAACAGTTGGCGCCGCTTCAGATCTCGGGTTACGAAAAGAAAAGTGATAGCGTTGGCTCGTTCGATGAAATTCATTTCCGCGCAGACAATGGCTGGCTGGATGCTGATTTTGACTCTATCACCCACTTTCTCTCTCGCGTCTCGTTCGAAGCTCATCCGTTCGGTGCGCCTAAGGATGTGTTCATCAGGGTATTGGGCGAGTGTTCTCCGAAGGTCTTGGCCAATGCACAGGGCCTTGTTACCTTCGATCCAAGTGGGAAAGTCGCAGTTGCCAACCTCGCCAGCTTGGATGCTGCCCAGTTGCCAACTGGCAAGCCCGCCCCCTCCATCGAATTAAGAAACTTGGCAGGGGAGAGAGTTTCTCTTCGTCAATTCCACGGGTCGGTCGTGGTGCTCGATTTCTGGGCCTCCTGGTGCGCGCCCTGCTGGAAAACTCTGCTGGAATCCCAGCACCTCTCAGACTGGGCATCCCAGAGTGGATTGCGTGTTATGGTTCTTCCCATAGATACAATGGAACAATTTCCAACCGAAGAGGAGACACGAATCAAGGCTGCCGAGTTTTTCAGGTCCCAAAGACTTAGCATGTCATCTCTTCTCGATGTGAAGGGCGAAACGTTCCGGGCGTTTGGCTCGCCGGGTTTGCCCAGCGTGGTCATCATTGCAGCCGATGGCACTGTTTTTCGGTACCACCAGGGGAGTCTTCCGGACATGCTGGAGACGCTCAAAAGAGAGGTCAAAGACGCGGCCAAGGTAGTACCCCAATAATGCCCGGCATTTCTCTCGAAACGGATTGTCCTTCACCCCTGGACAGATGCATCGGGCCAATAACGCGCTTACCAGAAACGTGGCCATCCGGCATTTATGAGATATTTTCTAGTCGCCATCGCTCTTTCCAGGCTCATTCCGAGCAAGGGTCTTGGGCACAGGGGCGGACAGCTTTGGAAGTAACATGTCTAATAGGACCAGATCAGGCGCGGTTTCTGCTGCTTTCAACGCTTCTTCACCATCACAAGCAGTCATAACCTGATAGCCAGCACGCGCTAAAGTCCTTTCGGTGGTCAGCCGTATGAACCGACTGTCCTCGACCACAAGAATCGTTTTCACCGAGCTGAGGCTCCTTCAGCCCCTCAAGTGGGGATGTGTGCAGCTGATGTTCCAAATTCTCGAGGACGTAACGCCATGAATGAACTCGGGTTACGGGGATTCGGGCGGTCAGGGTGGCGGGAGTGTCAAAAAGCGACGCCGAAGGAGTGGTCAACACTGCCTAGCAGAATATCCGATCCAACTATCGTAGCAGGCTCCCGTCTTCTTGTTGCTGCTCATTCGCGAAGAATGCGCACGGGACGAATGTTCTAGAGGGAAGCGTGCACGGTGGCGTCGGTCTGACGCGTGATTAAGTCCGCAGAACAGACATTTGTCTGCTACGACAACAATGAGAACGGGCTATCCCTCCCGAACCAAAGGATTAGGCTGCCTAGTCCTTCGTAACACGCCTAGTGTGACTGCAATCATACAGGTCAGGATCGGCAAGTGTTGTAATGGCGGCGAACGAGTAACCTTTGCTTCTTTGATAAGGCTCCGAAGGAATGATGGCTTTCGGAGCCTTTTTTATGAGGGAAAGTGCCTCGGTCATAGGTCAATGTACTCACCATCACAGAAACTCACTTCCTCCCGAGATGAAATGATTCTGTTCACAGAGGTTTGTTGTTGTCGATCGATGCCCCTGTGCCGTCGATGTCGCCGATGGAATTCGCCACAGTCGGTTGTAATTTTACGCCCCAGTTGGACGCGGTCGTCTCGGAGTCCTGTGCCATTCGCTTCAGCGTCGACGACACCTTCGTAGATGCCCGACGAGGAACTGCCGACCGTCGGGTTCGCCTAGGTCCCGGTGAAGGTGAACGTGATGTTTCCGTTCGACCCCGGGACACATGTTCCTGTGCCCGCCGACCGGTCAATCTAGCGTTGTTGTTGACCATAATGTAAAGGTTCGTGTCCTTGCCAAATACTCCGAGAGGACACGAGGTAAAGGACAGCGTTTGCGCGCCGGTGAGCGCCAGAGCAGGGCAACGCCGTAAAGCGCCAGAAATCCACCAAGCTAACTTGCTTACGCTCCGAAAGCAAAGCATCGAGGATGCGGTCACTTGCTCGCTCTCTCATCGAAAGTTGCGCGGATTCTGGTCAGAAGGTCCTTCCTGGTGTACGGCTTGTGGATCACCAACGTTTCGGCATCGGGCACGCCAGCGCGGGTCACAAGATCTCCGGCATAGCCCGATGTAAACAAGATCGCCACGTTCGGATGAGAGGCACGAAGATGTGCCACGAGATCCGCTCCACTCATGCCGGGCATGATAACATCCGTCAGTACCAGATCGAGAGAACTGCCGTGTTCTTTGGCGATGTCCAGAGCGGCGTTTGCATCCCTTGCCTCCAGGACGTGGTAGCCTCCGCTCCTCAGGAGTTCGACTGTCAGCTCACGAAGAAGGTTGTCGTCCTCAACCAACAGGATGGTTTCCGTACCGCGACTAATAGCAATGTCTGACCGCTCGGGCTTGAGGCGCTCGGGTATTCCGTCGACCCGCGGGAAATAAACCTTGAAGGTTGTGCCGCGTCCCACTTCGCTGTACGGCCACACATACCCGCTATTTTGTTTGACGATTCCGTAGACAGTGGAGAGTCCAAGCCCAGTCCCCTTGCCTGGCTCCTTTGTCGTGAAGAACGGTTCGAAGATTTGCGCCATGGTCTTAGCATCCATTCCACAACCCGTGTCGCTGACCGAAAGCAACACGTATGAGCCAGGTCGAACAGGAGAATGTTGCCCCACGTATGTTTCATCGAGTTCGACGTTGGCGGTCTCGATCACGATCTTCCCAGCCCCAGGCATCGCATCCCTCGCGTTCACTGCGAGGTTCATCAAGATCTGCTCCATTTGACCCAAATCCGCTTTCACGCTTCCGAGCGGTTCCCCCAGCCTTAGAACCAATGACACGTCTTCACCGATGAGTCTCTGCAGCATCTTGCTAGCGTTGTGCACGACAGCATTCAGGTTGAGAACTTGAAGGATCACCACCTGTTGTCGGCTGAACGCCAGGAGCTGTTTGGTGAGCGCGGCTGCACGCTGCCCAGCTTGTTTGATGTTGTCCAGATGTTTGCGAACCGGCGAAACGGGGAGCACTAACTCTTTTGCGAGGTCCGTGTATCCCATGATCACGCTAAGAAGATTATTGAAATCGTGGGCCACTCCGCCCGCCAGCCGTCCGACCGCTTCCATCTTTTGTGCCTGACGAAATTGCGCCTCCAAACGGCGGGACTCCGTAACATCGAGAGTGTTGGCCAGTACACAAGGGATCCCATCCAAGATGAGCCGGTCTGCCGAAACCTGCACTAGGCGTTCTTTACCCGATTTTGTACGGAACCGTGTCTCCATAGGTTCAGTTGGGATGGGTCGGTCGAGTTGCTCCAGCATCACCTTGCGATCCATCGGATTGACCCACACTCTCAGGTCGTCGGCGGTCCAATTCAGCAACTCCTCCCGGTGATAACCCATCATCTTCAGAAACGCCTGATTGGCATCGACGTAGCGACCCTCTTTTTCAGTGCTGATTGTTATGGGCAACGGACTAGAACGGAAAGCTTTCGCAAAACGCTCTTCGGACTGCCGCACCTTCTCGTGTGCTTTTCTTTGTTCAGTGACATCCTGAGAAAGAATGAGTTCTGCATCTTTTCCAGCGAAGCAAATCGGATGGCTTGTAATCTCCACGTCAATAAGCGTTCGATCCTTCTTCTGGTGTCTCCAGACTTCTGCCTCGCTCAGCCCGGGCACGCTCTTCGACACGGCATCCATCAGCTTCGGAAGACCTTCCTTGGGCCTTATATCGGCGATCGTCATCGTGAGGAATTCTTTCCTGGAGTAGCCATAATGCCGTATCGCGGCTTCATTTACCGCCAGAAATTTCAGGGTGTGCCGATCAAATACCCACGTCGGCATAGGGTTACCATCGAACAGGAGGCGATATTTTTCTTCTGAGTCCTTCAGCTCTTGGTTGGCCATCTCGAGCTGCAAGGAGTGCTTCTGAATCTTTGCTTCGAGTTGCGCACGTTCTTTACGCCTCGCGTAGTCTTCGAGTTCTCTTTGTATGGCAGGAAGCAGGCGCTTAATGTTGTTCTTCATGACATAGTCTTGCGCGCCTTGCTTCAGGGCAGCGACCGCCGTTTCTTCGCCAATGTTGCCAGAAAGAAAGATGAAGGGAATATCCTGAAGTCGCGAGCGGACCAAGTGAAGGGCATCTAACCCACTGAAATGCGGCATTGAATAATCGCAAATGATCAGATCCCAAATCTGTGCGTCCAAGGCAGCCTGCAATGCAGCAGGGCTATCCACCCGCTGAGAATTTACCGAATAGCCGCCACGGCCGAGTTCGCGCACCAGCAACTCCGCATCATCTTGGGAGTCTTCAACTATCAACATCCGCAATAAGGTGCCCATTATCGACTCCGTATGGCTGGCGCAGGCTCGTTGAGGATTAACCAGTACAGTCCCAACTGCCGCACGGCTTCAATGAATTGCGCGAAGTCTACCGGTTTACGCACGTAGCTGTTCGCACCCAGACTGTATCCTTTCAGCCGGTCCTGCTCTTCGTTCGAAGATGTCAAAATCACGACCGGGAGAAGCCGCGTGCGATCATCGGTACGCATGCGTCGAAGAACTTCCAAACCATCCACTCTGGGCAGCTTCAGATCAAGGAGAATGACCTGAGGCATCACGCTCAGGTCGCGCCCCTCATAGGTACCCTCTCCGAACAGAAAGTCCAGAGCTTCGACCCCGTCACGAGCCACGGCGATTTCGTTCTTGATGTTGTTCTTATTTAGTGCGCGCAGCGTTAGGGCTTCATCGTCGTGGTTGTCTTCAATGAGAAGAATCATGAGTTACTCCGAAAAAGGGTCGTTACGCGTGGGTGCTAGATCTCGTGCGATATTTCCAGATTCGACGGGCTGTTGTGATATTTCTGGGTCATCGCGCCGCGCATCCAGAACGAAATAGAATGTTGCTCCCTCACCGACGCCACTCTCTGCCCAGATCCTGCCCCCGTGCCGATGGACAATCCGCTGCACGGATGCCAACCCCACGCCCGTGCCAGGGAATTCGCTTCCATCGTGGAGACGTTGAAAGGCACCAAAAAGTTTGCCTGCGTATTTCATGTCGAAACCGATACCGTTGTCGCGCACGAAATAGATTTGTTCCGGATCGCGCTTCGAGACGCCAACTTCAATGCGCGCGTCAGCGCGCTTGGAAGTGAACTTCCAGGCATTACCGAGTAGATTTTCGAGGATCACCCGCAAGAGTTGCCGGTCGGCTTCGACAACCAGGCTTGTCGCGATGACAACGGTTGGGTTGCGGCCGGGGTCGCTGGTTCGGAGTTGGGAGACCACTTCGTGAGCTAGACGACTCAAATCCACGGTTTCGCGTGTTAATTCGCGCCGCGCTGTACGCGCAAGGCCTAATAGATCGTCGATGAGTTTCCCCATGCGCGCCGTAGCTGCCCGAACGCGGTGGAGGTGTTCCTTCTCCTCTGCGGCAAGCTTATCCTGCGCATCTTCCAGCAAGGCCAGACTAAAGCCGTCAATCGCTCGTAACGGAGCCCGCAAGTCGTGCGACACGGAATAACTGAAACTCTCCAACTCCTTGTTGATTGCAACCAACTCAGAATTGCGGCGAGCTATCTGCTCGTTCAAAGCATTGATCGCATCTTCGGCTCGCTTGTGTTCGGTGACATCCCTTAGGACGCCCGTAAAGAAGACGTCGCTTCTGGCAGTCCAACTTGCAAGGGAGAATTGTAAGGGAAACTCGGTGCCATCACGACGCAGACCAAAGAGCTCCATAGTTTTACCCAGAACATGCCCTTGTGCTGTTCGGTGGTATCGCTCCAGGCCGCGGCGATGCGCAACCCGGAACCGCTGAGGCATCAGAGCGGTCAGAGGTTTCCCCTCCACTTCGTCCTTGGTATATCCGAACATAGCCTCTGCCCTCGGGTTGAAATCGACAATCTGGCCGTCGACGTTGGCCGTCACGATGGCATCGCTTGCCGTCTGGAACACCGCCCGGTACTTTTCTTCGCTCGCCCTCAAAGCTTCTTCGGCGCGCTTGCGTTCGGTGATATCCCGGATCGCGCTCGAGACCAGAATGCCATCTTCGGTTTCGAGGGGACTGAGACTGATCTCTATCGGAAATTCGTGACCGTCTTTATGCAGGCCGAACAACTCGAGTCCCTCCCCCATTGGTCGGACGCGCGGCTGCTCGAAGAAGCCACTTCTATGTCCTGGGTGTCGTCCTCGGAAACGCTCGGGAACCAGCATTTCTACTTTCCGGCCGAGTAATTCCCCGCGCTCGTACCCAAACAGTTTTTCCGTCTGCGCGTTTACCAGAACGATCTTGCCTTCTTCATTTACTACGACCATCGCGTCTGGAGCGGCTTCCAACAGTCCCCTGAATCTTGTCTCAGCACGCTTTCGGCTACTTATTTCGATTCTTAATTCCTCCGGACTCGACAGCGCGAGTGCTTTTGGAACCAGCCTTATGAGTAGGATGGCGGTGGGCACCGAAGCTAGCGCGGTGATTGCTTTGACAACTCCGGAGAGCCAATAGTTGCCATGCCAGAGCGTCCAGATCTCCATCGCGTGAGTAAAGCCACATGCAACAATGAACGTTCCAAAACAGAGGAATATCCAGTTGAAGGGTAAATCCCGTCTCCGTCGCGTGAAGTAGACCAAAGTGAACGGGATCGACAAATACGATAGGAAGATGAGAGCGTCTGACACGACATGCAACCAGATTAGTTTCGTGTTCCAGAGATAGCAGTAGCCGTGGGGCATGAAGTCGGTTTCGTTGTTGAGGCGCAGCCACGCTACCGTCAACGTCGCTAGAGTGACCAAACCGAGCGATGAAATCACTACTGATTTGGAAATAGGACGGCTGGGCGGCAAATGTGAGCCAGATACCGGGATCGCCATACAAACCTCCAGCGATTAGCTGGGGCATTGCGGGCCTTTTCGGAGGTTTCGGACACACCGAACCCTCCCTTTGCGATCTTCGCACCGCAAGAATGACACTCTATTCTTGGCTTGTGACCCCAGTTCGCCTTTGGGAGCCGCGCACTTCCGTACCCCCTCGGTGGGAACTGCTTGTTCGAAAAGGCGATGCAGCAATTCTTAACAAACGGTGGCTTACAAGTCAATGCCACCTTTGTGCTCCCCCATGAGGTTTCAGTTTCCTCTAACTTCTGGTTGCGTTTGCCACGTGGAACCTTGGGCAATCGATGCGATGCAAGGGTCGTTATTCTATAACATAGCCTGAAAGTGCCCACGAATCGCAATCATGTACGCCCCTTTGCTCGTTGTTTTTGTAAACTTCGATGCTATTAGGGGCATTAATTGGCGACGAGTCGCTTTCGTGGAGCGGATCTTGGAGACTTTGTTTCCGCCTGTTCATGCCGGTGCTTGCAAAACACTCGAAGTCGTTTCTCGGCGATTGATTGCATGACGCAAGGAGAGGGTCAAGGGTTCGTCAAAGTTGGCAAGAGTCTACCGGGTCAATTCCACGAGTGAGATTGCCCACATCTCAGATGTTTCGGGCGGAAATGTGGCCAGATCAAGCACCTCCCCGTCCAGCTCAAATGGGGATGGCATATAAGAACGGCACAATGCTTCCTTCCCCGATAGTGCCGGCCGCTCGGCAGCCCTGATAGATTGGCTGCCGAGACACTCAAGATGAAAATTCCAATCGGTTTCGCCCCTTGCCCTTTGCTAGATATAACGCTGCGTCCGCTTCGCGCAGTAAGTTATCAAGACTCGGTGCATTTCGGCCTTGGAAGCCTGTGATCCCGAAGCTAGCGGTGGCCGTAATAACTTTTCCGTCGAAAGTGAACATTTCAGCCTCAAACTGCCGCCGAATTCGCTCGACTGCGGTCTCAACGCCAGATCGATCGACATGTGATAAGGCCAATACGAATTCCTCACCTCCGATGCGGCCACATAGATTGGAAGCCCGCGTGTTTTCTCGCAGTAACTCTGCAAACCTTTGGAGAACAAGGTCTCCAGCCCCGTGTCCATAAGTGTCGTTGATGCTTTTGAAGTGGTCCAAGTCTGCGATTACGAGCCACAAGGCGAACCCATGACGCTCGGCTCCGGATAATTCTCTTTTCGTCCAATCTTCGATCGCGCGCCGATTTGGAAGACCAGTGAGCGAATCCGTTTGGGCTAATTGTTCGAGGAGTAAGTTCTTTGCTTGGATTTGCCGATGAAGTTCGGCAACTCGACGGCCTACAGCAACCCGTGCGAGCAACTCGCCGGGATGAAACGGCTTTGTAAGGTAGTCATCGGCGCCTGCGTCGAGGCCCTCGATGATTTGGTCCTTCTCGGTGTTGCTCGTGAGCAAAATGATATGGACGTAACGCTCGTGGTCCTGACGTATCTTTCTGCACAGCTCAAGGCCTGTAATGTCAGGCATTTCCCAATCGGTGATCAATAAGGACGGCTCATGCTTCTCTATCGCGGAGAACGCCTCGCGACCGTTTTGTGCAAACAGAAGTTTATAGCCGGCCTCAGCTAGAACGGTCTCGACCAGGCTCCGATAGATTCGTGAGTCGTCAGCCACCAAGATCTTGAAATGCTCAGTCGCTTCCTGCATCGTGTCGGTCGAGACCTTAGGGTCTGGTTGAGTGGATGATCGTCGAGTCCCTTGTCCAACCAGCAACGGCCCCGCGTTTTTAGTAACATTCATGTTGTTTCTGTGTCGAAATGTCAATCCCGGATCAGCCAAGTCACGGCTTCTTGGAAACCATTGAAGATAGGAAACTGGCGCCGAGAAAAATGTCCTATTTGTGTGGCGAGGCTGTCTAGCGTGGTGCCGCTACCGATCCACGCCGCTTTCTTAATGTACGGCTTGTCAAAGACTGCGGTCTCCTTGACGGTGCGAATTGTCTCCGGATCAAAAGAGGCTCCCGCGAAATCAACAAGCAACAAGACCGAACTGCGAGGCAAGCGCATTACGTGGTCGGGAACAGTTTGGGCGATTTGCGCCACCTCACTCGCTCTACAATTCGACAAGTCAATGAACAGAATCTTTTTGCCGTCTGCCGTAATGTATCGAATCCGCTCCATAGGCATTTCGACCACAGTGGTATCGGTTCAAATGGTAATCAGTGGTTTCTTGATTCGATATCTGCTCTCAAGCCAAGCTTGCAGAAGTTGGGTATCGAATGCGGGTATATGGACAAACTCGCATCCTGCGACACCGTATTGGCGTATCCATAACACGCGGGCTCGAATGGAAATTGCGTTATCCAATTCTGGCAGCACTAACCTAAACGACAGAGAACTGCCTATGGCTAGTTTCTCTTTCGTGGTTACCCCAATGCCGCCGACGCCAATATTCGTTACCGTCAGGGGGAGCGTTCGACCGTTCTCATCGCTCGCGAGAACAGACTTCATCAGCGCGAACCGCGTGTGTGCACGAAAATCCCGCAACATCCGGGAATACGCGGTCGTTAGCGATTTCAGCCCGGAGTCAGCGGTCACGGGCTTGCGCAGCAGCACATGAACTCCCGGTACTGCACCATCTGTTACGGAAACAGCAAGGACAGTCGGCTTCTGCTTCGCGCGGTCCTCCCTCAGTCGGTGCAGTACTCCTGCGTAATTGGCTGATTCCAGGTCGATTACGATCAAATCAGCGGCACACTGGTCCAAAACGCGGTCGATAGTTAAAGGATTTGGACAAATGCGTGTTTGGATTGAGAAGCCATGCAGCAAGGGATCCATCGTTCGCAATACCGCGGGATCACTTGAAACCAACACGCATTCAAATGCCATCTCGGAAGTCATTCGCTAGCCTTGTTTGCACTCTTGTGACTCATCGCTGAGTAGCGCATTTCAATGACCACCTTCATGGTGTGCAACGCCTTATCCTAGTGCGTTTCGCATCGGAGATTGAAAACGGTTTGTTTAGAAAATGGACGAACGTCTCTAACCAAGACACCCTTGCAAGCGTTACACTTTAGCGAATCGAAACCGAAAAACCTCTAGCACCGGCGAGGGGATAAAGCTATTCCCAATGGATTTGTTACTCAACCAGGCAGATTAGGTTGGTTTCACCATGTCGAGGCTGCGGCGGACGGCCTGGTTGAGTGTGTCCGGGGTGTATGGCTTTTCGAGGAAGACGGCTCCAGCACTGCTCGTAGAACTAAACGAAATCGACTCCGGCGTGTGACCGGTCGTGAAGATCACCGGGAGTTCAGGTCGCACGACACACATCTTAGCGTAAGCGTCTGGGCCTTTCATCACAGGCATCATAACGTCCAAGATGGCGAGTCTTATCTGCCGCCAGTTCTCCTCGAACAGACGCACGGCTTCCTCTCCGTTTCGCGCCATGAGGACCGTATAGCCCTTGGATTCCAGACTTCTCCGAACTAGCTCCTGAAGACCGTCATGGTCCTCTGCAACGAGAATCGTCTCAGTGCCTCCCACAATCTTGGCAGTTTTTACTTCTGCTCGCCTTTCAGCAACGCCAGAGCCGAGCGGAACATGGACCAAGAACGCCGAGCCTTGACCGCGCTCGCTGTACACGGTCACAAAACCACCGTGCTGTTTTACTAGCCCGTACACGGTAGCTAGTCCCAATCCCGTCCCTTTTCCGGGTTCCTTTGTTGTAAAGAACGGCTCGAATATATGGTCGAGCGTCGTCGCGTCCATTCCAGTTCCAGTATCCGACACCGAAATTTGGGCATACCTTCCAGGCTCCATGTACGAATGTAATCGCGCATACTCCTCACTGATCTCAACGATGTGAGTCTCGATGCCCAACGTTCCACCTAACGGCATAGCGTCGCGTGCGTTCAGGCACAGATTCATTAGTACCTGCTCCAGTTGCGTTGGATCAGCACGAACTATTCGAGCTTCCTGGGTGAGCGAGACTTTGAGTTCGATCTGTGCTCCAATGACGCTGCGGAGAAGACCCACTGTTTCCGATACGACTTGGTTGACATCGAGGTTTCGTGGCTGGAGAACTTGGCGACGTGCGAAAGCGAGTAACTGCGATGTTAAGCCAGCCGAGTGTTGAGCCTGTTCGCGAATCTTTTCGAACATCTCCCGAGACAGACTGTCCGTGGGTGTTCTTTCATAACCTAGTTGTGCCCAACCGACGATGACTCCCAGTGCATTGTTGAAATCGTGAGCAATTCCACCAGCCAGTCTGCCGATTTGCTCGAACTTCTGCAGGCGCTGTATCTCATGCTCCAGTTGCTTCCGTTCCTGACGTAGTTTGGCTTCCAATAATTCCCTCTGAACCGCCGGAACAAGACGCTTCAGGTTGTCCTTCAGGATGTAGTTTTGTGCTCCCTGTTTCAGAGCGGCAACAGCAGTGTCCTCACCAATCGTGCCCGACACGAAAATAAATGGCGCTAGCGACCCGGTCTCACGCAGCAACTTCAGCGCGTCGATGCCTGTGAAGTGCGGCATGGAATAGTCGCAGATCACCAGATCCCATTTCTCTCGCATGAGAGCTCTATGCATCGCTTCGGCTGAATCGACCCGGCTAGAGGCGAGGTCGTAGCCACCTCTACGAAGTTCGCGAGTGATCAAAGTTGCGTCGTTCTCCGAGTCCTCGACCATCAATACACGAATGATCTCAGTCATCTAGCCACCCTCGGCATATGGGCGGGGATGTTCAGTTGAGCCAGTAGACTGCTGACTGCCTCACCGCCTCGGCAAAATGATTTCGGCGTCGCTAACGCGAATCTGAAACCCATGACACTCTCTTGCCCGCACTCATCACATCAACTTTCATACTCCATAGAAGGGGAACGACCCGCAGACTCAGCTCTCATAACCGGTCACCCTTTGAGAGCACACCGACTTCGAGTGAGGCCGCGAGACGGAAGAAACGAATGACATCGATGGGCCGAGGTGGGTACCTCCTGAGCTTGAGGTTCCGCATGGCAGGCATCTGTTCACAGGGGCCTGAAAAATGACACGCCTCCTGGGCTAAGAAAAGCTAGGTTCTTTGCCTGTCAGCCACTTCGCAACCAGCACGGACAAGCTGATGCGGGCAGCAGGCAAACGCACCTGCCACTTCGGGGGAAGATAAGAATTAAATAATCCAGTTAATAGGCTTAGTCAAGGGAGAAATGGATTTGTTACGAAACCCGGATAACATGCTAGATTCTGCTCAATTACAAACAGATCACTCGCCACCTGTTAAGGTTGACATTGCCCCAAGGTTTAGTTTTAAGAAGACAGCGTCGGAAGCAAGACGGATCGACCGGATGCAATCGCTGTTGCGATTGTTACTGAAAAATCGTTTTCCATGCGGAACCGTGCAACTGGAGCAATTCTGTTTTGAGGGGATTATCCTAAGGGTATACTGTAACCCTGTGCTCAAAATTTAAGATCTGCAGACATTATCGATAAATGACGTCTTGTTTGCACACAACGGGGTCGAGGCTCTGAACTACGTGTTCGGGATCGGGAGTAACGCGGGGCGCGAGCTAGGTGTCACGCCACTACGGTTCTACTTTAGTTGTTCCGAGGATCGAAGCCGCGGTAAGCACTCCGGACATATGCCGTGGCTAAAGCTCGCATCGGAGTGCTTCGTAACGTAAGACTCCAGTTCGCTCCAGCCCCCATCTTCAGTCCGGATCCTTTTGCACCAAGCACAAATTGGGAGTAGCCCTCTGAGCGTTTTCACGTCGGCAAGAGCTCCCTGCAGATCCTTGAGCGCCGTCTGGAGCTGATGCTCGACCCTCTTCTGTTCCGTCACGTCCATGGCGTGGCCAACCACGTAGGGTGGAGTCCCGTTTTCATATACGACCATGTTGCGGTATAGCCACACATGCTTTTTCCGGTTGCGCGCGACGACTAGCATGTAACCGGAGTCCTGACCGCGATCTCGAATTCGCTGTAGATAATCTGAGAAAGACCGTCGAACGGAGGGCGCCAGGAATTCCGCCAGGTTCTTACCGCATCCACGATCTGGGTCATAACCGAGAGTTTGGGCGGCCGCCGGGTTGAGCGATAGCAACACCCCCTCCAGATCGTGTGTGCAGATTAGTCCCAAGCTGTAGTCGAACAGCCTTTTGTAACGACCTTCGCTTTGGTGAAGTTCTGCTTCAACTCGTTTGTACTCGTCGTAGAACGGACCAGAACCAGCCGGTTGGATACCAAAAATGAATTTGTCCTTATCCACGCACTCCAGACCAACGTGTCCCTCGTACTGACTGCCGCTTGCTCCCAGCCAAACGACCCGATAGCGCGCTTGGTGTCCTCCATGATCCAACAGAAGTATCGCATCCACAGCCAACGGGGGCAGGCCACGAAGTCGTGCGCCAAAGGCAGCAATCTCAAGAGTGAAAGTGTTTTGCGAGAAGGGATTTCCGAAAATGTCTTTCCCCAAGACCGTGACAAGCTTACAGCCAGGGATGCGCGGTCCTTTGCGAACACCTTTGGACCAACCTGGTTTTGCCCCTGTGGACATGATTTTACCCAAAATTACGGCAGCACTTCTTCCGCCAATTTCGAAACGATTACAGATCTTCTAAGCCGTTTGTTTAGTATTTGTTGGAACTGCGATGAGGTTGCTCTCACACTCGGACATGGCTGGTGGATCTCCTAATGTCTTGATTCCAGACGGTGAACCCACGGAGACACCTCCCGGTCACGAGGGAGAACGGTACCCAGAATGAGGACGACGGTCAGAATGCTTGCGGAGAGGAGGTGTCCTCTACGCCTGCGCTTGCTGACTAATACACCGTAAGTATTTTCGTCGCAAAAACTGACCAAGCAAAACCATGTCAATTACGGATTGATGTGGACCAGCGCGCAGCGGACTTCGGCAGCTCTGAGGATGCCCCAGGAATTGTCTCGAATCTCTACAACGGTGTTTGGGTTGCAGACAGTCCTGCGACTCAAAGCTGGAAGACGTGCTGAAGGGTCAACCGTTTGGTATAGATCAGCTCTGGCCTGTAGCTTGCAAGGTTGCAAGTGGAAAAAACCAAATCCGGAAGGATCGAGATGCAAAAACAGCAAGGGTTCTCACTCATTGAGTTGTTAATCGTAGTAGCTATCATCCTGATTATTGCTGCGATCGCCATTCCGAACTTGCTCCGCGCCCGCATGGCGGCCAATGAGGCTTCGGCGGTCGCTTCTGTGCGTACGGTCAACACCGCGCAAGTCACTTATCGGTCTACCTATCCGACGGTCGGCTTTTCCGCCAACCTCGTGAGCCTGGGCGGCACGATCGGGGCGGCTTGCGTTCCTGCCCAGGCAACGGCTTGCTTGATCGATTCCGTGCTTGCCAACAACGGCAATCCGGCGGGCAGCGGCAAGAGCGGCTACCTGTTTACCAGTGGTGCGGGCAATGTCGGGGGTGGCGTAAACATCGGCTATACCGTAAAGGCGGTGCCGATCACGATTAATCAGACCGGTCTCCGTGGCTTCTGTGCTGAGGAAGATGCAGTGGTTCGCGTCGACCCGGCTGGCGTTTGCTCGAGCACCGAAGCGGGCGTACTGACTTTTAATCCGCTCAACCAGTAGTCGCTCCGAACAAGATAGTGCTTGCGTTATTACTTCCGAAAGATGGTTCCAGCATTCGTTGGGAACACGATTAGACAAATCCAGCAATTGAAGTCTTGGCGGAGTTGTCTTTCGTGCCAGGCAATTCAGCCACAACCTTCTGTACCGCCTTAAGGAGTTCGCTGCCACCTTTGTCCAGGTGCAGAAGGGATTTCTCAAAATAAGCCGATGCCCCCGCCTTCTTTAGCTTGGTCTCGTTCTTCTGTGACAAGCCGGACAAAATAATCACCGGAATTGATTTCGTAAGAGGATTTTGTTTCAGCTGACGGAGCACTCCTGTACCCACCATTGTTGGTAGCATCATATCCAGCAGGATCATGTCTGGACGTAGATCTTGCGCCCGAGAGAGGCCCTCCTGACCGTCTCCAATCGCAACCACTTCGTATTCCGCCCTGCTTAGAGTCCTCTCGATCGCTGATCGCAGAAGCCTGCTGTCCTCAATCACCAATATCCTCATAATTCTCCCTGAATCCTGGGTTCCAGATTCGAACGCCCGCTTTCACTTTGCAGTTTCTTTGCCAATGTCCGCACAATGTGAACTGATCCGTGAAATTGTTGTCACGTTCGGTGAATGCTGCAGATTTCCCGCACCATACTTGACACGCCTTCGATTCATGCCGGCATGTTGATGTCTGAGGAGTTCTTCGATTGTCGGTGCTGGCTCCGGTGTGTGAAACAAGTATCCCTGCCCCACTTCGCAACCAAGATGCTGCAGCTTCCCTCTCTGTTGTTCGTTTTCTATACCCTCGGCAACCACATTTAAGCCAAGGTTGTGAGCCAACATAATAATGATGCGAACGATCTCGAGGGTCTCCGGATCCGAGGCTATACCGGAAATGAAGCTGCGGTCGACCTTCAAAGTATCGACCGGAAAACGCTGGAGACGAGAAAGCGAAGAGTAGCCAGTGCCGAAGTCGTCGATGCTCAGACCGACTCCGAGGGCTTTCAACTCCGAAAGAACGACGTCAGATCTGGCGGCGTCGCCCATCGCAATGTTCTCTGTGATCTCAAGGTTAACGCAGCGAGGATCGATCCCGGTTCGCTGAAGGACTTCGCGGATCTGAGTAGCGAGGTCCGGTTGCGCGAACTGCTTGGCTGTGACATTTACATTGATCGCAAGCGGTGGGTCCGACGGGAAGAGCTCCTGCCAGTGGCGAACTTGTTGGCAAGCCTCAAAAAGCAATCGGCGGTTCAGTGGCAAAATAAGACCCGTCTCGTCCGCGACCTTGATGAACTCTGCTGGAGAGACAATGCCATGTGGTCGTTTCCAACGAGACAGCGCCTCGAATCCGATAATCCGACCATCCTGCAATGACACCAGAGGCTGGTAGTACACGAGCAACTCGTCACGCTCCAGGCCCTTACGCAAATCGGTTTCGAGTTCTAACCGGTTGACGGCGTCGGCCTGCATCGAGCGGTCAAACACTTCGCAGCGGCCTTTCCCGACACGCTTCGCACGATGCGTTGCAATTTCAGCGTCGCGGAGAATATCCTCAGGACTGGTCTGCCCGGCGCCGCTGCAAACCATGCCGATACTTGCGGTGATCACAATCTCTTGACCGTTTACAGCGAAGGGGAGGGACAAGCGCTCCTGAATGCGCTCAGAGATGCGAAGTGCATCGCTGGGATCATGGAGCTCGGCGGCCAGCACGATAAATTCGTCGCCTCCCGGCCGTGCCAGGGTATGGTCACCGGGCGGACACGCGGAGTCTTTGCTCGATTCCCGGGAAATAGTGTCCGAGCCGCGCAGGCATGCTGTCAGTCGACGCGCTATCTGGATAAGAAGTTCGTCTCCCAATGTGCGACCGAGACTATCGTTCACCACCTTGAACTGATCGATGTCGATGAACAAAACCGCAAACCGAAAATCCCGGTGTCGTCGGGAAACCCCGATCGCGCGCTGCAGACGGTCGAGAAAGAGAGCCTGGTTTGGAAGGTTGGTCAATCCATCGTAAAAAGCGCGATGCTCCAGCAGGGCTTCGGCATGCTTGCGCTCGGTAATGTCGCGGTTGACAATGACCAGGCCCTGGGTGTCGCCGTCAGGTCCAGGAATCGTGCTCGCCATGGATTCCAGAACACGCCACGAGCCATCTTTATGGCGGATACGGTATTCGAGACGGTCTCCGCGACCCGTGACGTGAGCCTTCCGGGCCGCTTCCAGAACCCGCGCCTGATCGTCGGGATGAACCTGTTCCATCGATGACGTGGCGGCTAGTTCGTCCGGTGTATACCCGAGTATTTTTTGGTAGGCGGGACTGTTGTAGAGACGGCGGCCGTGGGGGTCGACAACCGCAATCATGTCGGCCGCATTCTCGGTGATCAAATGAAAGAGCCGTTCCTGCTCAGCGAGACGGCGGCGGATCCGCTGAAGCTGTAGATGTTGATAAACGGTATAAACGTCGAACAGGAGAACCAGTGCTGCCAGCCCGCGCACCCACTCCTTCAGCGTCTGGGAATGAACCTCATCGGTGGCCCAATGAAGCCCCGGGAACGTCAACGACAGGATGCCGAACGTCAGAACCAGTGTTACGGCCACCGCCAGGCCCCAAAGCCACCATTCGCGAGCATCCACTTGTCGGATCGGGGAGCGAGCGCGATCGTTGTTGACCCCGGCTTGAGATTTGTCACTCACAGCGTCTTGACCCTTCACATTCCGCTTGCAATACCTTCTTGAGCATCACTTTCGCACCTCTGATGGTGGTGGCACCCGATGGCACCAACCGCTGGTTACCACCGGTTACTACCTTCTATTACGTTCTCGCGATTGCGCAGGTACACGTACCAACGTAATCTCGACCCATGACGGAATCGAAACAGACCGAGGCAAACGCAAAACGCAAGTACGGTCGTTCACAGTCGAAGCCGATCAATGGAGAATCACTCATGAAATCATTCATACTTTCACTGTTGGCTGTTACCGTCCTCACCGGGAGCTCGGCAGCAAAGGAATTGCCGGACGCACCCAGCGCCGTAGAAGCAGCCGATGCGTTTTTCATTGAAACGGCACCGCCAACTCCAGCCCCGAAGGTCTTCGAGAAGAAGAACAATCTGGATACTACTTTCGTAGGGCTGGCCTTGATTTCGACTGGTAGCACCTTCGCAGACTCCTACACTACGTTATTTGCCCGCCAGAACTGGCTTGCCGGGAAGAAAGGCGTTTGCAACGTAGAAGTTCAATCCGCCTACCTGTACGGTACCCATCCGACAGTCGGCCGGGCCTACGCCGTTGCTTCGGCCAAGAGCGTTGGCTCTGTGCTGGCTGCCTACTATTTGCGCAAGCACCACAGCAAGTTCTGGAGCGCACCGCTGGTTGTAAATTCGATCATCAGCCTCCAGGGCGTCACACAGAACATGATGACCTGCAACTAGGCCATCGATCGCGCTCGCCAATCTCTCACTGCACGGTCAACGTCAATGGGACAGAATGTTGTAAAGATCCAGAAGTTCCAGAGATGGTAATGGTGTACGTCCCTGGTATAGTTCCCTGGTGCTGAGGAGCGATACCGGTACCGCCGGCGCACGCCGACATGAACAGCAGGGCTCCAAGGAGCAGGAACAGCGTGATCAGTGCAGCAAGTGTTTTCGCACGGCGCTTGGTGCCTATCACCGTCAGTCCAACCAGACCGAATCCCGGAAGCGACATCCACAGGGCATAAAACGGATGATTCTCGCCAGAACGAGACATCGCTAATTGGGCAGAGTTCGCCGTTGTATTCACCGTGACTGTTACTGCCGCGGAGCTGGAGCCAGGTGTCACAGACGTGGTGGACAGGCTGCAGGTTGTTTTTGCAGGAGCTCCACTGCAGCTCAGTTTCACCGCATTCGAGAAAGTTCCACCGACGGATGCCACAGTCACCGAATAAGACGCGGCTATACCGGCCTTGACCGTCGCGCCATTGCTCGAGCTGGTAATGCGAAAATCCGATCCACTTCCACTCAAGGCGACAGCCAGCGGACCGCCCGCCGCGCTGGTATGGATCGTCACTGCGCCGGTGCGGACTCCAGTTACCGAGGGAGTAAATGTCACGTTGATCAAGCATGAGGACGCCGCGGGCAGACTGGCCGGGCAATTATTGGTTTGCCCATAATCTCCTGAGACTTCAATACTGCTGATCGTCAGTATGGTATTGCCCGTGTTCGCCAATGTCAGAGTCTGCGCGGCCGTCGCGGTTCCTACCGGGGTGCTGGGGAAACTTAAACCGGCTGGGTTCAAATTCACAACTGGGCCGATTGCGCTGCCGCTCAGGCTGATGCTGTGGGGCGCACCGGCCGCATCATCCACAATGACGATGGTTCCATTACGAGATCCCGCCGCATTGGGAGTGAAAGTAATAGAAAGAGTACAGCTCCCGGCTGCCGATAAGCTGGTTCCGCAGTTATCTGTTTCGGAAAAATCGCCGGTTGTAGTGATCGACGAGATCGAAAGAGGTGCACTGCCGACGTTGCGCACAATCACAGTCTGAGGCTGGCTGCTGGTGCCGATCATCTGACTGGCATACTGCAAGTACGAGGGACTGAAGGTAACGGCTGCCAAGGTATCGGGAGCAATTTTGAGTATGAACCCATCCGTCTGACCGCCTAGTCCATTCTGGAACGCATGCTGCGTGACAGGAAAGTCAGTGGAATCCGTGGTGCCGGCTATATAAAGATTGCCACCGGCATCGAGGACCATCCCCGCGGGCGCAGGCCGATCATTTCCGCTACCGCCCAAGTATGTTGCGAACAGTTGGGTGCTGGCCGCCGGATCAATCTCAACGAGCAAAATGTCATTTCCGCTGCTGAAGTTTTCGATCCCATTCACCGTGCTGAACAAACCGCTTCCGGTATAAGCAAGAATGTATGCGTCATTGCTCCCGTCGAGCACGATCGCTTGAGGAACGGCATTGTTGTTCGGACCGAGGAATGTCGAATAGAGAAGCGTCGCGGCTGTAGCGTCGAACTTGGTTACGAAGGCATAGTTGCAGGCAGAGCTATAGACGCCAGGATCGCAAATATTGGGTGACGTTTCGGGGAACATCCCGCCTGTAAGAGCTATTCCGGTGACATAAGCCGAGCCGGAGCCATCTACAGCGATTGCGGTGGGAATGGTCTCGAACCCGCTCGCGTCGTAAAAATAGGTCGAGTACTGCAAGCCTCCGCTGCTGCTGAACTTGCTGACGAATCCCACCGAGCCATTGTCTTGAGTCGAGTCTAAGGTTAGATAACTGCCTTGCGTTACCGGGAAGTTATACGTATTCGTCGTGCCCGTGACGTAAGCGTTGCCAAGGGGGTCCAGCACCATCCCGTTGATAGTGCTAACAGGTGCTTCCCAGCACGGAGTTCCGCCGCAGTTGAGCGGCACGTTGGAACTGCCTCCGAGGTAAGTGGAATACACTAGAGACGATCCGTCGGCGGTGAACTTCGTCAGGAAACCATAGTTGCCGAATATGCCTCCTTGGCTGGCCGAGACGGTGGGTTGATAAGCATTCGCAACCGGGAGGGTTGTCGAGGATGTGTATCCAGCGATGACCATTTCTCCTGCGCCATCAATAGCGAGGCTCAACGGCAAGTTCGAGCCGCTTCCTCCGAAATATGTCGAATACAGGAGAGAAGAACCATCCGGCGAAATTTTGCTCAGGAACGCATCAAATCCGCCAGGATATGTTCCCTGAAATGGATTGACCATGGGGAAGTCGCTGGACGCGGTGCCTCCGGTGACATAAACGTTATTGGCAGAGTCCAACGCCAGGGCATAGCCGAGATCTTGGCTGTTCCCGCCGAGATAGTCGGCGTAGATGAGATTGGATCCACTGGCATCGAGTTTGGCAATAAAGACATGCGTGTTTCCATCGGGAAGTGAACCCAAGGTCGGCAGCGGAAAGTCCGTCGAATCTGTCGAGCCGGCGACATAGATACTTCCAGCCGTGTCGACTGCAATCCCGCTGACCTTGTCATCAGAGCTGCCGCCAAGATAGGTCGAATAAACCAAAACGGGATCGATGAGCAGTTTGCTGTTCCGGTCGTAGTTTGCCACCCGGAAACCAACATGGGTCGGATCACTCACAACGTACCCGCCCTCCACCGGAATGCGTTGACCCTTCGATTCCTGATAAACTGTTGGTGTCTGGAAATGAATCTCTCCGATGCCAGTCGTTAGAATGAGGCTGCCATCATCATCGATGTGCATGTCGCTGGCGCCAGAGACCTCAAATTGAATCCGTTCGGGCTCGGCACCGGGAGCGATTGCGAGGTCGTACTCCAGTTGGCGGTGATTGCCGTAATAGAGTAGATCGATTCCGGGGTAAATGTTCTTGTAACGAACTTGATCGTAGGTGGGGATGTTTCTTCGCCACTTACCAGGATCGTTGCCAATGAAGTAGTTGACCCGACCGCGTTGCGGGCCTTCTCCTACCACGGACGGATTCTTTGACGCCCCCAAAAGCCGGAGCTGCAGCGTCGCTTTCTTGGATGGATGGACGGCCGCATCGCCAGTTGCTGTGTGATTTGCGCGAAGAGAGAGCACCATCCCGTCGGCCGTGAGAAATGCCGCGTATCCTGGTCCGCGCGAAACGAACTTTACGCTTGGGTCCGTCTGGCCTCGGTTTGCCTCGAACGTCAGCGGAAGTGTACCGTAGTTGGAATTGATCGAAGCGTGCGCCGGCCGTTCTCCTCCATGGGATTGTCCTGCCGCGCATACGGTCGCCAATATCAGAAACAGTATCAAGGCCAGCTTTTTTATTTGCATACGAGGTCCCTCCGCCAAGACTTGTCAGCGGCTAAAATAACTGGGGGAACCGCCGCAAAGGTCTGCAGAATTCACAATGCATGACTAGGGCCGAACTGGATGGCGCTGGAGAACTTGTAAGGCTACGAGTAGGCGGGGTTTACACGGCGTTTTTTCGGAGGGACATGTTTGGGTGGGCTAAAGCCGTCTGAGTTACGGACTCAAGTCCGCGAATCGGACATTCGAGGTTGGCGCAGAGCGGTAAAGAAGAGTAACCGTAGGTGATGGTTACTATGCCGTCCCTTTCTCGGGTCCTTCCACCTTCATTCGCGAAAGTAACTGATAGATGGTTGCACGTGCGATGCCAAGCACCTCCGCGGCTCGGGCCTTGTTGCCTCCGACGCCTTCCAGAACGCGCAGGATATGCCGGCGCTGCAGTTCTTCGAGAGAGAGAAATGTTTCATCTCCCGCTAGGTCTTCAACGAGCGGTGCCCGCAGCCTCTCCGGCAGGTCACTAATGTCGATCAGGCTTCCATCCGCCATCATGCAGGCATTGCCGATCACATTTTCGAGTTCACGAACATTTCCAGGCCAAGGATAGGTTGCCAGACGAGTCTGCGCCCTGCGCACCAGCCCCGCGATAGGTTTGTTATATTCCACAGAGAACTTTTCGATGAAGTATCTTTCCAGCAACGGCAGATCTTCCCGCCTGTTTGCCAGCGTCGGAAGAGGAATTTCGACGACTGCCAAGCGGTAATAAAGATCTTCACGGAACTTACCCTCGCGCGCCATGGTTTTCAAATTGCGATGTGTGGCCGCGATGACCCGCACGTCCAGATTCCGCGGAATGAGCGATCCTACGCGCTGGACCTGACGATTCTGCAGGACCCGTAGCAATTTGGCTTGCGCGGCGGGTGCAAGCTCTCCAATTTCATCCAGGAAAATGATTCCTCCATCTGCATGTTCGAACAGGCCGACTTTGTCCTGAGTAGCACCCGTGAATGCTCCCCTGACGTAACCGAAGAGTTCGCTCTCCACCAGGCTGTCAACGAGAGCAGAACAATTGCACACGACAAAAGGCCCGCGTGGCACGGGACTCAGCCGGTGCAGAGCCTTGGCGACCAGTTCTTTGCCTGTGCCCGTAGCCCCTGTAACCAGCACGGTTCTGAAATGTGGGGCGATTCTTCGTATTCTTGCGTAGACCTCGAGCATCAGCGGGCTACGTCCAACTATGCCTTCGAATTGATATGCGTCGATGAGCTCTTGATCGAGACGCAGTGTCTTCTGCCTGGTCTCAGCCTCTTCCAGCAGAGTATTGACGCGGGCGCGCAGTTTGTCGATGTCGATCGGTTTCGTCAAATAATCAGACGCGCCTTTTTGAATCGCCTCGACAGCGGATTCGGCGGAGTAGTGGGCGGTAATCAGAACGACATCGACACCCGGATCAACACTCACAATCCGTTCCAATATCTCAATGCCGCTCACCTTCGGCATCACCAGATCGAGAAGGACGATCTTCGGCCGCGTGCGCAAGAACGTCTCAAAACCCTCTTCTGGGTCGTTCGATGTAAAGATCTCCAGTCCCTGACGCTCCAGAGCCAACTGGATGATCTCGAGGTTTTTGGCATCGTCGTCAATCGCCAGTAACTTGAGTGGATTCGTCGTCATCTGAGGTGATTGCCTTTCCCGTTGGCAGCCTCATGCCGACCGTCAGTGGGAGCGTTCCGGATAAGAAGAACGAGGGAAGAGCTATTGGTAAACCGACGTCGAGGACTATAAGTTGACAGCACTCAGTTCTCGCCTTGTCTATTTAAAATAAAAACCCAGAAAACAGCCGTAGTCGGAGTTAGCCGCTTTGAGCCCGGAACCGCCTACAGAGCTAAAAGCCACTAAGACGCTTATAGCAAATCGGGCAATCGAGTCAAGGGGCAACTTCGATTCGTCGCTCCGGATCAGGCAGCTAGGAGGGGGAGGGGCCTTCCCTTAGGGCAGGCTTATTCCTAAAGAATCCATTCCGGAGTGCGCTCGATGAACTTGAAGGCGTAACTCTGCCATGGGGTTTCCGGAGCCTCTCTTCGCACAACTCGAACGCGCCCTACATACTGGTCTCGGCTCGATCCAGTGAGAAAGACTTGCAGGGACGAATCGCATGAGAGCGAGAGACCGAGGGAGCATAGAAAACCGCCAGCGCTCACGTTTTCAGTTGTGACGAGTTGTTCAAATGAACGCCGGGCCGCATCAGTACCTTTGAGTTTTAATACCAGCTTCATGCGCACGCGCACGTGAGCACGCCGCTCCGACGGCCGGGTTTGCAGTTCTGACGCGAGGCGGGCTCTCAGTTTCACAAAATCGATGGGCTTCTCAAAAAAGTCTGTCGCCCCCAGATTATTCATGTAGTCGCGGTATTTCGCGGACGATTCGCCTGACACGACGAATATTGGAATGCGCGCCGTGTAGCTGAGGTTATGAAAACTCTGGCAGAGCTCGAATCCAGAACACTCGGGCATCATCAGATCAAGGAGGATTGCGCGGGGCTTGTGCTCCAGGGAGAGCGCCAAAGCCTGGACTGGGTTTCCGGTGTCGATCAGCTCATAGGTATCCGACAGGCGCATCTTCAGCATTCCCCGCATGCTGTCATCGTCGTCTACAATCAGTATCTTTTCCATCTATCTTCCTCCTCAGTGCCAACCCTGGTTGAACGTTTGCGCTCTAAACGATTCCCGCCGGCACGATGCTTACATCGAGTGCCTCTCGAACTTTCCGGGCCAATGCATCCCGGGTGAATGGTTTAGGAAGGAAGAAACTCCCTTCCGCCAGAACACCGTGTTCACCCACGGTCTGGCCTGTGTATCCAGACATGTACACGACACGGGTCTCCGGACGATGCCTAACGAGTTGGTCAGCGAGGTTCCGTCCACTCATACCAGGCATCACAACGTCCGTTAGGAGCAGATGGATCACTCCTCTATGCCCTCGACTCTTCTTCAATGCTTCTTCGCCGTTCTGGGCTTCCAGAACGGAATAGCCGCAAAGCTGCAAGAGATGACAGCTCAATTCGCGCAGAGAGGTCTCATCTTCCACAAGCAGTACCGTTTCAGTTCCGTTCAAAGAAAGGGTAAAATCCGTCGACTGCTTGTGTGGATCAGCGGCAACTTCTACCTTCGGAAGATAAATCTTGAATGATGCGCCAGCTCCAGGTTCACTGATGATATCAATGTAGCCACCACTCTGTTTAACCACGCCGTACACGGTGGAGAGTCCGAGGCCTGTGCCTTTTCCCTTTTCCTTAGTGGTGAAGAATGGCTCGAAAACCCGGGCGCGCGTCGTTGCATCCATTCCCACTCCGTTGTCAGTGACGCTGAGCAAAACGTAGTCTCCAACCAGCACAGGATAGGGATAGCGTCGAACGAAAGCTTCGTCCATGTGAAAGTTGGACGTTTCAATTCGTAGGTCACCACCACTAGGCATCGCATCCCGCGCATTCACGGCCAGGTTCATGATGACTTGTTCGACTTGCCCCTGATCAGCCTTGATGCGGACAAGTGCCGGATCCAGCGAAGTCTTGAGCTGAACGTCCTCGCCGATCAAACGCAACAGCATCTTTTCCATGTCCTTGACAACGACGTTCAGCTCCAGAACTTTTGGATCCATCACCTGTTGGCGGCTGAAGGCCAATAATTGGCGTGTCAGCGTTGCCGCTCGATGCCCTGCCTTCAACACTTCCTCGACACAGGTACGCAAAGGACTTTCTGCCGCGGTACCGTCTCGCACGATTTCTCCATAGCCGATGATTACACCAAGCAAGTTGTTGAAGTCGTGAGCCACTCCTCCAGAAAGCCGCCCAACGGCCTCCATCTTTTGCGATTGACGAAATTGCTCTTCCAGATGTTTACGTTCCGTCACGTCGCGATTCACGATGACCAGCTTCTCGACCTTTCCGGATTTCACGATTGTGCTGGCTCGGGACTCGAGCGTGCGCCAGCTCCCGTTCTTGTGCCGCATGCGGTATTCGAGGCTTGTATCCTTACCGCTGAGGCGGGCTGCCGCTGCGGCACTCTGCACCTTATCGCGGTCTTCCGGATGGATCTCCTCGCCCGCTCTGGTCCCTCCCAGTTCCTGGGGTGTGTAACCGAGAATCTTTTCGTAGGAAGGGCTGTTGTAAAGACGTTGTCCTTTCACGTCCACCACAGCGATCATGTCGGCGGCGTTTTCCGTGATAAGGCGAAATAGTTCTTCTCGTTCGATCAGCTGTTTTCGAACCGCTTGGATCTGGAAATGCTGGTAGACGGTATAGATGTCAAAGAGAAATACCAACCCGACGAGGCCAAGAATCGTGTCGTTGAGGGGCGTGGAACTCAGTTCCTGGTGATGGACGTGGATTACAGAGAAACCCAGCGAGACAATGCCGCCGGTGAGAATCAGAGTGATCAGGACGGCGCATAGCCACAGCCACCAATCGCGCCGCTCAACGACGCGCATCCGATCGTGCAGGCTGGATCTAGAATCCACAAGTCCGTCCGGTTCCAACAAGGAAAGGCCCATTGATTTTTTCTCTGGGCCTTTATCGTCAAAGGATCGGCCCAAGCTGCCGGATGTCTGGGGAACGGCTCTTCATGAAAAAGCACGAAGCCTGCCATCGAGTTCGTTCCATCCAACTCCTTAAGCATTGGTAAGCCCTTTGGGAATAGGGACTTGCAAATGAGTTCCAGGTTCAGGCCAAAGTGAGATGAATGCAGGTGTCCACGCGCTGGAATCCCGGACAGATTCTGGACAAGTTGCTCGGTCAGACGCGCTCTTTGAATCAGCTGGACTGACGATCACAAGTCCTCATGGTCCGTGTCCAGCATACCCCGCATTACTTTCGAGGCCCCGGATATTTCGGTTTTGAGTGATACAAGCAGCTCGGGTGCGGATTGTAAATCGCGTTGACGGCCCAGATGCTCCAGGGTCCTGGATATCTCGGCGGCATGGGCCAGTCCAAGGTAACCCAGTTCGCCTTTCATACTGTGGGCCGTTCTTTCCGTCTCTTCCGGATTGTTCGTTTCAATCGCCTGCTGCAAGGTGCTGAGTTGCCTGGGGCTCTCATCCAGAAAAATTGTCAGGAGTTCGTGCAAGAGGGATTCATCGCCATCAATGCGCTCTAGCACTATGCTGCAATTCCATGTCGATGGAGGCACTTGGACAAGGGGCGTTCGCGTGAGCACGTTATCCTTGGTTCTCACGGGGACGACTTCGGCCATTGCGGCTACAATTGCTTGGCTGGTCATGGGTTTGCTGATGTAGGAATCCATCCCCGCTTCCAGACAACGTTCGCGATCGCCCTTTATGGCGTGTGCGGTCATCGCAACGATCGGAATGTGAGATTTGGTTTGAGTTTCCATCTCACGGATCTTTCGGGTAGCAGTTAGTCCGTCCATCTCGGGCATCTGCACATCCATCAGCACCAGATCAAACCTCTCGTTTGCCAACATCCTCAACACTTCTCGGCCGTTTTGAGCGAGCGTTGAGAGATGCCCCATCTTCTCCAACATCCGCATAACCAACTTCTGGTTCACCAGGTTGTCTTCAGCGACGAGAATTCGAAGTTGCCTGGAACCCTCAATCGCCTGGGCGCAATTTGCCAAGCGCAAAGTCTCATCGGTAGCGGTACGACCGAGCGCGGTCAGCATGGCAGAGAGCAATTCCGAAGGCCCGAAAGGCTTAGAGAGACAAACTGCCATGGCATTCCTGCGGCAGTGTTCTACTTGTGCGTGTTGTCCGGCAGTTACCATCATGACGGTAGCAATCTGCCGTCTCGAATGTTCCATCATCCTCTCCGCAAGCTGAAATCCATCAATCCCCGGCATGCGGGAATCAATAATGGCTAGACGGTAGCCGGCGCTCTGTGCTTCAGCATGATCCAGGGCTTCGAGTGCCTCGGTTGCCCCTTCGACCGCAAGCGGACGCATCCCCCAGCTTCTCGTAGTCTCCAGTAAAATCTGCCGGTTGGAGGCGTTGTTGTCTATTACCAGCACTGGCATATCCGACACGGTCGCCTCTTGAGTTTCGCTGCCGGGACCGCGGCCAGCTTCAGCAACTTTGAGGGGAATGGTGAAATGGAATGTGCTGCCCTCGCCTAAGCTGCTTTCCAGCCAAATCCGTCCGCCCATCAGTCCGGTCAATCGCGAGGAAATGGCGAGACCCAGCCCGGTGCCGCCGTAGTTTCGCGTTGTGCTGCCATCGGCCTGGGCAAACGCTTCGAAGACGAGCGCATGCTTTTCCGCAGCGATGCCAATGCCCGTATCGGCCACACTGAAATGGAGCGTGAGTTCGCGATCTGCGGAGTCGTCTAACTTGACCCGTACGATCACTTCGCCCTGCGGTGTGAACTTAATAGCGTTTCCTACTAGATTCAAAAGAACCTGGCGCAATCGCCCGGAATCGCCGACAACACAGTCAGGAACCTTAGGATCAATGCAGTAAGCCAGTTCGAGGCCTTTCTCGTCGGCTTGCAGGGCGAATCCTCTCAGGGCCTCTCCTACGACATCACGCAGATGGAATTCAACCGGATCCAGTTCCAACTTTCCTGATTCAACCTTTGAAAAATCGAGGATGTCGTTGATCACGCCCAGCAGGGAATCGCCGGAAGACTTCAACATCATCAGGTACCCGCGCTGTTCGCCGGTAAGCTCCGTGTCGAGTGTTAATTCCGTGATGCCAATGATGCCGTTCACAGGAGTGCGGATCTCATGACTCATGTTCGCCAGAAACTCACCCTTGATACGGCTGGCCTCTTCCGCCTTATATCTGGCGGCAATCATCTGGGTATTGGCATCGAGCAACTCGGCGGTTCGTTCGAGCAGCTCGACCGCGAGCCGGTGCCGCTCCGTTACTGCCGATCCCACGATAAGTCCCGTCGCTGAGACTACGAACATGAAAAGACCATACTCCGGGAACAGAGCGGGTGTCGGCGGCGAGAAGTGCAGTGCGACCACAATTCCAAAATTGAGCGCGAGTAACCCGGTCACGACTCGCCGAATCCCCTGCCGCATGGCGATCCAGATGATGGGAACGAACGCGAGAAAGAAGGCCCGAAAATGCAGGAAGGGAGCGCCGAACATTATCCACACCGAAAGCAGCAGTGCGCATGTCTGGCTTCCACATTCCACCAGCGGCCAAAAGCTACCCGTCTGAATCCGAGCGACTTTCTTGTTCCCAGAGCGCTCGGATGGTCCTCCCGCTAAGTGCTGACGCACAAAGGGAAACACGTAAATCAAGAGGAAAGGCGCAACGCCCAGCAGCCCAATTTCATCTCCAAGGAGCCAGAGCGACGCGGACGGCCAAAATTCTTCCCCGCGGATCGCATGGTCCGCGACTAGGCAGAGAACGCCAACTCCAGTGGACGCTACCGCCGCCGCAGTAGTTATAGATACGTAACGCACTACGTCTTGTCGTCGATGTAAATCAAGGTCAATTCGCAGCGGCCCGCGCAGCACGTACGCCGCGGCCCCGTAAAACCCGGCCATTCCAATCGCCCCGAGGGTTTCGCTGAATGTTGTGAGGGGCTGGCCATAAATCAGAACTCCTGCAAGCGCACCCGAAACCACCCCCAGACACGCATACCACGGACTGACTCCTAGCAGGAGAGCCAGCATTAAGCCTGTAGCTGGATACCAGATCACGGCGCCAAGGTGAGAAATGACGATGATTTCCGGACGGTTCAACAGAAGATATAGCAACACGAACGTGACCGAGAGAAGACCATGGCGTATCGCTACTCGCGGCGGAAACATGGCAGGTTAGTTGGATTGAATTCTTGGTGACGTGAGTTGCGTCCCGCTGTCAGTCGAAAGTTTTTTGCCGCTCGCAATTGCGTCGCAGGAGCCGATGACAACTCGGTTGCGGCCAGACCGCTTGGCCTCGTACAACGCCGTGTCGGCCAATGACAGGAGTTCAGCAGCGTGCATTTCGCCGGATCCAATTACACCGCCGACACTGATGGTGACATTGACGTCCCCAGCGTCGGTTGAGATCGGAGTTTCCGAAAGTGCACCGCAGGCTCGGTCTGCGATTCTCCGCAGATCGTCCGGAGTGCAGTTTGACAGAACAACCATAAATTCCTCGCCGCCGTAGCGGCCAACAAAGTCATAGTTCCGCACCACTTGATGGATGCGACGTCCAGTCTCTCTGAGCACTACGTCGCCAGTCAGGTGTCCGTAAGTATCGTTGACGCTCTTGAAATGATCGAGATCAATCATCAAGACGCCGGTGTGAGTATGCGAGCGAATGCTTCGCTGAAGCTCGGTCGCGAGCAGGTGGAGTGTGGCTCCGTGACTCCATAGACCTGTCAGATCGTCGTGCGTTGCCTGGAATCGCAGCGCCTCGCGCGCCTGAATCAGTTCGTGCTGCAGCATCAGGATTCTCTTGCCTGCCCGCAACCGCGCCCGCAGTTCCGAAATGTCAAACGGCTTCGTCAGATAGTCGTCGGCTCCCGCTTCCAGTCCGGCCACGACATCTCGCTTCTGGTCTCTGCCCGAAAGGAGCAAGATGTATTGGTATCGTTCCTGTGGCATCGCGCGAAGGCGGCGGCACAACTCAATGCCGTCGGTCCCGGGCATGATCCAGTCCAGAATCAAAAGGTCTGGTGTGTTCGGTTGTTGAAGCAGCTTCCACGCCTGATTTCCATCCTCTGCGAGAATCACGCGATAGCCCCAGCTCTTCAGACGGCTCTGTAATACCCTGCGAAAAATAGGGTCGTCCTCCGCGAGGAGGACGGTTTCCGACACGCAGCCTCCCGCCTCGAAATGTGCTGCCGGATTTCCGAGCTGCTCAGCGATGTGGATGGCGACTCTCCATGGACGTGATTAAACGCGGTTGCTCCAATGGATCGGGCTCGGGACGGGAAGAGCAACAGTCTCCGGGTTCGCAGTGTTGACGAGGACAGGATTCAATACCGCGAAAAGGTTCCTGACTCACGACCCCTCGATCGGGTGGAAAACCGGTTAGCGGATCGCTACAGGCGTTTGCCGGGCCTGATCCTCGTTGCGCACGGGCAGACTGCTCTTCCAAGGCCGCCTGCAATTCCAGGACACGTTCGCCAACTCTCAGTCGCGCTCGGAGCTCTGCAGGTAGAGGGGGTTTGGTTATGTAGTCGTCCGCCCCAGCGCGCAGTCCGGAAACGATATCCGCTTCGTTGTTCTTGGCAGTGAGGATGATCAGGTACATCGAAGACAATTCCGGACAAGCTCTCACCTTGCGGCAAACCTGCGGGCCGCTTAGCCCGGGCATAACCCAATCAAGGATCGCCAGCTTTGGTGCGTCTGCTCGCTGCAGGACCGCCCATGCTTCATCTCCGCTATTGACCATCATAATTTCATGATCGGCCCCGAGAACCTGTTGCAAGATCTTTTGGAAGAAATCATCGTCTTCGGCAATCAGCAGTCTCATGCTTTTACTCCCGTTTCTTGTTAGTCCCCTCACTATCGCCTGGCCTCCGGGCGCCAAACATACGGTTACCTCAAGCAACGCGGTCGCCACGCCCATGATGCCGTGCCGATCAGCGTTAGATTGAATCCATGCACGAGTGCTGCCATTGGTTCACCATTGAGGATTCGCCGTCTAACTGGCTCATTTCTAAGAGACTGACCTAACGGTGTTCGCGTTCGCAGATTAGTGGCGCTTAATTGGTCGCGGTGGGATGTCTACTTCGAGGATTCGTGTTCATCTACAAGACAACCATCCTCAGCGGAGGTTACGACCAGCTGCGCGTCCGCCCTGAGTAACACTCGTGATCACCTACAGAAGTGGCGTCCGCTGTCCGATTTCTAGACACTCTTCTCCGGATATGCGATATGCGCGCGAGAGGCTTTGGTTCAGTCCACGACGCGCGTTGTTAACTCCATGGGCTACCAGTAGTTGGAGAGGTAACATGAGGCTCGCCCTCGACGGCAAGATCGACCTCGCGGTGGCAAATCGCGGCAGCAGCACGGTCAGCGTGCTATTGGGAAATGGGGACGGGACTTTGGGTACGGCGGCGAACTACTCGGGTGGGGCAAACCAAAATTCGCTCGCTGTGGGAGATTTCAACGGCGACAGCAAAGCCGACCTGGCGGTGGCACAAGGGGTTACCAATGATGCAGCTGTGTCAATACTGCTGAATACAACGATAGTGCCACTGCCATGCCAGGGGAATATTAGATCTTCGGTCTTTGTCAACACGTCCTGCAGACCAGGGGCAGCCGGGGTATCCTCCGTCCCGTCAATTCGCGACATCCCGATCTCTCTCCGGAACCCTAACGACGCTGGTGAAAAATCGTCGTTACACTCAATGTATGGTCCGCCGCCGAACTGCAAGAGGTTTGAAGTTGGGCGAAAGGATAGTCCGCGTAAATGTATCCGGCCTCTTCGTGGAGAGATTACTCTCCGGGCACGCGATGATGATTCGCACGTGTCGGTCCTTTTAAATCCCTAATCGCGTATGGGTACAGGGTTCGTGCTGTTGAGAACCCCGAGGCGGTAGAGGCCATCTTGCAGAATAGTGCCGGATGGGATCTGCTGCTGACGGATGTTGTAATGCCAGGGCTCAGCGGCCCGGAGCTCGCAATACGTATGGCCATACGATGGCCCAATATCAAAGTGCTGTACATGTCCGGTTACGCCCCAAGTGCCGTCGTAGACCGGAGCATCCTTGAGAAAAATGCCTACTTCCTGCAAAGACCGTTTACTCCCTGATGTGCTTGTCGGAAAGGTTCGAGAGGTCCTTGATGCGGAACGAGCCAACGGGATTGGTTCGTGATAAACCTATAATGGCTGACCAGAACCGCGCTAACGATTGTTTGTAAGACAGCCGTGCATGTCCTGCGGCATTCTCTTTGACACTCTTCAACACAGGACTTGACACGACTTAATCAACCGCATATCTTCGTATCGCTCCAAAAGCCGCTACTGGCAAGCCTTTTCAGTCCCACCAGAGCAGCGCTTCCAGATTTTGATAAGGAGACTTTCAACAATCATGCACGCCAGACGACTGGCTAGAACAGGTATGCTGTTCTTTATCGCAGTTTTCTCTTCTTCGCTTCTAGCTCAAACCCCAACGTTCCAGTTCCTCAGCAATCCGACCGTAGGTCCAACCTGGTCGAACTACGCCTTATCCAAAGATGGCAAGGTCATGGCCGCAAACTATGGAGGCCGAATCTACCGCTGGAGCGCGGATACACCTAAATTTCCCAGCGGCGGTTTCACTCTGCTCGACCCCGGCTATTTTCTAAGTTCTTCCATTGGTATTTCAAAGGACGGTTCCACGATCGTCGCTTCACGCCTTGGTCCCGATGGCAATCTAAACCCGGCCATGTGGAGTCAGGCGACCGGCTGGACGGATATGGGGCACCCGGCGAACGGCTGCCTTCTCGACAGTCAATGGGGTAGTGGGTACAGCGTGAGTGGCGACGGATCCGCAGCAGTTGGTCTCGCATGGTACTGCCCGGGAGCCGAGGGTTTCGTCTGGAATCGGACCAGCGGCATGAAAGCCCTCAGCCATCCCAACGGCGCCAGCAGCCGCGCCTCGGCAATCTCAGCGGACGGCCACACGATTGTCGGCTTTTTCGAAGATCCCCGATACGGCAATCGCCGTCCGGTGCGTTGGTTCGCAGGAAAGACACAATTATTTGCTGGAGTCAACACTCCTGGCGAGGCGACCGCAGTCAGCTCCGACGGGTCAAGGATTGTAGGGCAGGCATTCGGCCAATATTCAGGCTACGCGTTCTACTCCACGCTGGAGGCTGGTCTCGTTTCCTTGGGCACGATCTCCGGCAACCAGTTTGATCAAAGCTTTGCCAACGCCGTGGCCGATAACGGTACAACCGTAGGCTGGAGTGGCGATCCTTTCGGTGCAGGCATCCAGGCATTCATCTGGCGACCTGGGATGAAAATACAGTTGCTGCAGAAATACCTGCAGAATCGCGGCGTGTTGGTCCCATCGGGCATTTCTCTAACATCGGCACTTACCATTTCAGCCGACGGATCCACCGTTGTTGGTGTCTGGCAAGACGCCAATTTCAATCAGGGCGGATGGATGGTGCGCCTGAAGCCATAAGTATCAGCCAAGGTTGCACTCATTCTCCGCTCTTCAGCACGTTCAAAATAATCTTTGTCTATCTGAAAAGACTCCCAGGAGGAAGAAATTTGAAAGCGCCACAAATCTCGAAATTCATTTCGTTGTTTGCTACGTTAGCCCTCGGCATCGTCGCGCCCGCATCAGGACAGGTCCAGATGATGAGAGGCGGTCAAGTCAACATCCCCGAATCCAGCATTGAGCGCAAGGGCGACATCGGCTTACGCGCTCACACCAACATCAAACTCTTCGTCCCCGCCGGTGCCCACCTTGTAACGTCCGCTGCTGCGACCTTCGGCCCTCCATTTGTGGGATTTCTGTTTGAGACGCCCGCTTCGCTTGCTTGCATTTACAACGTGGTTGCCCAGGCCAACGGTTGCAACCCGAACACGGTCTCTTCGGTTGCGACCGGCGGCGGGGTATCCATCGCTGTCGTCGACGCCTTCGACGATCCCGGTGCTGCCAAGGATCTTGCCAAGTTTTCCAAGCAGTTCGGTCTCCCTCCTGCGAACTTTAAGGTGGTGTTCGCGTCCGGCAGCCGGCCGCTGAATGATCCTGGGTGGGAAATCGAAGAATCCCTCGACGTGCAGTGGGCCCATGCCATGGCGCCGAGCGCTAAGCTATATCTGGTCGAGGCGGCTTCGAACAGCTTCTACGATCTACTGACCGCGGAAACCGTCGCTGCCTCGCTCGTCGCCAACGACGGTGGTGGTGTCGTGTCAAACAGCTGGGGTGGCAGCGAATTCAACGGCGAGATCGACTATGATTCCTTCTTCTCTTATCCCAGCGTTGTCTACTTTGCCTCGACGGGCGATGGTCCCGGCGTCATCTACCCGAGCGCTTCTCCCAACGTCGTCGCCGTCGGCGGCACCACGCTGAGCCGCAATCCGACTACAGGTAACTTTATCTTCGAGAGTGCTTGGAATTCGACCGGTGGCGGCCTTTCCCAATATGAAGCCATTCCGTCCTATCAAAAAAGTGTCGCGAAGGTGGTGGGGACACAGCGTGGCGTTCCAGACGTCGCCGCCGAGGCAGATCCGAATTCCGGTGTCTGGGTGTGGGACAGCGGCAATGGGGGATGGTATATCGTGGGTGGAACCAGCGCTTCTTCGCCCATTTGGGCCGGCATCGTCAGCGCGGCCGGCAGCAACATGGGGTCGTCCTGGGCTGAACTGACAAGCATCTACAGAAACCGCATGAACAAAGCGGATTTTACCGACATTAAATCCGGAGTGTGCGGGCCCTGGAACGGCAATCTCGCCATACCGGGTTATGACCTCTGCACCGGTGTTGGCAGCCCGCTCGGAAGCGGTGGCAAGTGAACTTCGTGTCCGAAGAAGATGGGCCTGGTCCTCCCAAACGGCGAGCCAGGTCCATCTCTAGAGCTGGACGCCCGAGCCGACCCTAGGGTTGCCCCAGAGGAAGCCTGCGGCTCCGCGGTCCGTCACGCCGGATGGACAAGGCATGCCCGGCGGCTGGGTAGGAAACCCAGCATGGCGTTGAAGGGAAGCACTCGGAAGAAAAGCTGAAGTATCAGTCGCTCGGGGGGTCGGAAAGAGCTGGACTGTCCGCAGGCCCATCGAACAACTATCCAAAAAGAATTACCCAATCATTATTTTCGACCCACACGGCGATTACAACAGTCTGGCGGACATTCCTGAGTTGAGTGGGCGGTTCTCGATATTATTCGCAGTTTCCCGTCTTTGAAGAAGATAGCGACACGGTGCCGCAGATCGTGAGTAGTCTAGGGTACGAGTTGACTCCCAAAATGTTGACGATTTTCCCGGATATATTTGATGCAGCGAAGTCCTTATTGCGACCACCTCGAGTCCGAGCCTCTCCGCCGATGGATGATGCCCGAATTTGAATTCCCGATTCCTCTAAGAACCAGTTCCCGACAAGGGGACTTGTTGCGGGCTTCCGGCGGCGCTGTCGGTGACCTTCAATGTTACTCTGCGAGTGCCCGTCGTGGTCGGCTTAAGGGTGACGCTGATCGTGCAGCTCGCGCTTGCCCCCAGGGAACTCCCACAGCCGTTGGTTTGCGCAAAGTCTCCCGGGTCGATCCCCGCGAGCGTGATGCTGGTGATCGTGATCGCAATCATATCCGCATTGCTGACGATTCGGGACTCTGGGCGAGCGGAGGTGAGACAATCCTACGGCCTTTACGCCTCCGTCGTTGACTGTTCCCCCTTTTGGATGAATTGAGCGTCGAGTTTGCGATGCCGGCAGTTGACCTGCATCGTGTTTCGGCACTTAACCACATGAAGCGACTTCTTGTAAGAAGCCAGCATGATTCCTCCAAAACAGTCTGCTCTCTAAGAGATCAACAATACGGCCTGGGGAAAGACGAGCCGTCTTTATCCAACTGAAAGCTGATCTTCAGACAGTAGGAGGCGGGCGGACACAAAGAACAGAGATCGTCAGGCGTTGCTTGGCAGAAACCGGTTCGGGCCGAAAGGTGGATACGCGCGGCGAAGGCTATTCCTGACCAAAGGGTCAGCTCTCACCCTGGCTGGCGCGACCTAGCCAACCTCCAATGAGATTGCCAGAGTTCGTCCACCCCTTCACAAAACGATTACTGTAGTAGAAGCAGCCGTTACACTGATGCCAGTCCGCCCGTGTGGTCGACCCCTCTTTACCTCTTTCCACATTCCGGTCGAGCTTACGAACGCCTGGAAGCTTAGCTTCGATTGCCGGTCTTCGTTTTCTGGCGGAGAGCCTCAGCAGGTGAGCAAGGGTTCGGGCACAACTCGAGCGGAGCCGAATGCAAACTTTGACGCGTTCCTTGGTGACTTGCCCGCCTGCATCGTTCGCAGAAAGACAATGGCGGTGGTCTCAAGAAACCCGATGATCTATTGCACCGTGAGAGTCATTGGAAGTGAGTGCTGCAAGGCACCAGAAGCTCCCGTGACCGTGACTATATAAGTCCCAGGCGTAGTTCCCTGGGTCTGTGACACGATGCCGGTGCCCCCCGCGCATGCGCACATGAACAGCAAAGACGCCAGAAGAAGGGCAAGCATAATCAGAGTCGTGAGTTTCTTCCTCCAGTGCTTAGAGCCTGTGAGCATCAGTCCGAACAATCCAAATCCCGGAATCTGGAACCAGGCCGCAAACACGAACTGATTCTGTGCCGGACGAAGCGGCGCCACTTCCGCAGACGTCGCCGTGGTGGTGATCGTTAAAGTTACCGATGCCGGATTCGACCCTGGAGTCACCGAACTCGAAGACAAGTTCCAAGTGGCTTTCGCGGGAGCGCCGCTGCAGCTAAGTTTGACCGCCCTCGCGAACACGCCGCCAACGGGAGCAACGCTGAGAGTGTACGTCGCAGTTGAACCAGCCTTGATGGTGTCGCTATTCGGGGCACTTGCGAGACTGAAGTCAGAGCCGGTTCCAGTCAGGCTCACGGTTTGAGGGCTGCCTGATGCACTGTCGCTGATCGTAATTGTTCCGGTGCGAGTTCCCGACGTCGTCGGAGTAAACGTCACATTGATGGTGCATGTCGACCCTGCGGCCAGACTCGCGGGGCAGTTGTTGGTTTGCTTGTAGTCTCCCGCGATCTGGATGCCGATGATGCTCAGCGCGGTGTTGCCGGTGCTGGCGACCGTGACGATTTGTGCCGCACTGGATGTTCCTACACTCTGACTGGGAAAGGTCAGGCTAGTGGGAGTGACTGCAGCTGCAGCCACGACTGAGCCGGTGCCGGTTAGGCCTGCAATTTGGGGACTGCCTAGTGCGCTATCACTGATTGTAACTGTTCCGGTACGAGTTCCCGACGTCGTCGGAGTAAACGTCACATTGATGGTGCATGTCGACCCTGCAGCCAGACTCGCAGGGCAGTTGTTGGTTTGCGCGTAGTCTCCCGCAATCTGGATGCCGCTGATGCTCAGCGCGGTGTTGCCGCCGTTGGTGAGAGTCACAGTATGGGGAGAACTGGAGGTACCTACCGACTGGCTGGAGAATGTCAGTCTGCTGGGAGTCAGCGCTGCTAGAGGACCCGAGCCACTTCCGCTGAGATTGACGACGTGGGGCGAGCGACCCGCATCATCCTGAATCACAATAGATCCGGTACGCTGCCCTACCGTCGTGGGAGTGAAATTGACAGACAGCATACAGCTGCCGGCGGCTGGTACGTTCGTTCCGCAGTTATCAGATTCGGCGAAATCTCCGCTGGCTGTCAGCGACGAAATCGTAAGCGCCGCGCTACCCATGTTGCGGAGAAGCACGCTCTGCGGCTGACTGGTCGAGCCCACATTCTGGCTAGCAAATTGCAAGGAGTATGGACTCAACGAAACAGCGGGAGCGGCCGCGACTCCGATCTTAGCCACAAAGGCATTTGTGTTCCCCGCGAGCGTATTCTGAAATGCTCCCTGCGTCGTCGGGAAATCGGTGGAGATCGTGGAACCACCCACATACATATTTCCGCTGGAATCGATGGCAAGGCCAGCCGGGTTGTCGTCGCCGCTTCCGCCCAGATAAGTGGCAAAGAGCTCCGCCCCAGCTAACGGATCAATTTCCGCCAACAGAAGATCATTACCGTTCGAGTAGGGTTCAATACCGTTCACCAGGGAGAAGGAAGAGCCAGCAGTGGACGCCAGCACATATACATCATTGTTAGGGTCAAGCACAATTGCCTGGGGATTAGCATTGTTGTTCGGCCCCAGAAACGTCGAATACAGCAAGGACGATCCCGTCGCGTCAAACTTAGTTACGAAGGCGTAGCTGCACCCAAAACCGTAGATCCCCGGGTCGCAAATGCTCGTAGAGGTGACTGGAAATGTTCCATCACTCAAAGCCGCTCCGGTCACATAAGCAGAGCCGACACTATCGACCGCGATCGCATTTACGGTTGTCAGAATGCCGCTGGACTCATAAAAGTAGGTTGAGTACGCGAGACTTCCGGAGGTGCTGAACTTCCCTATAAACCCCATTTCACCATTTTGCTGCGTCGAGTTGGTAGTCAAGTACGCACCCGGAGTAGCAGGAAAGTTGTAAGTGTTAGTCGTGCCCGCAACATAAGCGTTGCCGCTGCCATCCGCAGCGACCCCAGCAATTGCGCTGTAAGGCGAGGGCCAACAAGTTGTGCTCCCGCAGCTTTGACCTACATTCGAATTGCCACCAAAATATGTGGAGTAGACGAGGTACGATCCATCCGGACTGAACTTCGTCAGGAAACCGTAGTTGCCAAATAGGCCGCCTTGATTCGGGGCGACCGTCGGCTGATATGCGTTCGCCACTGGGAAATCGGTGGAGGTTGTGGTTCCGGCAACGATGATCTCGCTTGCGCCGTCCACCCTAATGCCGGAAGGCGAGTCGGAACCATTTCCTCCCAGGTAGCTGGAATACAGGAGCGAGGCACCATCCGCGGAGATCTTGCTTACGAAACCATTGAAGGACCCCGGATATGTGCCTTGGTAAGGATTTACCATTGGGAAATTGCTCGATCCCGTGCTGCCCGTCACCCAAACATCGTTTGTACTATCCAGCGTCAGAGCATACCCATAATCCTGGCTGTTCCCGCCCAGGTAGTCGGTATACACCAGGCCCGTTCCCGTGGCGTCGAGTTTGGCGACGAAAACGTGATAGGAGTTCGGCGGCAGCGAACCTGGCGAGGCCAGAGGAAAATCCGGCGAGTTGGTATATCCCGCCACGTAGGCGCTGCCTGAACCGTCCACCGCAATTCCCATCGGCTGGTCATCTCCGCTTCCGCCGAGGTACGTGGAGTACACGAGCACCGGATCGATTACCAATGGCTTGCTCTGATCGTATTTGGCCACGTGAAAGGCCACGTGCGTCGCGTCCGTCATGACGTATCCGCCGTTCACGATGACCCTCTGACCAGTCACTTCCTGGTACAGAATCGGGCTTTGAAAGTGAAGCTCGCCGCCGTCAACTTTGAGAATGAGGTCGCCGCTTTCATCCAACTGAATCTCACTCGCTCCCCGTATCTCGAATTGAATACGATTGAGATCGGCTCCGGGCGAGATGGCGAAGTCATACTCCAATTGCCGATGGTTTCCGTAGTAGACCAAGTCAATTCCTGGATACACATTCTTGTAACGAACTCTGGCGTATGTCGGCACATTCGTCTGCCACTTGCGGTGATCGTTTCCGATGAAATAATTCACCTTTCCCCGCTGAAGATCCTCCCCGACTGCCATTGGATTCTTGGCTGCTCCCAGCAGCCGAAAATCCACTGTTGCCTTTGATCGCTGCTCAGGGGTGAGAGCAGCCTTAGCTCCTGGCGCGGTCGTCACAATTTGACTGGGACTGAGAGAAAGCACCATCGCGCCTCCGGTCAGAAAGGCGGTATAGCCAGGGCCGCGTGACAGGAAATTGACTTGGTGATTGGTCTGACCATGGTTCGCTTCAAAGGTCAGCGGCAGCCGACCGTAGTTCGTACTCCGTGTCGAAGTCCGCGGGGGGGCGGTCTGTTGCGCCAATAACGGCCTGGCTGTCACAAGCAGCGGCAGCAGTGTCCAAGCCACAATTCTCATTCGCATTTTCAGTCCACTCCATCAGAACTCTTCGGGGAAGAGCGCCACCGAAAGGTGGCAACCTGGGAGTGCAGGGGAAATGCCAAAGCGCTCGAGATGTTCAACTTCAGGCAAGACGTGCGTTATGAGTAGGTTATGAACAGGTCTGAAAAGATTTGACCGTGTGGATTATCTTTTCAGCTGTCTCGGTTCTGGACACTCGTCCTCGCTCCGAACACTTTGCCGGATGGCGACCTCTGTTACCGACAAATTGGTGCTAGGCAAGTAAGGATGAGAGTCTTACGAGTGTGGCAACACAATCGTGTTCGACGGTAGAACAATACGGATGTATCAGGGACTTTTCCGCGGCTCAGGGCCTTACTGTAGCGCTGACTGGGTCAACTTCACGGCGCAATAGGGATTCGCAGTTCCGCCTGAGACGTTACATTTCTGGCCGTTCACGGACCCTGCTGCCAAGGTCGAGAAGTAGAGGTTGGTCCCGCCGTTCGACACTTCGTTGTCGATCACGATTCCGCTGGTTCCTCCAAGGGCATTCGGGGCGGTCACGCAACTCGATGTTGGTGGGCTGGTGCAATTCGGTGTCGTCAATGAACTGGTAATCGTCGAGCTTTCCAAATAGGATGCCTTGCTCGAACTACCCACCCCAAAGAACATCATATCTGACGTCCCGTTGTAGAACTCGGTGAGGGGCGAACATTCCTCTCCCTTGTTATTATTTACCACGAAGTGCGACGATCCCGTGCTGGTGATAACGTTACTGGCGAAAGGAAAGAAGTACATCTGAGGATTCGACGGTGCGCCCCCATTGTTGACGAATCCGCAGGCGATCATGTGCCCCGATGTTGAGCCATTGAGCCAGAATGCGTTATCAAAGGCTCCTGAGTGTAGGTTGTTACCCGTGCAATCGCCTGCTCCAGTTGCGGACCCCATGTCGACGGTATTGCTTGTTGTGGGCACGCCGCTCGTGAAGTTTGCCGGAAGCTGGCTGATCGCCCCGCCAATGCCCAGCACATAGCTACACCCTGTAAAGGCGAACACTTGGTCGGTTGTGGGATTGGCGGGATCGGTGACTGCTATCGGCGGGTCGACGATTCCCACGCCTGCTCCTCCGCTGCCATCGCCGCTTCCGTCGTACGCCCAACCTATGGTCTGCTGCGCCGCGTACGTCTTACCCGGGTTCGCCAGTTTGACTGAATACAGGTAGCCTTCTCCGTCTCCCAAAAAAATCAGGCCAGAGGAATCATCGACTACCGGAGCAGTCAACACGGTGTTGCGAGCGTTGGTCGAGACTGTAACCGGCCAGTTGCTCGGATCATTGACCAAGGCTGGCGCGCCACCGCCGAATACGGGAGTAATCTTATAGAGCAAACCATTGTCGGCACCGGCGTACGCCGTGTCCGTGTTGTAGTCCACCCAGGGCGAGGAATTCGAATTACTGGCGACGTTTTCGACTCTCAGGTCCGTCATGCAGAGAGCCGTTACAGGCTTCGTGCATGGAATTGGGGTCAATGGACTCAGTACAGTTCCTGCCTGTGAGGGCGGCGCTGGAATCGGATTTGGCAACACCAGGACGTGGAAATACGAAGCGCTGTTCGTGCTTTCCACGAAAGCCACTTTCGTCCCATCCGTCGAAAGCACGGGTGATGTCTTGATCTGCCCGCCATGCGTCACGGCCTTGAAGGCGAAAGCCACCCAGGGCGATCCGCTGTTGCACGGAGGATTCGCGGACGTGTACAAGTTGTTGATCCCGACGATGTTTGCCTGCGTCCCCGAAGTGACCGTCAGTCCCAACACAACGTAGTCGGAGTTGCAATTCTCGGCATTCACATCGAACCGGTATTTCGCCGGAAATTGGTTCTGCGGTACATACCCATTCTCCAGGGAAACCGCCCAGTCGATCCTTATGTGGCGCTTGTGCCGTGGCGGGCGGCGCCGGAGATTTTCCATCGCCACTTGCCGCATCACCATGTTGTACACATAATGTGGATCATGTTCTCCCGCGGCCAGTACATCGTCGGCTTGCATGCCCGGCATCAACAAATGCCGCGAACTCCAGTCCTGCGGATACCCAAGATGCATCTTTTCGTGCCCGGCATCGGATGAACTTATCTCCATTCGTGCTTGGCCAACAAGCGGAATGCCCAGCAGCAGCACACCAGCTGCGAATAACCAACGTACTGTAGGCTTTCGGGCCATAGTTTCTCCCACGAATTAAATTAAGATGTTGCCGGTCTTATCCCATTCTCATTTTCGCTTACATTCTTGGAATCTGGACCTAACTATGGTAATCCAAGAACCGGTTACCGAAATGGCATTCGGGTCCGCCAGCTGCAGAATGCGAGAGTGGCGGATTATACTGCGACGGATGGCAATGAACGCGCCGTTAGCGCTTTTGCTGTCAATCCCGTAGGCAGCGTATCTTCTCCCGCAAAGGCAGCCGTCTCAATTGAGTCGGCGAGGAGTTGAATTTGAATCAGTGGCCCCGGGGGACCTGCTCGCCTCGCAAGCAGCATGTTCGCCGAAGGAATGCCAGTTCTCTGGAAAGACTTCTCGCAATCTGTCATTGAGGGCCCCCTCATGTTTCCCTCCATGTACGCCAAACCGGGGCAGCGTGTGCACGTTCCCACATGCGAGCAACTTGCGCACGTTGGAAGATCCTTGGCCCGGATCGATCGAACCTCCCGCAATTGTGGGGAATTGCGCCAAATATCGAGGAACTTCTGGCGACGCAGGTTGCCGCTGGGCAGAGGAAATTGCACACAGGGAAACACATCGCCGTACGGAGAAATGTAGCAGGCGGTGTGTCCAGCGCTACATGGAAAGCCCTCCATGATGTCTTCATCAGGTGAGGGCGGGACTGCGCAGAATTCTTCCACGTTGCCCACAAGTGCCGGGTTGTTGAAGATCTGCTTCAGTTCGGCCCCAGGAATTCGCAGGGATAAGATAGATGTGTCTCCGTCCATTTTAGGGCTGATTGTAGGATCGAGAGTGTACTCAACTCCCAATTCCCTCGCCATCCTATTGACCTCTGCTTGGTCAGCAAAATTGCCCCGCATGAGAACGTTGGCGATGCTAACCTTTAGCCCTTGTGACTTCAAGAATCTGATCGCCTCGATCGTTCGCTTCAAAGACCCCGGCAGTTTGGTGATGCGATCGTGAACTTCCGGCCGATGCGAGTACACACTGATCTGTACCTGCTCCACGCCAAGCTGCCGAAGTCTTGCTGCCTCCGTCTCGCGGATCATGACCCCGTTGGTCTTTACCTTCACGTTGAATAACAATTTCCGTGCTTTTTCGACGATCTCAAAAAAATCCTGACGCATGAGAACTTCGCCGCCACTGAGAGAGAGGAAAAACACCCCCGCCTCGGCGAGCTGCTTGAGCACATCGGCGATTTCCGCCGTCGTCATCTCGCCATGATCGTCGTGATCGAGATAGCAATGCACGCAGCGCTCGTTGCAGCGGTAAGTGATATCGAGATGAACGCTGAGAGGGACGCCCAGATCCAGCGCCCTTTGATTCATCTCAGCCAGAAGGCTCATCGGCTCTCCAGTGACGGCAAAGAAGTCACAAACGGCTGATCCGACACCATCAGAATGCCGTGTTGAGCGAGTGCCTCTACGAAACGGTCGGCGCCACGCTGCGCTTGTTCCCGCTCGACATCGAATTCCTGGCAGATTTTGTGGGTGACGATCTCTGACAGTGGCGTGCAGCCGTCCGCTGCCTGCCAAATCACAGTAGCAACTTCATTGAGAGTGAAAAAGGTCGAATCTGTCGTCGACATCACCATCATCTCGCCCCCCAGCATGCGGGCGGCGATTGACGAGCTTCGCGCAATATATTTTTCGGCCATCATCCTCCTGGCATGGCTAACTTATTAAGTTCCAGACTCGCGAGTCGGGGACGAATATCAAGCGTCGGATGGGAACCAGACTGGCAAATTCGCAAGCCGACTGAAAGACGAGTTCCACGGAGTCGGGGTCTTCGGCAAAAAACAAGATATTTCTCATCAACCGCTGGACGGCTTCCGCGGGGTGAACCTCTTCGATCCGGTTTTCCAAGCCTTTCTCGAGCAAAAAGACCCCGCTCAAACGAGCGGACTGATTCTCGCCCAGCCGCGCCAACTCGCCTGCAAATGGCGTTCCCCAAGCTAGATAACGATTGCCTTCGCGCCGCACATAAGAGATTTCGTCGGTGAGCAGCGTCGCATCGGGCGGAGCCAAACGGCACATCGTTGTCTTACCAGCACCCGAAACCCCGGTGAACACAAAAGCCTTCTCGCCACGAATCGCGCTGGCGGCATGAATCAGGAATCCCCCTTGCCTGGCAAGGATTAGAGTGTGTACAACGCGCAACAGAGAATCAAAAGCGTACGGATTGGAGGTTTGACGAATGTACCCGTAATGATCTGCTGGGTTCCAGCGTGCGCGGAAGTCGCCTCGCTGCAGTAGCCATTCTCCCTTCTCGATCTTGACCCTTAGGCCGTGGTCACTCGGAATGGGTTCCGATGTCTCGTACAAATCGACGTCAAACTCGAAGTCAGGAGCCTGTAAGCTCCCGGCGAAGCCCGTGTAGCGCTTCTCGATCAGACTACGAAATGAGGGGTCATGAGTATGCAGAGCGATCGTCATTCCACCGATCGCAATGGATACGCTTTCTCTCTCGGTGGTGGCGATGGCGGTTGTCATAGATCGGAAGTACGGAATCGAGAAATGACGGGGATCCCGCCCGCAGGAGCGAATGCGTCAGTAATAGGCTGCCCACCAGGCATCAGGTCTTCTTGCAGGCACGCTGCATGAAAGCGCAGAGAGAGATTGCGGAGTCGATCGGAGTGTCGCAGGATCCACCCCACAGCGCGATGGACTAACTTGATTCGGCGGCTCGGAACGAAATTGCGATTTCTGCGGCGAATCCAGGCTACTCGACCTAACAGATCGGCGCCGGTTGCGGGCGGATCGTTGTGGAGCATTGTGTCGCCCCTTGTGATCCACCAAAGGCAGTCACGGCCCTGTCGCTTTTCGACCAGCCGGTGAACAAAGAAACGGTGGTTTCGAAGAATTAACACGATGTCCCCAGGAACCACCTCTTCGTGGGCTGCACTTTGAATCGTAAGCTGATCACCCGGCCACACCGAGGGAAGCATGCTCGTTCCCCATGCTTTCAGACGAACAGTCCCACACTCGCGGAGGGTCTCGGCGACGAGATCAAGCTTAAGACCCTCTCGGCCTTTCAGCGTGGATGGCGTAGATGGACGCATAGCTACGAATTGTGCCGGTGGAATCTGCACTGAAAATTAGTTGGTTGAACTTTGCCACACGACAGAGCCATTGTCTCGAAAACCCGCTCGTACCGGAACGCAGGTTCGCAGTATGGCTTTTTCGTGGTCTTTCGAGGTTCGCTTACGTTCGGGTTGGTGGTGTTCCGTTCCCGTTCAGCCATAGCGAGGTGAGTTACAGCCGCCCAGATCGCGGTGTCCGCACAAAGTCGGCTCTCGACTACGAGCCCCGTTGTGGTGAACATACAACGAGAAATGGATGCAGTCGATTGTTAAGGCTGGTACTAGCCGAAAGATAGGCTTACGTGGTTCCGGGCCGAAATGAACCGGACCAGCGCTGAAGGAAGCGAAAGCGGCGGCCACGGTCCTATTTCGGTTCTTTGACCGATAAAATCTGGTCGGCAGCTCGCTGTTGAAAGTGTTGCCAACGGGACAGAATCGGTTCGGACGGTGCAACCTTGTGCAGTGCAGTGGAAATGGAATAAGAGTAGGTCATTACGATCTAAAAGAAACCGCTCGCTATCTCCACCTCTCGCCTATGAGCGCGCCGTTCCTCGAGCAGGACGGGGCTGAGCATGACGTCGCGAGTAATGCCATTCAGGCTTCCGTGGACCCTCGGGTTGTTCGGGCCCATCAAGGGAGTGGTCTTCCTTGGTCGGGACCCGGTCGTTGAGCGATCAGCCCTCACGACAACAACGAGAATCACCGTCACCCAAAAGAACGGTTGACCTTTTCATGTGGTACCTCCACGGAAGTGGGCTAGAGGGAATCAGTTGGGTCCTGAGGGGCGGACAAACCCGGCCCCTGCGGAATTCGGCGACTCTGAGTGGTACAAAGTGATAATTCCCGCAGGGGAGTGAGGCACGAAAGCGGCAATCCTACAAAACGATTTCCAGACGCTGTACACGATTAATGGGGCTCCGAACGGGGCCGCTTTGTTGATGCAGGCAGGGGAATTGCTCCCCAGGAAGAGTCTTCACTCGGGCCATCAATCCAACCCGGTGGCGGTCTTCGAGGAAGGCGGGAACGGCTGCGGCAGTTTGGTGGCACTCTACACGTTCGCTCGGACCGCCATGGCACACTGGTGACGGCGATTCTGCCACTCCACGTTCTACAGTTCCCGCTGTTGAGCAAGAAGTTGATACTGGACCCATTTGATCGGACGCCGCTAACCAATCATCAAATTTGCGGGAAATTTTTCTGGGGTCTCTCGTTGGGGAGATTCGAGCACCTTGCAGTCTTCGCTTCGCCTAGCGGCAACGGGCAGGCCCTTAGGCCCGCCCGTGTTGAAGGTTTGCGCGAATTGCTTATCGCTGGAAGTTCACGCAGCCCTTTCTGCTGCAATCTTAGACCCGGTCGAAGTGTGAACCTCGAATGTTCGAATGTTCGGTTCGGTCTGAAGCAGATGCCGCAGTGAGTCATGAATGTTCTTATATTGCTCGCGTTGATAGCGCTCCGCGTCTTCTTTCGACTTCCAGAAGCTGAGGGCAAGCACTCTGTCAGGATCCGCCTCCGAGTTAAGGATGATCTCATCCACGAAGCCGCTCTGCTTTTTCAGGATGGGTACGCCTTTTTCATTGATGGTGTTGGAAAGTTCTTTCGCTTTTCCCGCCTTACTGGTGAGCTCAACTACGCGTGTAAACATTTGTTCTCTCCTTTCGTCGGTTGAAGTTGAAAGGAACCGCCGCAGGCGCGGCGACGGATCGATTTATCGGTATTAAATGTACCCTACTCCCCTTCTGAAAGCCGGTCAAATACCCGGGATTTGTGCAACGAGTCTTGTGGGGGGAAGGTCTGCCTACGATGCTTGGGGTATTGCCCGCGCTAGGCGTGCCTGCCTAACTGGATTGATGTTCTTTCAGAGGTGCTGCTTCTACAAAGTTGGACGAATGGAGGGCAGCCACATTGAAGAATTGCGGGAGGAACTTGCCCAGCTTCTCAAGAAGCAAGGCGAGATTCTAGAAGCGCGGACCGTTGACTTATGATCGGGAACGAATCAGCGCAGCCACAACGCTCCTGAAGAAGGCGTTGAAGAAACAGCATCGCCCGGCGGCGACCGTCCATGAGAATCCTCCCGAATACCACCAAGAAACAAATCGTGTGGATGTTTCATTCAAAATCGAAGTGGGGTCGATGGTCACGGTTCGGGCTGTGGGGGCACGACTTTCGCGAATTCGACCATGACCTTTCTGGTTTCTCCGGAATCCCGCACTTCTCGCAGGATTGCAATACGAGCGCCACGCATGCCGTTCTGGGTGTTCGCGCGGATGTTAGGGCCCAGACGATCGACCGAGGTCATCTCTACCACTTGCGCCTCAATGCCTGCAAACATTGGCCCCACACCGTTCGAGTCGCGACGAGGCGACCGCTAGGCTCCGAGGATGAGAGAATAGAATTTCGATTTAGCAGACAGCTATGGCAAACATTAGAGTCCCATATCTCGATTTGAAAACGCAGTATCAAAGTATCAGGCCTGAGATTGATGAGGCTATCGCCAGGATCCTACACAATTGTCAGTTCGTACTTGGCTCCGAAGTTGCAGCGTTTGAAAAGGAATTCGCCACCTATTGTGGCGCTAGTGAGTGTATCGCCCTCAATTCCGGGACAAGTGCCTTGCATCTCGCATTGCTGGCGGCGGGAGTCGGCCCTGGAGACGAAGTGATTACAGTGCCTTTTACCTTTGTAGCCAGCGTTGCGGCTGTCGTTTACGCTGGCGCGCGGCCGGTGCTGGTGGATATAGATCCGCGTTCGTTCACCATCGATCCCGCGGCGATCGAAGCGGTTATCACGTCCCGCACGAAGGCGATCCTACCGGTCCATCTTTACGGTCAGCCCGCGGACATCGACCCGATCATGGAAATAGCGCGGCGGTACAAGCTGGTTGTGATCGAAGATGCCGCGCAGGCGCACGGAGCGAAATACAAGGGGCGTCCGGTGGGCAGCATCGGGGATATCACGTGTTTCAGTTTCTATCCGACCAAGAACCTCGGAGCCTACGGCGAAGGCGGAGCGGCCACGACCAACAGCGCCGAGTACGCGAGAACGATTCGCATGTTGCGCGATTGGGGACAAGACCATAAGTATCACCATGTGTTACGCGGATACAACTACCGGATGGAAGGCCTCCAGGGCGCCATTCTGCGCGTGAAGCTCCGCCATCTCGAGCGGTGGACCGAGGCTCGGCGCGCTCTAGCGGCCAAGTATGACCAATTCCTAGTGGACTCCGAAGTTGAGCGACCCTCAGAGATGCCTTGGGCCCGGCACGTTTATCACGCCTACACGCTACGGACTGCCGATCGTGACGCTCTACAAGCGGCTCTCCAAGAAAAAGGCATTCAAACCGCTATTCACTATCCAGTGCCAGTGCACCTTCAACCGGCCTACGCCGACCTTGTACATGCGCCGCTGGCTCTGTCGCAGTCTGAGAAGGCTGCAGTTGAAGTCCTCTCCCTTCCTCTGTATCCGGACATGACGGACGATCAGATCCAGAGGGTGACGCATGCATTGTCAAGCCTTGCGGCAGCACGGTAAAGAGAACTGGTGACGGCAGGGGCCGACCCCGAGAACTCTCGGTGGCCATCAAGGTTACTAGATCACGTGTTGGTTCAAGATCAAGCTACGTCTGTACGACGAAGCTCGCCCGAGCCTGACGCTGAATCTCGACCATGTTCCTGGCGCTTTCGAGCTTCTGCAATGAGCTCGGAGCAGGACTCGAACTCCTGACTTCGGGGTGCTGCTTTGGCATTTACCTGTTCTTGGGCCTGGTCGGGAGTGACAACGGTCGCTTGTGGGCGAATGTACGGCTGTTTCTTCTTGGATGGGTGGTCACTTGGAATATTTGCGCTATTAGTACCACTGAATTCCATATGTCGAATCCTTTACGTAAGTTGACGCTTCAACAGAGGTAGTGAACATTTCTTCGCGCGATGGCATTGCGGCAGTTCTTCCTTGGCTGACGAGGGCTGCCGCCAACTAACTTAACACATGAGGAAACCACTGGTTTCAAGATCAAGAGTCTGTTCGGAATTCGTAACAGGATCAAGAAATCTTCTTCTAGCAGATTATTATATGTGTGATCTAACCTCATGAACACGGGTCCCCGTAGGTCGATCCACGTTCTAACTCTTACGCCGTTTTATCCCTCGCGTAACGACGGTGGGAGTGGTTGCTTTGTCTCCGAATCGCTCGCATGGCTCGGAAAAATGGGGGTCCGCAGTACGGTGTTTGCGGTGCAACCGCTTTATCGCGTAAGACCTCATGCGAACGATTCTGCGGTTTCGGCTGATTGGCTTCGCCATTTTACGCTACCTGGAGCTTTCGGGATTCCCCTTGCCGGTCTTTTCGTCTTCGCGCGCATCGTCGGTAGAGTGCGGGCACTGCATGAATTAGAACCCATTGACCTGATCCACGCTCATGCATCATTGCCCTGCGGCCACGCGGCAATGCTGCTCTGCCAGGAGCTGGGCATCCCGTACGTCGTGTCAGTCCATGGCTTCGATACCTTTTCTTCGGAGCAGGTTACAGGTCGCGCCTTAGCATGTTGCCGCCGTATATCCCGGCGTGTGTACGCCTCCTCTCGTCGCGTAATCTGCGTGAGCGAAAGTGTCCGCGAACATGTGCTGGAGGGGATAAGGTCGACTTGCCGGACTTCGGTCGTCTATAACGGCGTGGATCCCGAATTGTTTTCCCCAGGCGAGGAGCCATCTTCCGAGTCCCTCCTCATCCTCAGCGGTAGGAGCCTGCTTTCAATTGACGGACCGGAAACCCTCGTGCGATCGGCATCTTCGCTCACTTCGGAGTTTCCCTTGCTGCGCTGGGAATTCATCGGCCCCGGATTAGAATGCTCTGGCCTGCACGATTTGGCTCAGCAACTTGGCGTCGACGAACACGTGCACTTTCTCGGATGCCGATCTCGCCGACAAATTGCCGAAGCCATGCGACGATGTTCGGTGTTCGCGCTGCCCAGCCGCCGCGAAGGTTTGGGAGACCTTTATCTGGAAGCGATGTCTACCGGCAAACCGGTCATCGGTTATCGTGGTCAGGGCATCGCCGAGATCATCCAGCACGGTTCAAATGGGTTTCTCGTAGGACCGGACAACGAGAGAGAACTGATTCTGGCCATTGCTATGCTTCTGCGCGACGAACCGCTCCGCCGCAGGCTCGGGACGGCGGCACGCGACACGATTTTGGGTGGGCTCACCCTGGAACATCAAGCAGAAAGTCTGGGTCGGATTTATTGGGAATCTGTTGCCTGAGCCGCACGTTGTAGTTCCGCCAAAACAGGGTAGCCCTTGCAAAGACCTTTCGGAGACAAAGTCGAAATATGCATCGCACTCCTTCGGCCTGCTCTCTTCGATCTCTACCCGTCACAGCGCCTACGCCGGTCAGGATTGGTGCATGCCGCTTGATGTCACCGATACCAGCAGATTCGTCTGTGATTTTCAGCTTGCAAGACTGGATCGATCCGGTATGCGGTAGGGTGCCGCCCTGAGCCTCGGGAACCCGCACCGAGGATAAACCATCGAGCCGAAGGCATGTTCGCTGGTGGCGGCAATGGAATTTACTTCCGCTCCGTAGCTTCTTTCACGATACGGGCAGCGACTTGACTGGCATCCTCACGCTTGCAAGTTCCCTGCTTGTGGTGGGCATCGTACTGTTGAATGACCTGCGATCTCCAGCCACCGCTCTGCGACGTATTAGGATCCAACCTTCGGCCACAGTCCCGACAGACACGGCAAGGCCGATTTTCAGCATAGCCGGCTTCCTCTTGAGTGTCTCGGTTGCATTGCTGATCGTTGATCTGGCTGAACGTCGGAGTGCGCGGGACAATAAAAAAGGGATGGTCCGGTGAAGGAACAAACTTCTGTTCGAGTATCACGAACCGCTATTCCACCCCCCGTCACTTTGTGAAAATCTATCCTTTTGAAACTCAGGGGGTCTTGGCTTCGTTTCGAAAGATTTGGGCGTTAGTTCTTGTTATAGCTTATAGATATACTATATGGCCGCGATCTTTATTACTAATCGTAAAGCCTCTTCCCTGCCTTGCCACGTTGGCCACGATCCCTATGTCCGCCGTTCGGTTTATGGCTTTTGCGGACTGCGCGGGAGCGAAGTCCGGCTGTCGAGAAAGAAGCTCTGTCAATACCACTACAGATTGCTCGTGTTAGCCGGCGAGGAATCGCGAGATGGAAAGTCCGAGAAGCAG
>DATEHP010000421.1:0-3812 GCA_035279505.1 Candidatus Sulfotelmatobacter sp. | reverse complement strand
TGAAAGTGCGAATCCACCTCAATTCACCTCAGTAGGATAATTGTGAGGTCGCAGAAAATTATGGCGATTTTCACCGGTGGGCGTCTTGCCAAGATTTTTGTCGTGCGATTTCTTCTTGCGTAATCGGATGGCGAGCGAGTGTAACGAATGATCATAATGTCCAGTCGATTCGACTGATTAGATCTCCCTTGGCGCAATGCGAACACGGTAAGCCGTCTCTGGATCCTCTAGATTGAACCGACGTAGCCAACGGTGCCAAGGGAGATTAGGGGGTTCGTCGAAGAAATTTGATTCTCGGCACTACGAATTCGTACTCAGCCCCGCTCCCAACTCAACATCCGCACCATCTCCACTCCGCGCCCCGCGCGCTCCTGCGCCCTGCAACGAAAGGACACTGATTATGAATTGAGTTGCGATGAGTTGACCTGCGGCTGAGGAGGAATAATCTGATCTGAACCCAGTCCAACAGTTTCAGAGAGGGGGGCGCTATTTGGTGGTCCCATTCCCTTCTCCCTTGCAGCTTGACGGGGTGGAAGGAAGGAACGACAAAACTGCCACACCCTGATTCTGGAAGCAAGGTCTTGCTTAACCCAAGACGCGCACATTTCTGAGAAGCTCGAGGCGCTGGAGCGGATTTCGTTTTATCGGAAGATGTGTTAAGGGAAATAACGGTCGTTTTCCACGTGTCTCTAGAGATTAGTAAACGATTGCGAGGCTCCCAGCCTCGGCTCTGGGCGCGCGAGCGTGTGATCGATCTCTGCACGAATCTGCTCCCCTGCCATTAGGCCAACATATTCTCCAAGTGCTCGATAGCTTTCGAACTGCAGGTCATCAAACCATTGGTCGACCGTACTCTCATGAGGAAACACCCGGTGCTGATCGTAGTAGCGCCAGACTTCATCCGGGAGTCTCTGTACCAACAGAGTTCGGTAATCTTGGTTCATTGGCATGCTCGCCTTGATGAAGATCAAGGTCCCCGTATCGACAACGTTGCTAGAATCGTAGTAGATCGTTCCGACGACATAATTCCTGTAACTCTCGCGCCCCCCGTCGGGCGGCCGGATGGCGGCGTAGTCGATTTCGATCCGTGCACCAAAATCGGCGCGCGCCTTTTCAATCAACTTCCGCAGATCCTCGAACTTATAGTTAGGGTCACAACCTGCGTCGGAAGCCACGATCAGCCGACAGCGGCGCCGAAGCAATTCGTAAATCCCCAGGTTCTCAAAATGTCCGCCATCTGAAAGATAGACATATCGCCTTTGCTGATCACTTTGGGCGAATAATTCGGACAAGAAATAGGTCAACCCAAGCCTGGGCCCCACGCTCCTCCACGCCGAGAGGTAGCGTGGATTGCCCATCCACCAGCCAAGCCGGACAGCAAACAAAGCCATAAAAAATGCCGTGGCACGAGACGTGAAGTACCCCATGTTAGGACTGGCAGCCGCCCCAGAGATTGCCATCGCCGTACCTAAGGAAATTCCCTCGTGCCTCCCCCCTTCCTCTGTCTTCGCGAAACTCGGCTTGAAGAGGTCAACTACTGTTGAAGCTTTTGCTGTGTCAGAGAGGTCATAGCCGCAATACAAAGGCGTAAAAACGAACGATTTCGCCTGTCGTGTCGCATAGCCTAATTCTTGGCGGCTTGTAATGTTCAGGGCCGCATTTAGAATTGGGTATGGTCCAGGATAGTTGTAGGAGAGCATACAGAGCGGCAAATCGTCCGCTGGATCAAACCTCACGAGGGGTTGCGGACGGCGGTCCGGGTTAGAGGCACCCAGATAACACCGCACGAGTCGGTTACGATAAAAATGATGCAGCGAGAACTCATTCACATCCACGCGCCACGATAGAACAAGCCCAAGAAGGACGAAGAAGCAGCCCAAGCCCGCGAGTAACAGTGGTGACCCACTTTCCAGAATGTCCCAGTATTGATCGGAGATAGATCGCCAACCGAGTCCAGTATGGACACCCCATAGTTCTTGAGTGTCGTTAGCTTCAAAGAGTAACCCAGTTGCAATGCACAATGCGGTTTCGAGCACTAATATTAAGCTTATGCAAAAAACCCAAGAAGCCATGTCGGCGATGATCTGGTGTTTGCGACCTCGAATGTATATGACACTCAGACAGATACACAGGATCAGAGGCAGTCCCACAACGAGGGACCATCCCCCCACCTCGAAAAGGACCCATCGAATCGCCAACGGTCCGAAGACAACAGTCCCCATCAAGATGAGCCAGCCCAGTGTGACCAGGAGTGTGTATGCGGCTTGGCCCGCCCACCACTCCCTAGCTATTTCTTTAGAATTCCTTCCTACTAGTCCGAGATGAAAAAAACCGACAATCAACAAGATCAGCATCACAACACTACTTCCGAAAACGACAACGACCTCATTCGTATTGGTCCAAGCAGGCAGGTTCCTCAACCCCTTAACGTAGACTCGGAGCAAGCAGCCGCCGAGGGCACCGGCCATGGGTGCAAAGAGAAGTAGAGCTGCGATGGAAATCATCCGCCTTGCAGGTCTACGACTACGCCGGAGCAACTCTCGCCTGACCCAAGACACAACCGCCATTGGGCACCAAGCAACAAGATATGAGGCGGCTCCAGCAGCTGCCCACAACAGAGTCGGTGAATCGCCGAGGTCCGTCCTCTGCCACAAAGCGCAATTTAGCGTCACGCAAGCAATGAAGGGTAGCATCATGCCTATAGTGATCCACTGAGACGACGGCAGCGTGATGTCTCTAGCGGAACTCTCAACATCAATGCCCATCGAGACGGTCGCTAGAAGAAACAGGACTCCGCTGCTTACGAAGAAAATCATGCCGTCGTTCTCAGCTCGAATCAGGGCCATGAGGGCTGCTTGGCACAATAGAAGAATACCCGCCAAGAGAATTCCCAGAATGGTCTGGTTTAGTATGACGCTGCGCATCCAAGTTCCTAATACGGCCCAGGTATCCCCGAATGCTATGCCTTTGTAAGGGGTTAGGTAGTTGCTATATAGTCGCAACCAATTTACGAACGGAGCCTCGCGCGTTTGTGGCTTGAGTTTCCTCTCTACCTCATCAAATGAAGAATTGGGTTCCCTAGTAAGTCGGTACGTGATTGCTGCCAGCCACGACCCGATGTAGCCGCCGCCGGAGACCGTCGACAGATAATCGAAGTTACGGAGCAGGCTCTTCTCGGCCAGCGCTTGTAGTATGCCAAGATTGAAGGTCGCACTACGGATTCCACCGCCTGAGAAGGCCAGTCCGATCAAGTTGTCCGGATGGGCTTCGACTTGAATACCTCGCCGTTGCCGGGAGACCTTGATGCAGTCAAGTTCGCGCTGTAGAGCCGTGTCGAACCTTACAGGTCCCTCCCTGATCCCCTGATAAGGTTGCGCTGCGGAAGGACGAACTCCTTCGGGATGTGTCATGCAAAACCTTCAGGACTTGACTAGCGGCCCTCTGGGAGAAATTCACGCTATCCGGAGCCCCAGGCAAAGTCAAGCTGAAACAATCTCTTTGACCAGAAGACAGAACAGACAGTCGCGGTCGTCCTTCAATAAGAGCGAGAAAGTGCGGGTACAGACGAGAACGCCCATCGGTTTATAAGATTAAGCGACACCCGAAAACGGATTACCTCCCTTTCTTCCCCCAGCTTCTCCGCGTACTCACAACGTGCTCCACCGCTCGGCTCAGCGAGCAACGAGGAGCTCCGCAGATGCTGTTCTGTGATAACGGCAGCGAGTTCAGCAGTCAGGTGATGGATCTATGGGCATACCACAACCAGGTGAAGATCGACTTCTCCCGACCTGGGAAGCCGACCGACAATGCCC
>DATEHP010000420.1:0-6689 GCA_035279505.1 Candidatus Sulfotelmatobacter sp. | reverse complement strand
GAACCGACGCGCAACCTCCCGCGTCAACTCGACGTGCGCCACCTGATCTTCGCCGACCGGAACCACGTCTGCCTTGTAAACCAGAATGTCCGCGGCCTGCAACACCGGATATCCCAGGAACCCGTAAGTTCCCAAATCCTTGTCCTTGATATTCTCCCGCTGCTCTTTGTACGTGGGCACGCGTTCCAGCCAGCCCAGCGGCGTGATCATCGAAAGCAGCAGGTGCAACTCAGCATGGGCCGGAACATGCGACTGCATGAAGATCACCGACTTCGCCGGATCGAGCCCGGCAGCCAGCCAGTCGAACGTGGCTTCCAGCGAATTCTCCTTGATCTTCGAAGTGTCGGCGTAATCGGTGGTCAGCGCGTGCCAATCGACTACGCAGAAGTAGCATTCATAGTGATCCTGCATCCCAACCCAGTTCTGCAGGGCGCCCACATAGTTGCCCAAGTGCAGCTTTCCGGTCGGACGCATGCCGCTGAGCACACGTTTACGCTTTGGCGACGAAGCGGTCATTTCTCAGGAATCCCCACGTTCGGAAACACGTCGACCCGTGCAGAGGTTCCGAGATCACTCAAATGTAGAAGTGTCATGCGGGGCTGGATCTGATACTAACACGTGAAATGTGCATTTGGCGCGGGAAACAAAGCCTCAACCAGCGCGTCTGGATGCTTTATAATTCGCGCCGCTCTCTCTTTCGAACCCGGATCCGTGATTACTCTCGCCCGCAAACTGCGCGCCACCGACTACTTCACTCTAGGATGGGGCAGCATGGTCGGCGTCGGCTGGCTCGTCATCATGGACGACTGGCTCCTGCGCGGTGGCTCCATGGGAACTGCGCTCGGCTTCTTACTCGGTGGAGTGCTGCTGCTTCCCATCGGCTGGGTCTACGGGAAACTCGTCATTGCCATGCCGGATGCCGCGGGCGAGATCGCCTACACTGCGGCAGTCTTCCCCCGTGCCATAAGCTTCGCCACCGGTTGGATGATGACTCTCGCCTACTTCATCGTCTGTCCATGGGAGGCGGTCGCGGTCGGACGCATCGCTGCCTACATTTTTCCCGGGCTCGATTCGATGGAAGTCTATCGCATCGCGGGGCGCCCGGTATATCTTCCTCATCTGATCGTCGGGCTCACACTCACGGCCCTGCTCACGGTGCTTAACTACCGTGGCGTGCGCCTGAGTGCTACCTTTCAAAACTGGACCAGCTTTGGCACGCTCGCGCTTTTTGTTGTGTTCGTCGTAGCGGGTGCAAGCCGAGGCAGTATCGCCCATTTTCCTCCACTCTTCACGCATGCCCCGCTGGTTTCGATTCTGCTGGTAATCCAGATCGTCCCTTACTTTATGACTGGATTCGAGTCGGTCGGCAAGGCGGCAGAGGAAGCGGGCCCCGACTTCCACGCTCGAGGATTCTTTCGCGCCATATGGATGGCAATTCTCATCGGCACTCTTTTCTACGCCAGCATCGTGGCAGCGGTCGCGTTCGTTGCGCCGTGGCGTCAACTGACCGGCGAGAAATTCATGACGGCGGTCGCGTTTGAGCAACCGGTCCGCAGCCGTTGGATCATCAACATCATTCTCGCTGCTGCTTTGTTGTCGTTGTTCAAGTGCTTCAACGGAAACTTTGTCGCCGCCAGCCGCCTGTTTTTCGCTTTGGGCCGCCGCGGCATGATTGCGCCGCGTGCGGGAGCAGTGCACCCCCAATTTCAAACGCCATCGGCCGCGGTCCTTTGTGTAGGAATCGCAACGGCGGCGTGTATGCTGCTGGGCGATGCCATTCTCGTGCCCGTGACGGAGGTTGGCTCCGTCGCCTGCGCCATCGGTTGGGCAGCCGCCTGCGCGGCATGCCTGGCACTGGCGTACCGGAAGCCCGATGTGATCGGGTTGTCGGTGACCGGCAAAGCGATTGCGCTTTTCGGTTTGGTTGTCGCGATTGCGCTGGCCCTGATGAAGATCGTCCCGATCGTTCCAGGCCACTTCACAGTGTATGAATGGTTGGCCCTAAGTGTGTGGTCTGTTCTAGGTGCCGTTGCAGGTTTAGCAAAGTAGCGCCGCCGTCCTGGTGGCTGTGGGGGCGTCTTGCCCGCCCTGCTGGAAGTGCCAATGAAAGAGATAGGATGTCATCCATGCTCTCAAAGCGAATCACTATCACGATAAACATCATCCTCATTCTTTCGTCCAACTTTGTCCGCGCCCAGGCCCCGAGCTCCTTTGACGTCGTCATCACCAACGGCCACATCATCGACGGCACTGGCTCTCCGTGGTACTCAGGGGACCTCGGCATCCGTCACGGAAAGATCGCTGCGATTGGTAATCTTTCCGCCGCCTCGCGCCAGCGCACTATCGACGCCGCCGGCAAGGTGGTCGCTCCCGGATTCATTGACATGCTCGGCCAATCGGAATTGACAATTCTCGTCGATCCTCGCCTGCCGTCGAAGATCTACCAGGGCATCACTTCGGAAATCACCGGAGAAGGGAATTCGATTGCGCCGCTCAACGATGCCATCATCGAATCGGATCGGATTGGTTACGACCATTACAAGATCAATCCCGACTGGCGCACGCTGCGACAGTATTTTGCGCGCCTCGAGAAACAGGGAATCGGCATCAATCTCGCCACATATGTTGGCGCCACGCAAGTTCGCCGCATGGTGCTGGGGGACGACAACAAACAGCCCACTGCCGAGCAACTAGACCAGATGAAGGCTCTGGTGCGCGAAGCCATGAAAGACGGCGCCGTCGGCGTTTCGACTTCGCTCGAATATGCTCCCGCGCCCTACGCGAAGACCGATGAGTTGATTGCCCTCGCGACCGAAGCCGGCAAATCCGGCGGTATTTATGCCACGCACATGCGCAACGAGAGCGACTCGGTTCTCGAAGCCATCGATGAAGCCCTGCGCATTGGCCGCGAAGCCTACGTCCCCGTCGAGATATGGCACATCAAGGTCGCCGGCAAGAACAACTGGGGACACATGCCCCAAGTCGTTGCGAAGATAAATGCCGCGCGCGCCGGGGGCGCCGACGTCACCGCCGATACCTATGCCTACACTGCGTGGTACAACGACTTCTCCGCCTTCATTCCCGCATGGGCCCACGATGGCGGTACAGCAAAATTGGTCGAGCGTCTGAAGGATCCCGCCACCCGCGAGCGCATTCGCGAGGACATGCTCACTCCTTCGCGTGCCTGGGACAACGAGTGGCAGGAGATCCCCGGCCCCGAGGCCATCATGATCGGCGCTGTCGCCAATCCGAAGTTGGTTCCACTGCAAGGCAAGCGCCTCTCGGAAATTGCCAAGCTGTGGAACAAAAATCCCATTGATGCGCTTTTCGATTTCCTCATCGAAGACCCGAACGCGGGCGTCGCAGTCTTCGGCATGTCGCAACCCGATGTGACCCTGGCGCTGCAACAGCCTTGGGTCTCGATCGACAACGATTCGGAAGGCACCTCGCCGGAAGGAATTCTAGGCCAGGCCCACCCACACCCACGCGCCTATGGCACGTTCCCGCGCATCTTGAGCAAATACGTTCGCGAAGAAAAGGTTCTCACCTTAGAGGATGCGATTCGGAAATGTTCCGCTCTCCCGGCGCAGCGCATGCGCCTGACGGATCGTGGCGTGCTGAAGCAGGGAATGTGGGCCGACATCATAATCTTCGATCCCGCAACTGTGCACGATCGTGCCACCTTCGACGATCCCAACCAGCTTTCGGAAGGAATGGATTACGTGCTGGTCAACGGAACGCCAGTGATCGAGAAAGGGAAGATGACGGGCAAACTGCCGGGAACGGTCTTGCGCGGCCCCGGATATGATCGCTAGCTTGTGTGGGGACAGCCGCCTTCGGCTGTCCGTCGCCCAAAGGGCAACTACTTTTGCCGCGCGGCTACCATGAAAGCAGTTCCTTTACCCACTCGATTATGTCCGTTATCCGAGCACTGAATTTCCTGTGCAAGAAGCAAAGGCGGCCGCTGGCGCGGCCGGACAGCCGAAGGCGGCTGTCTCCACAAGATTCTTCCTTATCTTTCGAAGTGCCGCTCTTGCAGTTAAGGTTTCAGTCGCGCCTGTTCTGTACCGTTGACGCGTGCGACGTGTGGTTCGGCAAGAGTTCCGGTAATCGTGTAGGAACTTACTCCTGATCCCGACGGAACTCGCGCCATCTTGAAATCGATTTCTCGCTTCAGCGTGGCCGTGCCGCTGACCTCGTAGTTTCCTTCCGGCGAGTCCAGTTCGCCTTCGCTGACTTCAATCGTGCCGGCGTGCAATCGAGCCTGCGCGGTGAACTTCCGGATCTTCAACATCTCGGCACTTTCCCTGAAGAGCACGTGGGGGAGGCTTCCATCCGCCACAGCAACCTGAAGCGTCCCCTCCGACGATTGCCAGAAATCCGCCGCGCATGGCCCTTGAATCTCGTAGCTTGCGCCGGCGCTGCCTTCAACCCAATCGTCCTTCATCAACCGGGAAATGTTCTCGAGGGAAATTCCTGTCAGACTGCCGCTCCCCCGGCACACGGCTGGTTTCACGCCGAAGTCCGCCCGCCATTCCCCCCGATGCTTACCACCAAGAAGGTCTGCGTCGACCGAGGTGACCTCCAGTTTTCCTGCATCGAGGTTGACATTCGCCGACAGTTTGGACGCCATGACGCCGCGCAGCACAAAGCGGTCGGATGTCACTCGCCCGGATGCGCGCACCCGCGCCAAAAGCGACGGCGCCGGCCGCGCAGTTCCCAGGCGATACCAGGGCCGGCTTTTCGGACTGGGATTCACCCACTCGTTGACTTCGTTCAGCGAGATCTCGTCGGTATTGAGCTGGAAATGAACCTGACAATTCTCCGGAATCCCGCAGCCGCGCGGCATTTCCACGGATCCTTTCCAAACGGCCCCCGCAGCCTTCAGATTTAACTTCCCAACGCGCACTACGCTCGGCGCGAGTTGCATTTCGGCCGATGAGATCTCCACCGGTTCGCCCGATCCGCGCAGACCGAAGCGAACGTTCCGCAATTTTGCCGATCCGGTGACCTGCGGTCCCGCAAACGCAGCCGTTCCGCCCTGGCCCATCCACGATCCTGTAATTTGCAGGTTCAGTTGTGCCGTGCCGTCGGCTGCGGAGTTTAGCGTGCGGATTCCAAACGTTCTCGCCAACCGTAGAGTCCTGCCCACCTCGGCATCGCCAAGAATGGTGAAGCCATATCCCGAGCGGTCGACCCATCCGCGAACGGCCGCGCCTCCCGCCCGTGCGCGATCGAGTGCGAACGGCCCCAACTCGAATTGCGCACGTCGCAACGATTGCGTCCTTAACGGGTCTTTTGCAATGCTGGCCGTCTGGCCTGTCAGAATGATTGGAACCGTAACCGGACCCAGTTCAACCTTCTCGGATATAGAACTCAATCGCAGGCCGGCAATCTCACCATGCCCTTCCACGCGAGACTCGACACCCGTGGCGGCATTCTCTGAAACCGTGAGCTTGCCCTGTAGCATACCCCCCAGCAGCAAGTCCTCAGGCAGGTCTTTCTTCGCCCGACGTGCGAGTGCGCCGATCGCGCTTGCAGGCAGATCCTGCGCCGTCACAGTCAGGTGATGCTTATGCCTGCCCGGAACGCCTGTGTCTCCTGTAATGGCCAGCAGCCCCGCTCCCACTGGAGCGATGCAGGCGATCTGGTGGAACTCATGCTCCTGCGTGCTGTACTCCCCGTCGCAGCGTCCGGCCATGCGCAGCGAGGCACCGCTCGCAATGTCGTAGCGCCGGAAATCATCCGCAGAGACCGTGCTCGATATTTTCAGCAGCACAGGGGTTCCCGTGACCGTGGCGTTAAATCGAATGTCCCCACGCCAGCCCCAGTCATTCCCGGCGAAGAATTTTGTGATCTGCCCCAACTGCGCGCGGGCCCACTCGACGTCAAACTGCACTGGAGTGTCGCGGAAAGTTCCAGCGCGTTGCCAGGTGCCGCTCAGCTGCAGTTGTCCCGTGTCGTTCAAATTCATGTCACTGCGGAACGGCAGAGCCTTAAGCCGGACACCCCAGGTATCTTCTGACTCCTGCCACAATGAAAAATCCGCATTCGTCAGCGCGTAGGGTTTTTTCTCTTGGCCATTCTTGAAATTGATCCGGCCTGATGTTCCCTCGATGTACGGGAAACTCGGCCTCGGCTCCGACTTCATTTTTCCGGTAGGCGCCAGCGGCGTGCGTGCCGCGCGCTCCAGCAGGCTCTGAAGGTTCCATCCGCCGCCGCCGTGGTGCACGAGGTTGAGACTCGGTTCTGTCAGGTCAAGCTTCGATACTTCAAGCCTTCCCCGCAGCAACGAACGTAGCCGAAGATCCGCCGTTACCGCGCTTGCCCGCAGGATGGGCTCAGAGCCGAATGCAGGATCGTCGTACACCACCAGATTCTCCAGATCAAAACCCGGTTGAGGCAGCAGCCGTATATGAACCGAGCCCAGGTCAACCGGACGCCCCACGGCCGCGCTGAGAGACGCAATGATCCTGGATTTCAGGCGGGATGCGCCCGGTCGCACAAGGAACAGCGCCAGCAGCACCAATGCTGCCGCCGCAGTCCAACGGCGCTTGGAGGAGAAGATCTTCACCGCGCTTTCACCGAAGATCCGAGCGGATCATTGGACGCCTCTCAGCGTCCGCTTCCAGCGTGTCTCGTCAAAGAAGTGAAGAACTACTTTACCGAGGAGAAACTTAACCCGATCG
>DATEHP010000419.1:0-7369 GCA_035279505.1 Candidatus Sulfotelmatobacter sp. | reverse complement strand
TGAATTGAGTTCGCAGTGATGGACTGCGACTCGCGGCTTTCTTGATCGGAAATCCTCGACTGATCAACCTCTCCCGATTCGGAAGAGGTAACGGCAGCGGACGCGGTGCCCGCTGGTACTGTTGACGGCTCGGCATTGACTCCCGACATAGACGGACTCCTGCACTTCTTTTTGAAGTACCGAGTCCCTCCAAGGTCCGCCGCTGACGCGGCGTGCGTAGGCTTGCGCCTCCCGGTCTAAGTGTTGGATGCCGAGGAACTCAGGAAATATTCGGGGACGAGGCTCTGGGCACGGCTTTTCGCGTGTGCTCTAATTTGATGGTTTTTGATGCGCTGTTATTTTTCTCGGCGGCGGTGAGGCGCTTCCGTGAGGATATCTCAGTGACAAAGTGTGTCATTCTGGGCGGGCAAATTATCGCTAGAAGACTTGGACAGCGGAGATCGCGAACTCAGCCGTCACCCGTTGCTGCGGAGTTCGGTGTAAATGAACGCAACATTCCCGAGAACCGAGTATTACCTATTATGTCCTCCAAACGCTTAAAGGTCGCACGGCGACCGCCAAGCGCCACGAGGCACAAATCCAAATCCTGAGGCGGTGTCCTTGTTCCCCTCGGCTTTGACGCCGGAATTCCCCGGCGCGAGCCGAGGAGTGTGTTCGTGAACCGCTTTACATCGCAGCCAGATTCGTCTGGCGTAAACAATCTACCTAACCAGCCGGAGCGCTTCGTTGATGCTGAGAAGGCAGCCCAATACCTGTCTTGCTCGCGCAAGTATCTCCTGAAGCTTTCTATCCACGGGAAAGTCCCAGCCCACCCCCTACCCGGATCGGGTACGCGCCGGACGTGGCGCTATTTGCTGAGTGAGCTTCACGGTTGGATGGTAGGCAATGGCGGCAACCATAGCGCAAAGACTGACGGCAACCGTACAATCAACGACGGCGGCTCCCGCAAAGGAGGCCAGTGATGGCATACCAAAACGGGAGTCTAAAGAAGGTCTGGCGTGTTAAGCAAGGCAAGAAGTGTCGGATGTGGCTGTTGAGATTTCGAGTTCGGAAAGACGGTCGGCGAGTTGAGAACGGCACTATCCTCGGCTCGCTGATAGAGTATCCGACCAAGGAGGACGCTTGGAAGGAAGTGGATCGGCTCGGTATCCGGGCGTTCATCAACAAAGACGCAGGAACCGAGGTCATAATGACGCGGGTCTTGACCGAGTACATGAACAAGGTACACGGGCTTGAGTACGATCTTTCGATCCGAAGCTGGGAGACGGTCAAAGATTCCCGTCGTGCGAAGACCACTACAGATAGCACGAAGTCTTACGTCAAGAACCACATCATGCCTCAATGGGGTAATCGGGCTGCGGACTCAATCACAAAACGTGATCTCCGCGACTGGTTATACCTGCTGCGGGATGATGGGGAACTTGCCGGGCCTACGATCTCGAAGATCAAGACTATGATCGGCACGATTTACAACTGGGCGCAGTTCGAGGGTCTCGTGACCACGAATCCGGCTACTGGCTGGAGGCTTGAAGATGTGGGGTCGGATTATGTTCCCGTGATCGTGGAGCCGGAGCAGGTGAAGGAAATCATCGCGCTGCTGCCGAATCCGATGCACCAGATGCTCGTTTTGGTCTGTGCATCAACCGCGATCCGGGCTTCCGAAGCGTGCGGTCTGAAATGGCGCGACATTAACTGGGACAGAAACCAGATCAAAATCGAGCGTCGTTGGACAGCCGCATGCATCGACAAACCAAAAACGAAAGCGTCGAAAGCTCCGGTTGCAATGTCCCCGCAGTTGGCGTGGTTCCTCCACGAGTGGCGTCGAAACACCCCATACGCCCAAGACGAGGACTGGGTTTTTCCCTCGTTCAAGATGCGTGGGTCGGTTCCAATGTGCGCCGGAATCTTTGTCACTGATCACTTGCGTCCGGCTGCTCTGGCAGCAGGAATCCAGATTGTTGAAGGTCAACGGTTCGGGTTGCACTCTCTGCGCTCCAGCATGGCTACTTGGATGGTGTCCATCGACAAGACCGATGTGAAGACCGCCCAAGGAAACATGCGACACGCAGGGCCGGAGATCATGCTGAGCAAGTACGCTCAGGTGGTCACAGTCGAGATGCGCGACGTTCAGGTGCGCTGGTTTGAGAGTTGTGGGTTGGGTGTGGGTCAGCATCTCTTGGCGCAAAACGCCGGAAGCGATGCAATCCAATGAACCGAAAGGAGTTCTTGGTGAGCGCGGCAGGACTCGAACCTGCGACCCATGCCTTAAAAGGGCATTGCTCTACCAACTGAGCTACGCGCCCTCACCGTAGAATCAGGCACTTGCGGCAATCGTCGCGGTTGGCGTGGGTCCACTTGGGTCCACAACAATAGCTTCGATCACTTTGCGTCGTGCCGAACGCTTCAGAGCATCAACCCTTGCGTGTATACGTCCAACGTCACTTTGTGTCCGCGCGCCGCAAAGATTCCTGCACAGTCTTCACGTCCTCACCGTTCCCTTTCAGGAGTGTAGCGAAAGAGTGTCTGAATACGTACCAGCGAACATGCTTTGTAATCCCGGCCAGCCTTGCAGCGGGTCGAATGTGTTTCGACATTGCCAAGCTAGGCCACAGCGGTTGACTGCCATGCTTCTCAGCGGACGCGAAAACATAATCGCTCTCTTGATTGTAAGGGCAACGTCCGCGCCAGTCCAGCAGCAGCGCCGACAATCCCTCATCCATCGGTACGGGGTTCTGTGATGCTTCGGTCTTCAGTGGGCCTACATGCTGACAACGATTGCGCGGGTAAGGCGAATTTCTCCCGCTGCAAAATCGATGTCTTCCCACTTCAGAGCCAGCAGTTCACTGACGCGCAGTCCAGTCACAGCGGCGAGAAAGACCATCACGTAATATGCGCCCTCAAGCTTCGACAGCAAAGACTTGATTTCTTCGGCTGTCAAAACGTCTGGAGCACTTTCACGTTTTGCCGACTGGCGAACAAGTTGAATCGGATTCTTGTCTGTCCATTCGTTGCGCATCGCATGATTGAATTAGGCCGCGTATGAGTCGATTAAACGCAAAATCGGTCCTGACAGCATTTCTGAATGCTATGATATCGAGCCTCAGCTTTAAGTCTCGCCGCTTGGCGTGCATCTCCTTGGTGCATCCGACAAGGTCGGAATGTATTCGCTTCGGCCTCGCATCCGCAGTTTTCGAATGCGATGACGGTTCCGTCGCGGCCCTTTCGGAACTCTACGCGGCTGGCGCGTGTCCCAACTATTGGGCCACCAAGTTTTAGCGGGGAATGTACACCGAAAGATGAGCAATGCAACAACAAAGTCAAAACCCCGGATTGCGCTGGAAGACGTTAATCGCATAGTCCTCCGAACGGCGAACCCGATCAAGACATACGGAATCGGAGGCGTTACTAAAGTAACCGTCGCCTAGCCCAAGGAGTCACAACTACATGGCATCAGTCTCCATGTGCGTTGGCGATGCGCATCGAATTCAGGGTTTAAATGTTCGCGCAGGACGCATTCCTCCGGTTTCCGTCGTACGCGGGCATGCGTCCGGCGGGTCGATCAGTCTTATACCCTCCCCGACTGGTGAGACGGATCGGCTGCCGAAGATGAGCACTCGTCGATCCGTGCGATCTGATCCGTGCGAACGAAGACACAGGCTGGATGGCGGCCGGCTGCAATCCAGCCCGCCTTACTGCTGACCAGTTAACCTCTGCCGGTTCGCGTCACCCGGCGCCGCCTGCACCACCGTGACCGGCTGTTGCAAGGTAAAGTTCAGCACCGTCTCCGACGGCAATTTGATCTGCTGGCTTTTGCCCGCAGCCTGAACGCCGCCTCCAACCCCGGCTCCCGCCGCCGCGCCGATCGCTGCTCCCTTGCCGCCTCCCGCAATCGCCCCGATGATGCCGCCGATTGCCGCACCCGCGCCCACCTTCTCGGCGGTATTCTTTCCGCGCGAACTGCCTTTCTTCGAGTATTGATCGGTCTGGATGTTGTAGGTTTTGCCACCGGACGTCAGGCTGTCGAGCTGCATCACCACCGAGGACTGTCCCGCGAACTTGCCGGCGCTCTTCACTTCGATCAGGTGTCCGACCAGTTCCACTCCCGCCGGCACCGCTTCTTCACCGTCAGACGTCAGAGGCGCATTCAGCGTCGCATGAAACGTGTCCCCGGTCTGATTCTTCTCGCTGTCGATGGCATCAATAAGCCGCACCGTCAACTGCGTCCCCTGATCGATGATCAGCTTCTTGGGAGCGGGAGGCGGAGGCGACTCCTGCGCAGTCGTTGTATTTTCGGCCGGAGGCGGAGCGTTATTGTAAATCTGCCCCGGGGCACCGTCTGCGCCCGTCAGGGCGGCAGAATCACCCGCAGCATCATCCGGTGATTTCTTGTTTGCTCCCGAATCGTGGCGGGCCTTACTGGATTTGGAAGCCTTGATCGCCTTGCTTGCGCTCGGCGGAGGAGAATTCTCCGCGGGAGCGCTGGCCGCCGGAGGAGTAACCGCCGGAGCAGCCATATCCGCAACCACGCTCGGCTTCCCGATATTGCTGACTTCGAGATTGTTGATCACCGTTTTGACGCCCGCGATGCTGGCGGCTTGCTTCCCCGCCGCTTCGCGCTGCGCGTCATTGTCTACCCGGCCCGACAGTGTGACCACACCGTCCTCGGCCTTTACCGCAAGTTGCTTGCTTCCCAGTCCAGAATCCTGGCTGAACTTGCTTTGAATCTCACTGGATATCTTCGTGTCGTCTGGTTTCTTCGCGCAGCCGACTCCAATTCCCAAAATAAGAGCCATTAAGAAACTGATAATAAGCGGAGAATTTCTTTTCATACGTTCGACTCCCGACACCGGCCAGTCGGAAACCGCCGCCGGCATCCCCGTCAGTTTAGATGCTCCGAGGCGTCCATGCAGATGTAAATGCAGGAAAGTTGCGCAGCGACCGCGGAACCACATAGGTTAAACTTGGTTATTGCAAGGGCCCGTAGCTCAAACGGACAGAGCATCGGATTTCTAATCCGAGGGTTGCAGGTTCGATTCCTGCCGGGCCTACCAACGTATCGCGTCGAACCCATCGAAAGGGCGGGCTTGGGGAGGAATTATGACTCGATCGATCGCGCCCGTCCTGGCACTCCTGGCGCTCTCGTCCTTCCTTGTCGCGCAAACCGACGTTAGGGACAACGCTGATCTAATGGTGCACGTTCGCACCAACGACGAGCGGAGCATCGAGGCCCCCATTCAGGTTGAGTTGATTGCCCCGCGAGGACCGGTTGCGACGGTCCATATTACCGGGAATGAGCCCGCGCAATTTCGAGTCACAAGTGGAACGTCGTACTGCGTGAAAGTGTCCGGTTTGGGCTTCGAGGCCGTAACCACTCCGTACTTCGAGATCAATCCTCTTGAACAACTGCACAACGAGACCGTTCATGTGAAACTTCAGAACCAAAAGGGAGAATCGACGCCCGGATCGTCCACCGTTTCCGTCAGCGAATTGAATATTCCCAAGAACGCAAGCAGCGAAATGAAAAAAGGGCTGGACGCGTACTCCAAGGGGGACATGGAGAAGGCCGCAGCTCATTTCGAAAAAGCCGTTGCCGAATATCCGCGCTATGCGCGTGCCTATGACATGTTGGGAGCGATTGCGATCAAGGGCTCCAACCGTAGTAAGGCCAGAGAATTGTTCTCGAAGTCGATCCAGGCGGACACTACTTTCTTGCCGGCATACGTAGATCTGGCGCGTTTGGATGTTCAGGACCAGGACTACGCGGGATCGGAGTCCTTGCTGCAGAAAGCAATTGCCGTGAATCCATCCATGCTCGACGCCGTCGCCCTGCTCGCCACCACGGAGTTCGCGAACAAGGAATACGATAAGGCTCTAGTCGACGTTGAGCGTACCCATGCCCTGCCTAATCACCAACAATTCGCGGAGGTACACATCATGGCTGGCAAGGTGCTTGGGATGCAGAATCATCCCGGGGCGGCGATGCTGCAGTTTCAGCTGTTCTTGATCGAAAAGCCCGATAGCCCTCAGGCCGAAAGCGTCCGCAACGCGCTTGCTTCCCTCAAGGCAGGACAACAGCCCTAAACACGCTGCGGAGAAACGACGGCGCTCCGGTGAGGGCAGAAGTTATTAAAGCCTTTAGTGGATGAACTTGTAGTCGACGATGGACGCCGCCAACCCGATGTTGCCCTCTTCGACTGGCGGCGCGTCTTTCGCGCGCATCACGCGGCCCTGGCACACGACATTCGAGTTCTTCTGTCCGGAGATTTCTTCCGGCATCTCAAACACCATCTCAATCAACGCATTCACCGGTAGTCCTTGCGGCCCGGCGAAAAGCACGCCGCTCTGGCTGATGTTCTCGATGATCCCCTCATACCACGAGCTGGTCTTGTTGACGCGATAACGCAGGGGAATATCGAGCTTCAGACGGCGGGCACGCGGCACCCATGACGGACGCTTCTCCCGCGGATGACTTCGCCGGATCCCCGTCTCGGGCTTGGCATGCTCCACGCGCTCGGTCCGGCGCATCGTCGCCCAGTCATACTTGTATTCCGCGGCACACAACAGGCAAACCTGGTAGTAGTTTCCGTCGGCACTACGGCGAGGCCAGGAGAACTCGTGGGAGCAGCGCCCAAGCATAAACACATCCATCAGCTTTTGCGGCATGATTGTTTACTTCCGGGTCAGAGAAGCAGCCGGACGCAGGTCCATCATCGCCCGAACCCCTAACTTTGGATAGGTTACTTTCGTGCAAGCGGCCTTTCAGGACAGCGCCAAATTGTCACCAAAAGCTTTAAGACCTCCTGAACGCGCAAGATTTTCCTTCGTGCCCCTCGGTGTCTTTAGTGCTGAAAGACTTTGCCCCCGGACGCCAACCACTGAGGCTGTATCATCGCTCAATGGAAACCGACCTCTCGGCTTTCATCCTGGCGGGCGGCAAGAGCACGCGCATGGGCACCGACAAAGCATTCGTCCTGCTCGACGGACGCACTCTGCTATCCCGCATGCTCGATCTCGCGCGACAATTAACTTCCAACGTCCACATCATCGGCGATCCCGCAAAGTTCGCGCCCTTCTCCCCGACCATTGAAGACATCTTCCCCGGCTGCGGCCCACTCGGGGGAATCCACACCGCGCTCCGCTCGTCCTGCACTGACCTGAACCTCATTCTCGCCGTAGACGTCCCATTCGTCTCCTTAGCGTTGCTCGACTACATCACCTCCCGCGCAACGAGTTCCGACGCCAACGTAACTCTGGCCCGCGCCGCCGGAGGATTTCAGCCCCTCTGTGCCGTCTACCGCCGTTCCTTCGCCGATGCAGCAGAAAATGCTCTGCGCGCCGGCCATTACAAGATCGACACACTTTTCGCGCC
>DATEHP010000418.1:0-31727 GCA_035279505.1 Candidatus Sulfotelmatobacter sp. | reverse complement strand
ACGAGCAGGAGATTGCGGTTGGTGCGATTGATTTGGCGGTCCAGGAACGTGCCGTGTATTTGTGCAGATATGGAACTGGACGGAATGTCCATATATATGATCCAGACTCGTTAGTTCATCGGGCTCAGCAGCCTGTCAGTCGCGCGACGTTGTTCCGGAAAGGGTTGGAAAGGGAAAGATCATACTCCGGAGTGAAGCCATTTTCACCAACAAAGGGAGCATCCGGATTTTTTGGGACGAAGCCGAATACTGGCTCTCGGCAAGAGCTGGGCGTAAATTCAGGAGAGCGATCAGGCCGCGCCTTCAGCTCCTGCTTCGGAGACCGGTAGCATTGCCACAATGGTCGTTCCGTTGCCGGTGGAATCGATTTTGAGAGTTCCGCCGAGCTGGCGCAGACGTTCTTCCATTCCTCTGAGACCGACACCTGTGGGCCGAAATCCATTGATGGGCGTGGGCATTCCACAACCGCTGTCGCAGATTTCGAGGCGCAGCATATCGGGCTGCCGCTCGAGTTTCAGCGAACACCAACTGCTGCCCGAGTGCCGGTAGACGTTGGTGAGACATTCCTGAACAACGCGGAAAATTGCGATTTCGGCGTCCGTCGAAAGACGGCCTAGATCAGCGGCCAAATCGAGATCAACTTTGATGTGGCTGCGCTCGGAGAATCCGTCGACATACCAACGAATGGCCGAGCAGAGCCCTGCCACGTCGAGCAGCGGAGGATGCAGCAGGTGCGAGATGGTTCGGATCTCCTTGCTGACCTGCGCAACCATCACCGAGCTGTCATCGAGCATCGCGGCGACCGGGCTATTCGACTTTCCAGCTTCCGTTCGCGCCGACGCGAGACTCATTGTAACGGCAGCGAGCAACTGTCCAACGCTATCGTGCAGTTCACGGGCGATGCTGCGACGCTCTTCGTCCTGGAGCCTCTGGATGCGGGAGACCAGTTCGGCGTTTTGCTTTTCTGTCGTGAGGTCAGTAACGAGAACGCCAGTCACCGATCCGTCACGCGAAAGTGTTGTGAGCGACACACGGGCTGCCAAGACGCTGTCGTCCAGTTTACGGAGACGCACTTCCCCTTCGCTGGTGTGAGCCACGCCTGGTTCGAGGAGTTGCTGAAACAGTGCGGCATCATCGGAGTGAACGCGATCCTGGAGGCGAGACCCGATCAGCGACTCGACGGATGCACCGAACAGCGCCGCAAGACTGGGATTGCAGTAGACGATCTGGCCACTGGCGTCGAGCATGGCCGCGCCCTGCTGCATTCGCTGGACCAGTGTGCTGTAGGGCAGGTCAACATTCTGCAGCGTGTAGACCGCATGGCCCTCGCGGTCCTCGACGACAAAAGCATCGACGCAGCCGCTGCGGATGGCATCGATGATCTGCGCTCCATCTTCAGTAAGAGTGTTTGCAGGAATTATTACGTTGTTCCCCATGGGTCACATCCCGGCTAGCTGTTGCTGTCATTATCTCTCAAAATCAAGTGCCTGCAACACGCCATTTAAGCCTTTCCCGGGCGCAATTGCAGGCCGACGAGGGCGCGCTCCGTATCCCCTAGGTCGCCCACAATTTTGCGGATCGGCTGGGGCAACTTGCGCACCAGGGTGGGGATGGCAACGATTTGATCGCCAGAGGCCAGTTGCGGATGCTTCAGCAAATCGATGACCTCGATAGTGTAACGTCCCGAGAGGTGTTCTTCGCAGAGGCGTTTGAGGTTGGCGAACGCGGCGATGGAGCGCGGCGTCTGTCCAGCAACGTAGAGCCGCAGATCCCACTTTTGGACGTCGAGTTCAGACTCGTTACGGGTAATTTCACTGAGACTGAGGGGTGCTTTCTTCTGCGAGTTGGCCTTTTTTTTCATCGCGAATGCTGCCTTCTCCGGCGAGCGAATCCATTATCTGCATCGGCTTGGCGGCTGACGGCGATGTCCCGCCGGTTCTTGTCCAGTTTCTGCTGGCGAGCCAATTCCTGGGTGGCGGTCAGAGTGCTCTCGGCGTCTTCGGCTTCGAAGTCCTTGCGCATGGCAACGATTTTCGCCTCCAGGGCCTCACGCCTCCCTTGACGCTCCCGTTCCTTGCGTTCGGCTTCTTGCTTCAGGGTGAGGGTGGCAGCTCTCTCGCGAGCCTCGAGGCTGACCCGGGAGGATCCGGTCAGCATGCCCTCTGGCCCGACAAAGACGTCGAGCAACTCTATCCCGTGATCGGTCAAAAGGAACTCCCGCAGCTGATTGGAATGGCTCATACCACGCGATTTGAGGACGTACATGGCGCGGTTACGTTCCCCGCCGACTTCGATATCGCGCAGAAGAATCCAGGAATCAACAATCGAGGAGATAGCAACATCGGTTCGCTCCAAGGCATCGCCGCCGCTGGTCAGATTGGTGAGCATAGCTGTAATGCCCTTAAGCTTCAGGAAGTCGACCAGGCGGATCACCATCGAGTTGGCGTCATGCATGGCGCCGGCGCCGATCAGTGAACCAATGGGATCGATCACGACGATGTCGGGCTTCACCTGCTGCACGAGCTTGTGAATCTGCGCGAGATGCATCTCCAATCCGTAAAAGGTCGCGCGGCTGGAGTGGATGTGCAGGAGACCGTTCTTGACGCACTTGCCAAGATTGAGGCCTATCGAACCCGTGTTACGGATGAACTGCCCGGGCGATTCCTCAAAGGCAAAATACAGGCAACGCTCGCCGCGGGAGCAGGCGGCGGCGACAAACTGTGCTGCCATGCTGGTCTTGCCCGTTCCGGCGGTACCTGAAACCAGGATCGTGCTGCCACGATAGAAGCCTTTCCCGCCAACCATCGCGTCGAGGCGAGGGACGCCGGTCGAAATGCGCTCGTTACTCACTTCGTGCTGCAGGCCGAGAGAGGTGATGGGCAGAACACTGAACCCGTCTTCGTCGATGAGAAACGGATATTCATTGGTACCGTGCGTGGTGCCGCGGTATTTCACGATGCGCATGCGGCGGGTGGAGATCTGATCGGTCACGCGATGATCGAGGACGATGACGCAGTCGGAGACGTATTCTTCGAGACCGCGACGGGTGAGAGTACCGTCTCCGCGCTCGCCGGTGATGATCGCGGTCACACCCTTGTCTTTCAGCCAGCGGAAGAGACGGCGCAATTCGGCGCGGAGAATGCCTTCATCCTGCAGGCCGGAAAAGAGCGCCTCGATGGTGTCGAGCACGACGCGCTTGGCGCCGATGGATTCTATGGCAGCATTCAGGCGGATGAACAATCCTTCAAGGTCGTATTCACCGGTTTCCTCAATTTCGCTTCTTTCGACGCGGACGAAATCGAGAACGAGTTTCTTGCGCCTGACGAGTTTATTGAGGTCGAAACCGAGTGAGCGGACGTTCTGCGATAACTCCTCCGTGCTCTCCTCAAATGCCATGAATACGCCGGGCTCGTCGTATTCGGTGGCGCCGCGCACCAGGAATTCCATGGCCAGCAGAGTTTTCCCGCATCCCGCACTCCCGCACACGAGTGTGGGCCTGCCACGAGGAAACCCTCCATGGGTAATCTCATCGAGACCCTGAATCCCGGTGGGGGCTTTCGGGAGGGTTCGATCAAGCGCATGATTATGATCCAAAGCGGATTTCGCCATTTTGGCCTAGAGTCTACAGCAAGTGCATTACAGATGAATTGCGAGTAGGGGCAGTCAGGGCACTTTGCTTGGGAAATGGACCCTCGGTAGATTGTTCTCAAATCTTCACGGTGATGCGAATACAGAATTTCCTGTAGTTACTAGAAAGGTACGTTTGGCTATCGAGGAATGCGAGAAGGGTGCGCAAAAGCAGCGCTCTCGGGAAACGTCTACGAGGAAAGTTAGCTGATGGCGGCTTCCATTCCTGCACGGTCGCGCGACAAACGGTTGGTGATGCGACTCACTTCGCGGCATCTCGAGCAGGCACAGCGCAGATGAGGATCTTCGGGTGACGAGATATGGCCGCATTTCAGGCAAGCGAATGCGTTCTCCGATTGCGCGAACATGGGCTGGAATTCGCCGCCCTGCACACAATAGGGGCAGCGGATGACCTCTTGCGACATTCTCGCTTGAACTCCTAACTTTCGACTCTCGCCCGCGTTATTCGACGTCAGACGGGAGCCAAGCGTTCGTGCCTGTCAGGGAGGCACGGAGCGGCATTCAGCCGTTCACACGCTTTCTTGAAGTATTTCCGGTTACGTTAGAGGAGTTACGCCACGAAAGGAATGGCCCGTTGGTTTGGGGACATGGCCCATTTGTACCATCGTGACCACTCTCACATGCGTTTACGGCCCGTGAAGGAGGACGAGTGGGTTGGCCACGGTTCACCTCGCGCGTGTGGGCGCAAATTGTAGCATCTTACGGCAAGGGAACGCCGTGCCCTTTCAAAGTAGGGAATTCACCTTACACGGGAGAACATTGCAATCATGCCGGGTTTCTTTTTGCGTCAGACTATATGGCTCTATTGGCATCTGATTTGTAGGGCATAAGTGCGCCGCGGCCTCCGTCGCGCCCAAGCCAAAATACTTATGAGACTGCGCTTGTGGTTGCTGTTGACGATTACCGCTCTCCTGGTCACACCCGCGATCTATGCCGGAAACCAGGTGATGGGAGAGATCGAATTCGAGGGAAAATCGAAAGTGGAGAAGACGTCCGGCGTGTGGGTCGACGGACAGTACGTGGGATATCTGAAGGAGTTGAAGGGATCGAAGAAGGTTCTGCTACTGCCCGGTGAACATACGATCACTGTCCGTCAGAATGGATATCGTGACTTCATCGCGCGGGTCGAGATCAAGCCGGGCGAGAAGCGGGTGGTCTTTGTGGCGATGGAGAGGGGTCCGACGGGCGCCATGCCTGCGGTGACATCGGAGGTTAAGATCGCGGTGAATCCCACGCGGGCAGCTGTGTTTGTTGACGGATTGTTCGTGGGACATGTGGCCGAATTTCAAGGACTCGGGCGAGGATTACTGGTTGCTCCGGGTTCTCATACGATCAAGATCGCGCTGCCGGGATATCAGACATTTGAGACGCAGATCAGCCCAGTGGCCCGGCAGAAAGTCGAAGTGAGGACCGATTTGCTGAAGAGTGCGGGGATCAGCGAGGATCCGCTGATCAAGGGGGAGAAAACTCCGCCAGCACCTCCTCCGGATGCGGCGCCTCCACCACAGTAGTTGATTCTTAGTAGTGAATGCGGCCTGACTCGTGACTAGAATGGCGGGTCGCTATGAACCCCAGGATCTGCATTCTCACAGCCTCGCTCCTTTTGGTTGGAGTTACCCCGGCGGTCGCTGTCGAGCATCCCGGAGTTGTGCCGAAGGATGCGGACTGCACGTCGTGTCATGCGGCGAAGGTACGCGGGAAGTCTGTGCATTCGGTAATGGCGAGCTCGTGCGACGTCTGCCACGTGACTCAGACGCAGGGCGACCTGACGATGGTGAGCCTGTCGATGCCCAAGCAGAAAATATGTTTCGCGTGCCATCAGGAGTCGACGGCGTTGCGGGAGCATGTGCCGGCGGTGAAAGGCCGGTGCATCGATTGTCATGATGCGCATAGCAGCGATCGGAAGATGTTGCTGCGGGTGGCGGCGCTTTCGCCGCAGAGCAAGTCGCGGTAGTTCCCTTTCAGGTTCTTCTCAATCGCCCATCATCGAAAGGGGAATATCTTCGTCTGCATCCGGGCTTTACGGAAGCTCCTGCAACAGAGAAGTTTGCTGGTCTGGAAATAGAGCCACTGCGATGGGTTCAGTCGGAACGTTACGCGTCTGCGACGAGGAGGAGGACCGGGAAGCCACCAGAAATGCATAGAGGATATGTGCGACTCGAATCTGGGGAGCGGGCCAGTAAGCGGAAGTCGAGTTGCAAGGATCAGATGCGGCGAGAGAATTTGGAGGTTGGCAGGTCAGAGAGTGTAGTAGCTACCAGGAAATTCTGGATCGAGTACAGCGATCAGGGGAGATGGCTCGCGACTGTGCAGACCCGCCGGCAAAAGCATTAAGCACGCAGGGCACGAAAGGAATAGGCCTATTCTTTCGTGTTGCGATTAAGACAGCGGGCAGCCGATTTCCCAGTGATGGCCGAAGGGATCGACAACGCGGCCGATGCGCCAATCGTGCTCTTCGGTTACCGGATAGACTTCCCTGGCGCCGGCTTTGATAGCTCGGGCGAATACAGCATCGGGGTCAGCAACCGTCAGGATGATTCGTACTGTGATGCCCCCCAATGATTCGGGGCTGTAGTTATGGTGTTCGGGCGATTCGTCACTGAGCCAGAATTCGGCGCCCGCGACCGACAACCTGGCAACCGCGCTGTCGCCACCTCCCATGCGGAATAATTCAGTCGCTCCAAGAGCTGCTTTGTAGAATTCGATGGCGCGAGCGCCGCCGCGAACACAAAGCCAGGGCGCGATGGTCGTCATAATCGACGCGGATTTGCGCGTTGGGGTGGATTGTCGGGAATTCTTTTTGCGCTTCTTCTTGCTGCTCTTCTTCTTACTCGCCGGCATAGGCTCGCTTGAGACCTCCGATATCAATTTTGTCGATCTGCAGCATGGTTTTCATCATGCACTGCAAACAGGCGCGATCCGCGAGGAAGGAAGTGACCTTCGGCATGGATACTCCTGGGGCGGAGGAAATCATATCAGCCCAAGCATGGGGGGAGTCCATTGCGGGAAATTTCTGATTCTCGAAATAGCAGTACGCCTGCGATGTGGTACTACTCGCAAAATCAAAGTCCCCACCCTGTCGCAGAACTTGGGACAAGGGTTGGGCACCCTCGGGAATTTTTCCGCTTGACGGTGTTGGGATCCGTGAGTAAAAGCTGATGTGGCCCGTGCAGCTATCTTCGTCCGAGGTTTCAAATGAAACTTGCCCACACATCCACTCTCTGTTTTGTCTTTCTCGCAGTAGCCACCTATCAACTGGCCGCTCAAGACGGTGCTGGAGTTCTGGCGTATCCGAAACCTAAGACCGTCGAGCAAGTGGATGACTATCACGGGGTGAAGGTAGCGGATCCGTATCGTTGGCTGGAGGACACGGACTCGGCCGACACGCATGCGTGGGTTGAGGAGGAGAACAAGCTGACGTTTGGGTACCTGGAGCAGATTCCATATCGCAAGGCGATCCGCGACCGGATGATGAAACTGTGGAACTTTGAGCGCTTCACCGTCCCGCAACAGCAGGGCGGGCGATATTTCTATCAGCACAACAACGGGCTGCAGAACCAGAATGTGCTGCTGGTGGCTGAGTCGTTGAATGCGGAACCTCGGCAGTTGCTGGATCCGAATACGCTCTCTTCCGATGGCACGGTCGCGCTGGGGGGCGAGGCGGTGACCGATGACGGCAAGCTCATGGCTTACGGCACGGCGGCTTCGGGATCAGATTGGCAGGACTGGCACGTACGTGACGTGAACACGGGCAAAGACCTTCCGGATCTGATCAAGTGGGTGAAGTTTTCTGGAGCTTCGTGGACGAAGGATGGGAAAGGCTTTTACTACAGCCGCTATGACGAACCGAAGGGAACGGCGCTACGCGATACGAACTATTTCCAGAAGCTTTTCTACCACAAGCTGGGCGCAGCACAATCGGAAGATAAACTGATTTATGAGCGTCCCGACAATAAGGAATTGGGCTTCGGCGGTTCGGTCACCAATGATGGTCACTACCTGGTGATCTTTGTGTTTCAGGGGACGTCGCCGAAAAACCGGCTTTATTACAAGGATCTGACGAAACCGGATTCGGAAGTTGTGAAACTACTCGATGATTTCGATGCGGAATACCGGTTTATCGACAATGACGGACCTGTGTTCTGGATTCGCACGGACCTGGACGCGCCGCGCGGAAAGCTGATCGCGATTGATACGCGGCATCCGGAGAAGGCGAACTGGAAAACGGTGGTGGAGCAGGGTGCCGACAAGCTGGAAGACGTCAACGTGGTGGACAATCTGTTCCTGCTCGGATATCTGAAGGACGCGAAGACGGAGGTGCGGGTTCACAACTTGCAGGGAAAATTCTTGCGCAATGTAGATTTGCCGGGGATCGGGACAGCGGCAGGATTCGGGGGGAAGAGAAAAGATAAGGAGACGTTCTATTCGTTCACCAGTTTCACCTCGCCAACGACGATTTATCGCTACGACCCGGAGACGGGAAAAAGTTCCATCTTCAAGCAGCCGAAGGTTGATTTCGACGCCGCGAAGTATGAAACCAAGCAGGTCTTCTACAACAGCAAGGATGGGACGCGCATTCCGATGTTCCTGACGTACAAAAAAGGATTGAAGCTCGATGGGCAGAATCCGACGCTGCTCTACGCGTACGGCGGCTTCGACATTTCTCTGACGCCTGGATTTTCCATTCCTACCGTGGTTTGGCTGGAAATGGGAGGTATCTACGCGGAGCCGAACCTGCGCGGCGGCGGGGAGTATGGGGAAGATTGGCATCTGGCGGGGACGAAGGCGAAGAAGCAGAACGTGTTTGATGATTTCATCGCGGCGGCGGAGTGGCTGATCGCGAACAAATATACTTCGACGCCAAAGCTGGCGATCCGCGGAGGGAGCAACGGCGGCCTGTTGATCGGGGCAATGTTGACGCAGCGTCCGGATCTGTTCGGGGCGACGCTGCCGCTGGTGGGAGTGATGGACATGCTGCGATTTCAGAAGTTCACGATTGGATGGGCGTGGACTTCGGATTATGGATCGTCCGACGACACGGACGATTTCAAGGCGCTGTATGCGTATTCGCCGCTACATAACCTGAAGGCGGGGACGAAGTATCCTCCGACGCTGATTGCGACCGCGGATCACGATGACCGCGTGGTGCCGGGACATAGTTTCAAGTTCGCAGCGACCATGCAGGCGGATCAGGCGGGAGCGGCTCCGGTGCTGATTCGGATTGAGACCAAGGCGGGACATGGGGCGGGAAAGCCGATCTCGAAAGTGATCGATCAAACGGCGGACGAATGGTCGTTCGTGGCTCATAACCTGGGGATGAATGTGGCGCTGCAATAGGGAGAGCGTTTTCTACACGGTTTCTCTTCGTCACAGGAACTCAAAATCCCCACCCTATCTCGGCAATAGACGGCGAGATAAGGATGGGGCATCCTCGAGGGTGGCGTGGCAATTCCGTGATAAGATTTCTGAAATTTTGGGCTGGGACGCTGTTCCTGCTGTCCGGCCTCAGACTCTCTCACCGGAGTTGATCGCGATGACCTCTTCTTTGCTGTTCCTTTCGCGCCTGGCTTCGCTGCTTGTCATCTCTAGCATCGCCTCAGTCTTCTCGTTCCAGGCTCGCGCGCAAGACGTGCTGCCGAATCAGCTTTCCAAGCGAGTCGTCGCGGACTACGGGGAGTGGAGCAAGTTTCAGACTCCTCCGTATGCGGCGTCGCAGATTCCGTATCACAAGCTCACGCACATCAATCATGCAGGCGTGTCGTTCGATGCTTACGGCAACTTGTCGGTGCCGAAAGGATTCATTGAACCGGATTTGAATCTCCGCGCGCACGCGGCGGGAGTGAAAGTGTTGCTTTTGCTGGGCGGCGATTTTGCGGGCGTCGAAGCCAGTGGATCCCTGCAAACGCTGGTCGACAACATTGCTGCGATGGAGAAGCAGCACGGGTATGACGGGGTCGACATTGACTGGGAGTTTCCTGTGACGACAGCCGACCGGGTATTTCTGGTCACGCTGATGTCGAAATTGAGGGAGTCAAGTCCGAGCTACGTGCTGTCCATCGATGCCCCCCCTTGGGGCGGCTTCGGGTACGACCTGAAGCATCTGCAACAATCACTCAATTACGTCAACATCATGATGTACGACTGCGCGGGGCCGTGGACGGCGTACGGGCAGCTGAATTCACCGATCTTCTGGAATTGGCACGATCCGGCTCCTTTTGAATGCCAGCCGGGCGGAAGCGTGCAGGAAGCGGCCAATATATTCCTGAAGCAGATGCCAGCCAAGAAACTTAATATGGGCACACCGTTTTACGGCTACCGCTACAGCAACATCACTCAGGAGTTTGGACTGTGTCCGAACTCGGCGTCGACGGCAGACGGTGAGTGCGACTGGGCGGTGCGGTCCGGGAACTACGGCACGGACTTCAAACCTTTGATCAACCAGCATGGGTGGCAAACGTTTTACGACCCGGTCGCGATGGTGCCCTTCATGCTGCGAACGAATGGCGGGAACGGATACATCACCTACGACGATGCGTTCTCGACCTATTTTCGCGTGTGGTATGTGGACTGGCAGCGCGGGCTAGGGGGAACATTCATGTGGTCGCTGGACGCGGACTATGACGGGCACTCGCAAGACCTGATGGACGCGATGTATAACGCGTCGCTGGGCGCGCGATAAACGGACGCCGGGCCAAGGCTTCCCGCCGAATCAACAATACTCTTTCATGATCACGAACCATTTTGTTGCAGGTAACGACCTGTGATGATGTAGCTGCAGCGTTAATGGAAGCACTCATCCCGACTACCAATATTGGTATTTATCAACTCACCTCTTACGATTTCTGGAAGCGATTGTCTTCGATTTGTAATGAAGGGACTTCCCCTCGCATCTCGGTGAATTACCTCGGTGCTCAAAAGAGAAGCTAACAAAGTCACAACGATTCTCTTGTTGTGGTGTGTCCGGTGTCTCTGAAGATTGGCGGACCACGTTGAGCGTCAGCCGATGAAGATCGCCTTCGCAATCTTTCCGAAGTTCTCTCTGAAAACAAGCTACCTTCGATCAGCAGAATAACGGCTGCATAATTTATCGCGAAATTCTCGTTGTGCGACTGGGTCTAGGATGGAGGGCCCGAACTCGCACCTGCGTTTGTATATCTCGCCTCAACATTGCATAAACAAAAAATCGAGAAACAAAACCCGTTTAGTGTTTCTGTCCTGCTTCCAGCAAATGAAGGTCAAGTAGCTAACTCCACCTCTAACTTTGGCGAGGATATTGCATCCCGGAGGATCGAGCCAAGGTATCACTTCTGCGCGAAGACCTGTCGCTCAGTACCAACAAAAGTCTGGAGGTTGTATGTTACGAATGTTTTTCGAGAAGAAGACAGCGCCCCTTGTCATCGTCATGTTGCTCCTGGTGAACGGCTTGGTTTTCGGCCAGGGCATCGTTACAGGCTCCATCTCAGGGATCGTCCTCGATCCGCAAGGAGCGGTGGTAGCCGGCGCCGAGGTGCGCGCCACGCAAGTGGAAACCAACCGGGTCTTCGCCACCACAAGTTCGAATGGAGGCGTGGTTGAGCTCCCGTCATTGCCTCCAGGCACCTACAGAGTCACTGTGAACGCGAAGGGGTTTGCCGCGTACAACGCGCAGAACGTGATTGTCGCGGTGGGCAAGGATTCTGCCCTGGGGGGCATCAAGCTCAATGTGGGAACCTCTTCCGAGACCGTCACGGTCGAAGGGGCAGCTCCCATAGTCGAGAGCACGACCGACCAGCTTTCGCAAACCTTCGGCACCCAGGAAGTCGCCAGCGTTCCTCTGGGCAATACCTACGATTCGTTCGTGCTGTTTACGCCCGGTGTTGCCTCGGTCGGCAGTGGTGGCTTCGAAAATACCAACGGCGCCGCCCTTTCGATCAACGGCCAGCGAGGACGCTCCAATAATTTCCAGCTCGACGGCCAGAATAATAATGACAACACCATCGGCGGCCCGTCATTCTTTTTCGGAAATCAGGACGCAATCGCGGAGTTGCAGGTTGTTACCAACTTCGACGCCGAGTATGGCCGCAACATGGGCGGGGTGGTGAACTACGTCACGAAGGGAGGCACCAACGCTTTCCACGGCACTGGATACGAATTCTGGCAAGGCGATCACTTTGACTCACTACAGAACCAGGAGAAGAATCCTTTGTTCGGCTTCTGCCCAGCGGGAGTAAGTCCCAGCACGGGATGCACGAAGCCACAGCTGCCTCAATATGTGCAGAACCAATTCGGCGGCACCATTGGTGGCCCGATCAAGCGTGACAAAGTGTGGTTCTTTGGGTCAGGGAATTTTCAGCGCAACAGGTCCGCGGGTGCTCCGATTTTTTCCAATGGAGCTCTTACTCCGGATGCAACTGGAATTCAGCAGCTGCAAACGGCGTTTCCTGACAATCCCTCCGTGGCGGCGCTGGCGCAATGGGGACCGGCCACTCTCAAAATAGGGAAGCCTACCTTCAGCGGGATTACCTCTGTGCCTGTGACAGGTCCTGGGGGCGTGACCGTGCCAATCGAGATGGGGCAACTGACCCGCTCACTGACGCAGCCCTTCAATGATTACGAGGGTACCGGACGGGTTGATGTTCAGCTCACCAACAAAGATCGTTTCTTCGGGCGTTATCTGTTCCAGCAGCAAGGGCAATCCAACCTCCCGATCGGCGGAGCGGCTGGTGCACAGGGACAGATCTATACCGTCTTTGGTCGCAACCAGCAGGTCGGGTTGGACCTGACTCACACTTTCAGTCCCTCGCTGCTCAACCAGGTTCGATTTAGCTATTCGCGCGCCCTCTCGAGATTCGATGGCGGCGGTTTCCCAACCTGCTTACTGGCAGACCAGGGTGCCTGCCCGCCTCAGATCGCCATTCAGGATCCATCCGTGTTGGGTGTGGGTCAGTTTCTAGTGTTTCCTCAGGGCCGGATCATCAATGTCTACGAAGTGCAGGACAATGCCTCGAAACTGTTTGGGAAACACGTGATGAAGTGGGGCGGTTCGTACGATCGGCAACGCTCGCCCAACTTCGGCCTGTTCGAGGAGAACGGTTTCTTCATCTACCAGGATTTCAACTCGTTCATCCAGAACACCCCGCGGCGGACCTTCGTGGCCTACGGAGACAATGTCCTCCGGTTCAAGGAGAACGACGTGGCCTTGTACTTCCAGGATGACTGGCGGCTCAGAGACAACCTCACCGTCAATCTCGGATTGCGTTGGGAGTACTACCAGCAAGCCGGCAACCTGCTGCACGATGAAAGCGTAGCTCGTCAACAGGGTCCAAATGCTCTTTGGGATCAGTCGTTACCCCTGAGCCTGACCACGGTCCCACACATTCCTAACCACTATAAGAATTTCGGTCCGGTAATCGGTTTTGCGTGGACGCCGCACTTCCTGCCGGGTGTACTCGGAACAGATCAGACGGTGATTCGCGGGGGCTTCCGCATTGCGTATGACGTCAACTATTACAATCTCCACAGCAATATCGCCGGGTCTTCTCCGTTCACGAACCTTGCCACAGTTCCGAATGCAGCGGGGACGGGCGCTGCTGGCTTGCCAAATGTTGCTGCCCTGAATGGTTCCAGCATTGCGGCTGCGCTGTTCCCGTTAGCTCCGAAAGGCAATCCAGGTTTTGCCACCGAACTTCAGTTTGGCAACAACTTCCGCAATCCCTATTCCGAGCAGTGGAACTTTGGAGTTCAGCGACAATTCGGTAACAAGATGGCGGCCGAAGTTCGCTATGTAGGCAATCACGGTGTGGGGAATTTCCAGGAAATCAATGGCAACCCTGATGTGTTGCCACTGACCAGCAACGGCTTTGGCAACCTTGTTCCTGCGGGCCTGACTCCGTGCACGACTGCGGGTCAACCGGGCTCAACCGGACTGGACCAGTTTAATAATCCAGTCGGGTATGCAAACTGCAACTTCAGCAATGTCATCCAGTACGGGAACACCGGATACTCCATCTATCACGGTCTGCAGAGCCAGTTCCGCCTGCAGAACTGGCACGGCTTCACGGGCCAGATCTCGTACACGTTCAGCAAGACGATTGATAATGCCTCGGAGGCGTTCTCATCGCTCTCGGGCCTGGGGACGCTCTTCAATCTCTCCCAGAGTCCGTTTGACGTCAGCAAGGCGGAACGCGCGATCAGCAGTTACAGCTATCCCCACGTCCTTGGCCTGCTGTGGGTTTACGATTTGCCGTTCCGGCACAATCAGGCTGGTTTGGTCGGGCACTTGCTTGGCGGTTGGCAGATCAATGGCACGTATCGTTACAACAGCGGTCAACCATGGACGGTGGTGCAGAATTCCGGTCAGGGACTATGCGACCCAGCTGATTTCACGGGTGGCACGCTCGATACCTGCCGACCGATCCTGAGCAGCGCGAGCGCGCCTGTCAATTCGGTCGGGATCTGCGGTGATGCAACGGCCGCAGACTGCGGCATCACGAATCTAACCACAGGTGCTGCGACAAGCCTAAGTCAGGTCCGTTGGATCATTAACGACGTCACGGCTGCCAAGTTTTTTGGCTCGCCTTTTCTGGGGGTCGGTCGGAACACGGAGCGTGGTCAGCCAATCAATACCGTCAACATGGCAGTGTTTAAGAACACCAGAATTACCGAACGCCTTACCATTCAGTTGCAGGCCGAGGCGTTCAACTTATTCAATCACCAGTGGCTGGGCATTCCGAACGTAGACGTGAACAGCGCCAACGTCGGCGGAGTCAACCAGTTCGACAGTTTGGCCTTTAACCCCAACGGCGGCGACAGCAATTTTGGCACCGCCAACATCAATAGCGATGGGATTGGACGCCGCCGTCTGCAGTTCGGCGCCAAGATCATCTTCTAAGCGTCGCTGTTCAATCGCGGCCCGCAGATCCCGATTCCCCTCGGAGGGTTCGGCGGGCCGCTTTTGGTTTGGTCTTTCGAAGAGTCCACTTCACGACCCACCTGAGAAAGCCAAAATCTCCACCCTGTCGCGCAAAACGCGAGAAGAGTGGGGCACCCTCCAGCCTTTTTTATCACCTCCTTGGTGTCGGGAAGTGCGATTCTCCGCCCGAAGTGGGAATGGAACCGTCACTACCTTCTTTATCGGTTTGACCCTGCCTATCCAACGTGTTATAAATGCCCGTTTTGCGCTGGGAAGCCGGGAGTAGAGAGTTAGTTCTCTATTTTTCTTTGACGGCTTGTGCAACACGGCCCCCCGCGCGAGACCCGACGCGGCCAAGCTCCAACACTCCTTAGGTCTTGCGGTGGAAGCGTGATCGGACGAGCTCCACTTGATGCCCAGCGGCCAATGGGGCACGCGTTTCCCGAATCAATGTAGCTAAAACGTTATCTTGGAATGCCGTTCTAATACGGAGGACTCATATGGGTACCTGGCTTGCCACTGCTGCGCTCTCTCTCCGCCGCATGGCGATAAAACTCCCTGCCGTAGTTGCGCTGGTTACGCTCAGCGCGGCTGCGGCGTTGGCTCAACCTGCCAGCGAGGCTGGCGGAGAAGCCGCACTGAAGCTGCCGAAGCTGGACCTGGTCAGCTTTTTTAATGGCGCTATCGACGGCCACAAGCTGTTACTAATCGGAATTCTGTTCTGCCTGTTCGGGCTCGGCTTTGGCCTGGCAATTTTCCTGCGGCTGAAAAACCTGCCAGTCCATCGATCGATGCGCGAAATCTCTGAGCTGATTTACGAAACCTGCAAGACCTATCTGATTACGCAGGGCAAATTCATATTGTTGTTGTGGGTCTTTATTGCGGTCATTATTGCCGCCTATTTCGGGTGGCTGTCGCCGGTACCGGGCAAGTCCGTAGCTCTTACCCTCCCAATTATTCTCGCGTTCAGTCTGGTAGGAATTGCAGGAAGCTACGGCGTGGCCTGGTTCGGGATCCGGGTCAACACGTTCGCGAATTCCCGGACTGCGTTCGCCTCCCTGCCCGGCAAGCCGTATCCCGTCTATCAGATTCCGCTCGAAGCCGGCATGAGCATCGGGATGATGCTGATCTCGGTCGAACTGCTGATCATGCTGATCATTCTGCTGTTTGTTCCGGGAGACTATGCCGGGCCGTGCTTCATCGGATTCGCGATCGGCGAATCGCTGGGCGCTGCGGCTCTGCGGATTGCGGGCGGCATCTTCACGAAAATTGCCGATATCGGATCGGACTTGATGAAGATCGTGTTCAAGATCAAGGAGGACGATGCGCGCAACCCGGGCGTGATCGCCGACTGCACCGGCGACAATGCGGGCGACTCGGTGGGGCCATCGGCGGACGGATTCGAAACTTACGGCGTGACGGGCGTGGCGCTGATCACGTTCATCCTGCTGGCAATCAAGAGCCCCGATCCAACGATTCAGGCGAAGGTTCAAGTCCAGCTTCTGGTGTGGATCTTTGTGATGCGCGTGATGATGCTGGTGTCGAGTTCGTTGTCGTACTTCCTGAATGGTGCCATTGCAAAAGCGAAATACGGGTCGGCCAACGAGATGAATTTCGAGGCTCCACTCACCTCACTGGTATGGATTACCTCGATTGTTTCGATCGCACTGACCTACCTGATTTCTTACTTCATCATTCCTACCCTTGGCTCTGACGGTTCGCAGTGGTGGAAACTTTCGACCATCATCTCTTGCGGGACGCTGGCGGGCGCGCTGATTCCGGAATTGGTGAAGGCGTTCACGTCGGTGGAGTCGCGGCATGTGAAGGAAGTGGTAATCTCCGCGCAGGAAGGCGGAGCCTCACTGGGAATCCTGTCGGGATTCGTGGCAGGCAACTTCTCCGGCTACTATCTCGGTCTCGCCATGATGATGCTGATGGCGATTGCCTATTACATGAGCACGATGGGACTTGCGGTGGCGGCGGGGATGCTGGCACCTGCTGTGTTCGCGTTCGGACTGGTGGCGTTCGGATTCCTGGGCATGGGGCCGGTGACGATCGCGGTCGACTCGTATGGTCCGGTGACCGACAACGCGCAGTCGGTCTATGAATTGTCGCTGATCGAAGCAGTGCCCAACGTTCAGGGCGAGATCAAGAAGGACTTCAATATCGACGTCAATTTCGAGCGCGCCAAGCATCTGCTCGAGGCGAATGACGGCGCGGGCAATACGTTCAAGGCGACGGCGAAGCCGGTGCTGATCGGAACCGCCGTGGTGGGCGCCACGACCATGATTTTCTCCATCATCATGGCGCTGACGAATGGACTCACCGACGCGGCCGGGGTGGCCAAACTCTCGCTGTTGTACGCGCCATTCTTTCTCGGGCTGATCACCGGCGGAGCGATGATCTACTGGTTTACCGGCGCTTCCACACAAGCTGTGACCACGGGCGCGTACCGGGCCGTCGAGTTCATCAAAGCGAACATCAAGCTCGAAGGAGTGGAAAAGGCATCCGTCTCGGACAGCAAGAAGGTGGTAGCGATCTGCACGCAGTATGCGCAGAAGGGAATGTTGAACATCTTCATTGCGGTGTTCTTCGGCACCCTGGCGTTTGCTTTTGTGGATCCATTCTTCTTCGTGGGCTATCTGATCTCGATCGCAATCTTCGGCTTGTATCAGGCTATCTTCATGGCCAATGCCGGCGCGGCCTGGGACAATGCCAAAAAGATTGTCGAGGTTGAGATGAAGCAGAAAGGAACGCCGCTGCACGATGCGACCGTCATCGGGGACACAGTCGGTGATCCGTTCAAGGACACGTCTTCGGTAGCCTTGAATCCGGTCATCAAGTTCACCACGTTATTCGGGTTACTGGCGGTGGAGTTGGCGGTCACCCTCTCGGCGGACCATTCGACGCTCACCACGGTGCTTGCGCTGTTGTTCTTCCTGATCTCGTTTGCGTTCGTTTACCGTTCGTTCTACGGGATGCGGATTAAGGCCGGAAGTTAGACGGTCCTTGGCAGACACTGAAACGCCATCCGATCGCGGATGGCGTTTTTGTTCGACCGGACGTCGAGCTTGGCTCGACGGACAGCACGAGGCGGCTGTTCCCACATGTTCTTCTAGAGCGACTGCTTCATTTTCGATTTCACGCTATGGGCAAGTTTCTCGATCTGCTCGGCCTTCTTGATTGCGTCGATCGACATGGTGCCTTGCTCGCTCTTGGCAAGATAGTCCTTTAGTTCCTGGGTGAGTTCGGCCATTTTTTCAGTGTCGCGCCGGATTTCTACCTGGCGCTGTTGGTTTGCTGCCATGGCTTGTCGCTTCTGCACATCGTCTCCGGGCGTCACCGGCGGAGCGCCCATCCCCTGGCTTTGGGAGACAGCGGGGGGAAGGTGAATCTGTTGCGTCGAAGCCAGGCCAGCAAATCCGAGGAGAAGGCTGAGCACAATCACGGGCAAATGCATTCGCGACATGATGAACCTCCCACACCAAAACGAGGATGATGCGTGTGGGCATTATGGCGCGGATGGAGCGGGGAAACAATAGGATTGGTCCTGGCTTCCAGTAGCCGGCAGCTTAGACGATCGCGGCATAGGGGTCGGCGAGGCAAGAATGAAACTGACGACACTGGGAATTGTGGGCAGGCTAGTTTGGACCTTTCATTTTGTCGCGGACGCTCTTGGCGAGTTTTTCGATTTCATCAGCTTTCTTGATTACTTCGAGCGAGAGAACGTTCTCATTGGACTTGTCAACGTATTCCTTGAGCTCGAGCGACAGCTTCAGCAACTTGTCGGTGTCGGTCTTCAGTGCGGCGACACGCTGCTTGGCGGCTTTTTTCTCCATGTCTCGCGCGATACGGGCGCGAGCTTCGTCGTCGTCGAAAGGATGGTTGATATCCTGTTGTGAATGCGGGACGGTTTGTTGAGCGCGTGCCGGATAGCGAAACAAGAGCAGCAAGAACGTTAGTACGCAGAGTCTGAGTCGCACGGAAACCTCGTGAAGAGTTGGCGAGTACCAGTCAGCAAAATTATACGAAATTCCGCGTACCTCGATTGAGGTGCGCGTTCGTTTCGTGCTCCGCAAAGTCGGTATCAACCCTGACATCTGAGGGCAGCGGAAATCTCTGCTAGGCTGTCGGGACACAGTTGGGAAACGAAAATAGAGGGTGCTCGATGAAGATGGCGCGTGTGATCCTTTTTACTGCTCAGATGGATACCATGAGCGAGTTCTACGGAAAAGTGCTGGGCCTGAGGCAAGTCACGAACGAAAAGGGATGGCGGGAGTTTGCCGCCGGTGGTGCTAAGATCGCTCTCCACTCCGGCCCGTCGTCGCCAGGCCGCAAGGGTCCAAAGATTGTATTCCACACCAAGGACGTCGCAGCACTCCGCGAAACACTGGTGGCTCGGGGAGCCAGCTTCGGCAAGGTCCGCCAGGGAGAGATCTTTTGCCTTTGTGACGGAAAAGATCCTGACGGCAACCCCGTTCAGCTGTCCAATCGCTGATTCAACTTGGGCGCCGCTCCTAAATCTCTCGTGTTCCTTGGCGCGACTGATTTTGCGCAGTTCCGGCGCGGCTCGAAGCCGCGCCCTCTCAAAACATGTAGGGAATTCGAGTCTTTCCGCAGCCTGTTATTGTCCTTCGGGGTTGAAACTTTATTTTCAGCTTCAAGCGGATCCGCTCTAGCCGCCCGCTTTACTAAACGAACCAGCACGTCCAAAATAGAAGGTTCGACTGCAAACTCGATTTTGAAAGAGGAGCCTCATGGCAGTAGCAACTGGTGAACTGATTCGCGCAATGAACTACGTGGAAGACATCACGGCAACTCTTCGCCGCATTTGCATTTATATCCCCGCCATGAGCCCCGACGAGCGCAAGCGCCTCGCCGAAGCCATGCGCGGGGCCGCCGCCCAAGTTAACGCCGCCATCGCCGACCTCGAAAAAGTGGAGAAGTAGGTGCCTGGGGTCCAGACGATTGCAGTCATCGGCGCCGGCATCATGGGACGTGGAATTGCCCATGCTGCCGCTCTCGGCGGATACCGCACCATTCTCGAAGACTTGCTTCCGAATGCGCTACGCAGGGCAGGGACAGAAATCCGCGCCAATCTCGATAAGGCGGTGGAGTTGAATAAAGTCACGGCCGCCGATGCCGATGCCGCGTTTCAGCGGCTTGAGTATGCGGGGTCGGTGGAAGAAGCCGCGCGCGAAGCTGATCTCGTCATTGAAGCCGTGCCCGAGGAAATGGAGTCGAAGATCGAAATCTTTACTCTCCTCGACAAGATTTGCCGGCCCACAACGATCCTTGCCTCGAATACGTCTTCGCTCAGCGTGACCGAGATCGCCAGCGTTACTTACCGCGCGAAAAAGTGCCTTGGCATGCACTTTTTCAATCCCGTGCACAAGATGAAGCTACTCGAAGTTGTGCGCGCGCTGGAGACCGACGAAGAAACGCTCGCCACCGCCGTTGCGGTTGGCAAGCGTATGGGAAAGGAAGTCGTCGTAATCAAGGAAAGCCCCGGCTTCATCACCAGCCGCATAAACGCCATGATCGGCAATGAAGCCTTCCACATGCTGCAGGAAGGAATCGCCTCCGCCGCCGATATCGACAAAGCGCTGAAGTTGGGGCTCAATCACCCGATGGGTCCGTTCGAATTAGTCGATCTTGTCGGTCTCGACACGCGCCTCAGTATCCTCGAATACCTGCACAAATCCCTCGGCGAAAAATACCGTCCCGCGCCGCTTCTCGTGCAATACGTCAAAGCGGGAAGGCTCGGCCGCAAATCCGGCCGCGGGGTCTATGAGTATTCCGAGCCCGAGCCCAAATCATAACGTCGTGTACGCCTGCGGAAACGTAGAACCGGTCTCGACATTCTTGTCATTCCGAAACGGCTAGCCGTTGAGGAATCTGCTGTCGCCCACAGCGCCACGCTGCTGACCACAAGCAGAATCCTCCCCTCGGTCGGAATGACAAGCACCGGGATACCACGACGACTAATAACTTTTGCACGGGCGGTTGCGACATCCGCCATAGCAAATCTCTACAGTGGTTGTCATCCCGAAACGGTGTTAAAGGCCCTTGCAAAACGTGTGAAGGCCTGCATTGAAGGTAGGTGCGTCGTCCCAGAACGCTGCATGTCCCGCGTTCGCGATCAACTGTACTTGTGCGTGAGGCATCAGCGCCTTGTGCTGGTCGACAGCAGCCGATTTCACAACCGCATCGGCGGCGCCGTGCGTGAGCAGTACAGGTCTGCGAATTTTGGGCAGGAGATCATCGTTGCCGAAGGAGCGCGAAAAGAGTGCTTGACGGACGTACGGCGGAACCGCAACGTTGTACCCCAGCATCAGGTATAGCTCAGGGGCAGAAAGCTCCTGGGCGAAACACAGGCGCAGCAAGCCTTGCAGACCGCGGACGCTCGCTTCCGCATCCGTGGCAAGCAAGTCTCCCATCACTCCAAGGATCCCTGGAGTGAAGACTGCAAAGGCATCTTCACTGCCGAGTTTCGTGATTCCGCCGACAAACTGAATGCCACCAATTTGGTCGTCACCATAGTGTCGAATGTAGTCAAGAATCACGAGCGGACCGTACGACCAGCCCGAGAGCACTGGATGATCAAGGTTCAGCGCCTTGATGACTGCATGAACATCGTCCGCCCAAAGCTTCGCGTCGCCATATGCGTCGCGAGGCTTGTCCGATAAACCATGGCCTCGCATATCCATTGCCACCAGACGGTAATCTCCGGCAAGCTTGGAGTCCATCTGACGGCTCCACTGCAACCAGCACTGAGAGGTTCCATGAATAAATAAAATCGGACGACCCTGCAGGTTCCCTTGCTCCACAACATTTAACTGGACCCCACCACCGCCCGCGATCTTGTGAGCTTTCATAGAGTCCTCCTATTTGTGACACGTCGCACGAATTCAAGTTGTCAAGTACTCGGGCCCGCAGAAGTATAAATTCCAATCCGGAGGAGGCGAATATGAATGTAGCCTTACGATCTCTCTTGAACCAAACGCGACTCTCTTGAATATTGACCTCTGTCCCAAAATGGGAACGGCTCTTCATTCCTTTCTTGTTTTTCATTGACTCTAGCCTTCGCGATCTGAAATCCTAGAAACCTCTGTTCGCGATCTTTGACAAACAACGCTAGAGGTAAGCCCTAGTGGCTCAAGATTTTGCCCGCAACTCATTGAGCCCCAAGAATTTCTTTGATATTTCCCCGCTAAGTAGATGATTCGAATAGACCGAGGGGGGAGGGGGCGTAACAAAAAGGTAAACACCCCAAAATTGTTAACCCCTCACCGTCTGCCAAAGCTCAAACCGGACAGTCCAGATACCTCCTCAGCATCCACGCCTTTGCTCGCGACCAGCACATGAAAACTCTCGCCCATCCCTGCTGGTGTTACCAGATGCTTCAATTGCAGCGCCACCTTTGCCCGCTCCTGCGGCAAGCGGCATTCTTCAAACGCATCGGCAAACTGAGTCGCCTCACCAATCCCCATCAGAAACTGCGACTGCGTAATCAGTTTCTGCGCACACCATCCTTGCTCTTGAGCGACCGCGGCGAGCGCGGTGAAATTCACGTCCGCCGTTATGTCCTGCTCTCCCGGAGCTTCATATGGATTCGCGCTCACTGAATGCTGTCGAATCGCCTTTACCGTTCCGCGATGGCGTCCCGCAAGTTGCTCCTCGCGCGTGTAACCATAATCGATCACGACCACGAACCCCCGCTCGATCGTCGCAGCGTTATTCATTTGCATCAGAGAATGCCGCGAGACTTCCAAGCGCTCGCCAGGTTCCGGATGAATAGAGTAACGATCCAGAAATTCCAGTTCTTCTGCCGATGGTGGAACCCATGTTTCGACGAAGCGCCCACTTCGCGTAGCGATCCGCAACGACCCATCATTGCTGATGATCTCAACCGGCATCGCATCGAAGAACTCATTGGCAAACACAATGGTGTGAACGCTTTGAAAGGGCGCGACTTCAGTCGCGCTGACCTGCCCTCGTGAGTATTGGGCTTCAGCCCCTGAGGTTTCGCTCACGGCCTTCCCTGACTCGAAATGCCGCTTCAGCCTTTCCTCAAGCCGCACGCGCAAAGCAGTCGATTGTTCGACCAGTTCGTAGCGCAAGGCCTGAAAGAACCTCGGAAACTTCTTCTCCGACCAGTCCAGCACATCCTGCGCGAACAGCCCTCGTCCCGGACCAAGCTCCCGAATCACGATCTGTACAGGCGAGCCCAACACGCGCCACATCTCCTCAAATTGCCGCGCCAGCAATCGCCCAAAGACTGCATGCACGTCGCTTGATGTGTAGAAATCGCCGGCTTTGCCGAACTGCGCCGCGTTCCGCGAGTAGTAGCCCAACTCGGGATCGTAGAGGCAAATCTCCATGTAGCGGGAGAAGGGAATTGGTCCGCGCTCATGGATCTCCGCTTCGATCTTCCGCCGCAGTTCGTTCACATCCCCTTCCTCTGGCGGTCTTTTCGGTCCTGCGGCGTTCGAATGAACATCTCGACGAAGTAGTCGTGCAGGGCGTCGTAGAGTTGCCGCTGGAAGCTCCACTCGAACTGAGGATGGTCGAGGTCCCGTGGATGCAGATCGAAGTAGTACGTGTGAACCGGAATGCTCTCATCCTTGAAGCGGATGATGACCTCCACACCGTCGCCTTTCGCGCGCGCTGAAAAAGTCAGCAGCGGATGTTCATAGAGACGAAGCTGCGCCAAGACGCGATCAAGCCGGATGTTCGACTCCTCTGGCATCGAAGAATTGTAGATCATCGAAAGGCATCAACCACGAAGGACACGAAGGTACACGAAGTTTGGTCGTGGAGTTCCTTCGTGAAACTTAGTGCCCTTAGTGGTTGAAGCTTTTGGTTTGTGAGCGGCTGATCGGTGGAGATCTATTCGTAGCGCAGCGCTTCAATCGGGTTCAGCCGAGCTGCTTTGATTGCAGGCAATATGCCGCTGATGATGCCCACGAAGCTCAAGATCGCAGTCGACCAGAGCAGCGTCGCCAGATTGATGTACAGGTGAATGTCACCCTCGCTGGCGTTATCTTCGAATGCGCTCCACAGCGTCAGCGAGCCGACACACCACGACACGAGATAGGCGAGCACGATTCCGAGCAGTCCACCAAGAGCGGTGATGACCAGTGCTTCCGCCAGGAACTGGAACAGAATGTGCCAGCGATGCGCTCCAAGAGCCTTTTCGACGCCGATCTCACGGGTCCGCTGCGTCACCGATACGAGCATGATGTTCATCAGTCCCACGCCGCCAATTCCGAGCGTGAGCAGGCCGATGAACCCAAGCAGGATCTTGATGCCGGTCGAGATCACCTGAAGGTCCATGAGATCCGCGAACACATCGAAGACAAAGATGGCGCGCCGATCCTTGGGATTGAAGCTGTGATGGAATCCCATGGACTGGCGCACGCCTTCGACGACTTTCTGATGGTCCCCTTCGTATTCCATCACGACGGAGTTCAGGTAGTAGGTATTCATCAGATCGCTCATGGCGCTATAGGGAACGTAGACGTGTTCGTTGATGTTGTCGTCTCCGTTCTGGATCTGATGTTTGAGGATCCCGACGACCTGGTAAGAGATGCCGTCGACGCGGATACTCTGGCCGACCGCGTCTTGGCCGGAGAAGAGTTTCTTCTTGGCGTCGGAGCCGATGATGGCGACGCGTGTGTGCGTGAAGTCGTCAGCTTCGCTGAAGAAGCTGCCCTCACCAATCTCCAGTTTGCGCATGCGTCCGTAGGAAGCGTAAACGCCGCTCACACCATAGTTCGCGCTGCGCGTACCGTAAGCGACGACGCAATTCTTGGAGGCTTCAGGCGAGACACGCTTCAGCAAGGGGACTTCGGCCCGTATGTAATCGAGATCGTTGATGGTGAGGCGAACTTGCGTTCCTGCCTTGGTGCCTCCCGCCTGTAACTCGGTGCGTCCCGGGAAGATGAAGACGAGGTTGGTGCCGAAGGAGCGGAATGCCGACCACAGTCCACGCTCGAAGCCTGAGCCGTAAGCGAGCAGCAATACCACCGTCGCGATGCCCCACGCCATGCCAAGCATGGTGAGCATGCTGCGCCGCCGATTGTGGCGGAGAGCGTTATAGGCCTGCGATGCGAGATCTACGATCATAAGGTGCTTCTAGCTCCGGCTCTTACCTTCAATTTCCTTCCGCCTCGCTTCGCTTCGGCGGGACAGCGGAGGCGGCTGTCGCTACGTAATCACTCTTGTCTCAAGGCTTCCACTGGAGGCAGCAAAGCGGCCTTCCTTGCGGGATACAGACCTGCTGCGATTCCTGCGATCGCGAGCGAACCGATGGCTGCCAGCGCGGATGCGGGAATGATTCTGGGTGTATCGAAACCTTCGGGCGAGGGAAGCATCGCCAGCAGAGTCACAAATCCGGTCGCGATCGCTAACCCGATTCCGCCGCTGAATGCAGTCAGGAACGCTCCTTCGATAAAAAACTGCGTCAGGATCGCGCGGTAGGTCGCACCCAGTGCTTTTCGCAAGCCGATTTCCTTGGTTCGCTCCGTCACCGAAACCAGCATGATATTGATGATTCCAATAGCGCCCAGCCCCAAGGTCACAACTCCAACCACGCCCAAAAACCAATCCATGGCGTCAAAGATCTTGCCGACGCGCTTCATGTTCTCAATCGTGTCCCAGTCTTCGAAGGCATCTTGCAATTTGGGGCTGAAACCATGACGCCGCGCGATGATGCGGTGAATTTCGTCTTTCGCTTCCGCGTGCAGATCCTTGTCGATGGGCTGATAGTTAAGGAACGAGATGGCATCCTCGGAGTTCGCCTTGGTTAGCGGGAACAGATCGCGCATGGTTTCAACCGGAATGAAGATGCGCGAGTTGGTTCCATTATTTCCATCGCGTCCGACTTTGGCGACGACGCCGACGATGTCGAAGTTGATGCCGTTGAGCAAGATCGTCGAGCCGACGGCAGGACGTCCGGGAAACATATTCTTGAGCAGTTCCCATCCCACGACCGCGACGCGCCGCCGCTCGGATCCATCCTGACTGTTGAACCAGCGGCCCGGTGAAATAGGGACGTTGCGAATCTGGTTGTAGTCAGCGGCTACACCAAACACCTGTCCGTTGGTGGAACCGTAATCGCTGACCGCCCGAATGTCCTCACGATTCAGAACCGGAGACAAAGCGCCCACGAACTGAGCTTCGTTGCGGATCGCGAGGTAATCCTTATACGTGAAGTAATAAATCTGCCCGGATTGCGTACTTCCCTCTACCGCCGGGACGCGCCCAGGAAACATAAACATAATGTTCTGTCCGAGCGTCGCCAGTTGTTTTTCCTGGCCACTGCGGAAGCCCTCGCCCAGGCCGACGAGAAGAAGAAGCGAACCCACACCCCAGGCGATTCCAAACATGGTGAGGAACGAGCGCAGTTTGTGCGCCCATAGCGTGGACAACGACTGCCTGACGATGTCGAGGAGCATGCGCATGTGGATTTCTCGCAGAATCATGCCCCCACGCCTCCGGGGAGGAGCGTGGGGGCCCCGGGTAACGTTCAGGCGAGGGGTCTCAATCCCGCCCAACCATCTGATCAGAAGTACGCAGCCGGGTCTCTTAAAGTTCCCTACTGCATGTGGCTAGTTAGACATCGTGATGCGGGAAAGGTTAGCGGAAACGAGGGATGCAGGGCGGAGTCACAACTTCCTGACACTCAACCTTTTCCCGGGGGTTGCCGATGTTAACAGGTACTTTCGAGACTCTCGTGCGCGGGAGGTTTTTGTGTTGGTGAAGAGAGATATGTCGAACTGGGAAGACCAGCAGAAAAGGCCTGGAGATTCGTTTTCCGGCGAAGCCTTTGAATTGCGGGTAGAGGCCAAACGGCAGCTTGTTGTCGTCAAGTTCGGAAACAGGGTGACAACGGAAGAAATCGGAGAATATGTTCAGAAACTACGGATCCACCCGTCATTTCAGCCGACCTTCTCCGAAATCGTGGACTTGAGAGAAGCGAAAGATATTCAATTAGAGGCGGATGATTTTTTGACACTGGCCGATGAAGTCGATCCGTTTTCGCCGGAAGCCTAACGCGCGTTTGTGGCGAAAAGCTTGGTGCAGAATCATGCAGCTCGCATGCATAAGATCCTGCGATCGCAGAGAAACATCGAGATTTTTCGCACCTTCGAAGAAGCAGAGCGCTGGATTGGCTCGTAAACCCCAAGCCATTCCTACTGCTGCTTTTCTTTGGGACGCTCGTAAGCCTTCGCCAAATACTTTCGCGCTTCTTCTAATGCTCCGAAAGTGTTGTCGTTGGTCTGCAATGCCTGCCGGTATTGGCCGACTGCGCGCTCGCGCTGGCCGGTGATGTCGAAGATTTTTCCCAGTTGCAAGCGGCTCCAGACTTCCGTCCAGCGGGGATCGCCGTCGCCGTCGAGCGCAGCACGGTAAGCATTGGCCGAGGATTGGTAGTTCCGCTGGAAGAAGAAAACTTCGGCGATGCGATAGTGCGCCAGAGAGCTGTTCTTGTTGAGATCGAGAGCCTTGTTGAATTCGGTCAGCGCGCCCGAGAGATCTCCCTGCTGCTGGATCGACATGCCCCGCAGTATCGAAGAGCGCAGCTTCACATCGCTTGAGTTGGTGAGAACGTGATGATCGGGGTCGACCGAAATGCGGCGCGGACGGCCGAAGGTCTCTATGGTGAACGGAGAATTCGTTCCTACGACCTCAATCCGCTTGTTTTCCGTTCGGCCGTCGGTATCGATTCGCAAGTCGACAGGCATGCGGAACAAGTCGAGGTCCTGCGCGATCTCGCCGGTCACTCGGAACCCCGGTGTTTTCTCTTCCTTGGCCTTATCGTCGGGCTTATCGTCTTTGGTTGTGCGAGACACTGTGGCTCCGCCGAGGCGGTACGTCGTGTATTTCACCTTGAATTCAGGTGCGCCTGTAGAGTCGAGCCACTGCGAGAAGAACCAGGTGAGCTGATCGCCGTAATACTTCTCAGCGATGGCACGGAAATCATCGGTGGTTGCCGATTTTCCTGCGTACTCGGAGGCGAACTCACGCAATGTCTTGTTGTATTTATCTTCTCCGAGAACCCAGCGCAGCATGTGCAGGATCATCGCTCCCTTGTCAGTGGTGAGCGATTGAAATTCGGTGGAGAAGGTATTAAGCTTGCTCGCGCTTGAGAGCGGCACGGTGTCATACGCGAGCGCGCCGACCGACATATCTTTGACGGCTTCTTCCAATCCCGCTGCACCAGCGGCATTTTCGACGTACATGGCTTCCGAATACCGGGAGAATCCGTCACTGATCCACCAATCGTCCTTGCTCGCGGGACTCACGGAGACTCCCCACCACTGATGGGCGATGCCATCCGCCAGCAGGCGATAGTTGGTTTTCTCCGTAATCGAGGAACTGGCCAAGCCGACCATTTCCGGCGCCCATGCGTAGGGCAGCGTATCGGACGGCAACTCGACGATGTTGAGCTTCGGCGTTGGGAGCGGGCCGTACAGGGTTGTGAAGTACGTGAATTCCTGAACAGCCGTTGTAGTGTAGGCCGGAGCCACACTCTGATGCGTCGGCTTGAAGTAGACGTGCAGTTCCAAGCCGGCTTCGTCGCTCTTGTACTCCTGAAAAACGCCAGCGACGATCGTACCCGGAAAACTTGGCTTATCGGAAACGAAGGTGAAAGTCTTGGTCGGCAGAACCGTGGCTGCAGCCTTCTTGGCTGGAGCAACGTTGGAGACCGTAGCCTTGCCACTGCCCATTACCAGCATGTGCGCGGGCAAGGTAATGCTGATGGTCGAGGTGAAGCGATTCAGGCCGTAACCGCTGACCGGGAACCAGCGTCCGGCATAAAAGAGATAGCTGGTGTCATCGCCGATGGAGGCGAGACTTAGCCCCGGAACCGGGCTATTGTCCGCACTCTCAAGCTGGCCCTCGTACTCAAAGGTGAGCGTCGTGGAAGCGTCTTTGGCTAATCCGTTGGGGAGGGGCACGCGTACCGTCGAATCCTGGGTGACGCGTTCTGCCGAGAGCGGCTGGTTCTTTTCGTCGAGCACCTTCGTGACTCGGAGGTCATTGTGAAGCTCAAAAACCGCGACGCTAAGATCCTGCTGGGCGGTGAATTTGACTTTGGCTCGAGCCGTAATCTGGTGAAGGTGGGGCTCGAGCGTGGCCTCGATCTGGTAATCGTCGACCCGCAGGCGGGCTTTTTCCGCTGCCCAGGACGGCTGGGCGAGCAGGACCAGTAGGCACAGAGTCAGAAAACTAGTGAGGACGCTCAAGACGCGTCGCAGGTCGATCGCCATTAAGGAGGATCTCCAGGAAATGATAACCCATTTCCTATGATGAAGATTCTGACGCAAAAGATGCTGCGAGCACAAGCTTCCCCGAGGACCCGGCGACACAGATGTGACATTTCCCACCCCCCGCGGCCGGCGGCCGGCCCTAGGGGGCCTGGTGATCGTGAGCGTGAGGTGTGAGCTTTTTTGAGAAAAACTCTTCCATCACCCCGGCCATCGCACTTCCTCCGATCCCGATGAGCGTGTTCTCAAAGGTCAAGCCGACGCCGTTCCGGTTGGACGCCGGATAGTACAGATTTGACAGGCCTCCGGCGGCGAGGCTGCCTAGAACGCTGGAGTAGTTGGGCTGCCAATGTCCGTTATCGCCTTTGGTGATAACCGCATTCGCCAGCGCATACAAGAACCTGGATTTCTTACTACCCGTGCCTTTATAGAAATATCGCGGATCCTGCTTGAGAAGGGTGGGGAAGATCGCGTTTCCGAAAAAAGTGCCGGAAACGAAATCGGCGTAGGTGGCGCCGAAGCGTTTCGCGTAGCCCTGTGCCCCCTGTCCGTAGCCTCTGAAAGAGTTGTTGGCCTGCTCAATCCCCGCAATCACCCCGGAAACCCCAAAGGCAAACGGGTTTACTGCGAACTTCCAACTCAGTTGAAATTTTTGCCGCGAGTTGAGCGGAGCAGCATCGGGAACGTAACTGACGTAGTAGTTCGGAACGACGCCGAAGATGCGTTGCTTTTCTTCGACGTGGATCTGATCTTCAGCGATCTCCTCGCGCGTCTGCGTCACGTTGACTTCAATGGTCGTCGCCACCACAAGTTGAATGGGCGGAATGACTTCCTGGTCCCCTGGCTGAAGGATGCCCGATTGATGTTGAGTGGCGAAGCCAGAGTGCGAAATTGAGAGGTCAAAGGATCCGGCGGGAACATCTTTGAATGCAAAACTTCCATCACCCCCTGAAACGGATTGCAGGCTGAACGACCCCTCCGTTAGGACGACGGCAGCGTTAGGGACTTCTGCGCCATCCTTATCAACGACGGTTCCGCTGATGGCGCCGGTTTTGGCCGCGGTGTCAGGAGCGGAAAAAGCATCGTGCCTTCCGGCAAGCGAAGGAGTCGGCTGCGATTGGGCGAACGACGTAGCTGCAAAAAGTGCAAATGCCGTGAGCGCAAGCGCCATGTTCCGGAGGGGGCGATAAGCTTGGGACGGAGATGGATGCACCCCGTCTGTGATGTTGTGGCGGGCCTGTCCCCGACCGCTACTTATTGTCCTCGCCACGAAATCCATCCTCCTTGGGAAGCGGAAGCCTTCTTTTATGTACATGCAGGCACACGTGACCCCACGAATTTTAAGCTCTCAGTTCAGTTATGAACGACGGACGGGGTCGTTTCGAATTACTGCCGTAATGGTATAGATGCGTCGAGCGGGTTAAGAGTCAGAATGATTTGGGCGGCACGGTCTGCCGGGTGCGTGGCAGGATTGCCGTTCGTGGACCCACGGAGCCTGGTTCTTACTTGTGCCAACCCTTCGAGCATGCGCTGCCGGACCGGACCGTCGGCCAAAATGGTTTCCATGGAGGATGCTACTTTGGCGGCGGTGAAGTCATGCTGCACGAGCTCAGGCACAATTTCCTCTCCGGCAATCAGGTTGACCATGGCAAACCGCGGGACTTTTACCCTGGGCTTTCCGAGCATGTAGGTGAGGGGAGAGACGCGGTAGACCATCACGAAGGGAGTGTTCATCATGGCCGCTTCGACGGTGGCGGTGCCGCTGGCGACGATGCCCGCGCGGGAATGAAACAGAGCGGGGAGAGCGTCAGGAACCAACGTGATCTTTGCCTCAGCGATGAGGTTGCGCAGAAAGCTGTGATCCAAGGTGGGGGCGACGGGAAGTAAAAATTCGTAATTACTGCCGAGCAGAGCCGCCGATTCGATGATCGTGGGCAGGTTCATCCGTACTTCTTTGACGCGGCTTCCGGGCATGAGAGTGATCCAGAATTTACCCGGATCAAGATGGAAGTGCTCGGCATAAGCCGTGCGCGTAATCGTCGGGTTCGGCAGCGCGGCCAGAGGATGGCCGACGAAGGTGGCATCCACGCCGCGGTCGCGATAGAACTTTTCTTCAAACGGAAAGATGACCAGCGCCCTGTCGATGTAGTCGCGCAGCAGGCGGACACGTCCCTGGCGCCACGCCCAGAACTGCGGAGCGACATAGTAGACGGTGGGAATGCCCCGCTTCTTCATTTGACGGGCAACTCGCCAATTGAAGGCGGGCGAGTCGATGACGATGGCGAGGTCGGGACGCCGCCGGTCGGCTTCACGGATGAGCCTTTTGTAAAGCCTGAGGATTTTCGGAAGATGGCTGAGAATTTCTGTAATGCCGACGACTGCCAGATCCCTGGTATCGATCACCGTTTCGCATCCCGCAGCGCGCATGCGGTCACCGCCAACACCGAAGAAGGAAATTGTTGGTGTGGGGAGAGCCGCGCCGGGCTGTGCGGCGGAGCGATGCGCCGCAGGATTTTGGCTCACCGCAGCAGCCGAGCTTTGCTCCGCCGGACAGCCGATGGCGGCTGTCCCCACATGAGTGTAGGCGCGGCGCAAGGCTTCTATGAGCTGCGCACCGTACATTTCACCGGAGGCCTCGCCGGCAGAGATCAGGATTCGCAAGGGATGATTGTAGCAATGGGGAATCGTGCGCAGAGACGTTGCGAGCCAGGTCAGTGTTTCAACCAGTTTTCAAGTTGAGAGTAAAGCCCCAGGGGCTAAAGCCCAAATCTTTATTGGCACTGGGTGGCACGGCTCAAAGCCGTGCCCTTCCCAAAACCCAGCTTCGAAACACGCTGTAGCTACTTCTGTTACGTCTTAATGACCGGTTATTTGATCTCGACATCGTCGATTTCAAATGCAAACTTTCC
>DATEHP010000417.1:0-10608 GCA_035279505.1 Candidatus Sulfotelmatobacter sp. | reverse complement strand
TGCTCCGGGATGGGCGGATTCGGCGCAGCTTTGTGGGAATTTCCGGTCAGACGGTGCCGCTGCACCGACGAATCGTTCGGTTTTACGATCTGCCGAAAGAAACGGGAGCACTCGTACAGTCGGTCGAGGAAAACAGCCCGGCGAAGCGGGCGGGACTGCGCGAAGGGGACGTCATTGTAGCCCTTGAAGGGCAGCCAGTCGCCGGCGTGGATGACCTGCATCGCCTCTTAACGGAGGTGCGTGTGGGCGTGAGTTGCGCCTTGACGGTGCTGCGGTGGACGGAGAAGCTGGAGCTGAAAGTGGTGCCGGAGGAGGCGCGGTAGAGATTGTTTGGCGCGGGCCCGAGGACCGCCAAAGCCTTCAAAACAAGCGGGAACTTCACTCCTCGACAGCGACGGTGGCTGTCTCAGATTACGCAGCCTTCCAGTCATTGCATCCCCTTCCCTGCTGTGGTAGCCTCTAACTTGTGACCACTTTGCACGACAAAGTGCCTCAGGGCCTGGACCACAAGGAAGCAGAAGTTTACCGCCATCTGGATCCAGCAAGGCTCCCCAAGCACATCGCGATCATCATGGACGGCAACGGGCGCTGGGCTCGGCGGCGGCATATGCCGCGTGTAGCCGGGCACCGCGCCGGGGTAGCGGCGGTGCGGTCAACCGTGGAGACGGCGGCGCGAATTCATATTCCGGCGCTCACGCTTTACGCGTTTTCCGAAGAGAATTGGAAGAGGCGGCCGGCCAGCGAAGTCAACTTTCTCATGTTGCTGCTCAGCCGTTATCTGAAGGCCGAAGTTCCAACACTCAATCAGAACAATATTCGCCTGGAATATATCGGGCGGCAGCACGAGTTGCCGGCAGCGGTGCAGGAGCGTATGGCCTGGGCGCGGGAAGCAACCGCACGAAACTCCGGCATGGTCCTGACACTGGCGCTCAACTACAGCGCGCGCAGCGAACTCGTGGACGCCTTCCGGTCGATGGTTCAAGCCGCTTCACAGAATGGCGGCATCGACCATCTTCAGATCGATGAGGAGTTGGTTTCGCAGCACCTTTATACCCGGCATCTGCCGGATCCGGATCTTGTGGTGCGGACTTCCGGCGAGATGCGGCTTAGCAACTTCCTGCTCTGGCAGTTGGCATATGCGGAGATTTATGTGACACCTACCTTGTGGCCTGACTTTCGCGGTATGCACCTGCTGGAAGGGATTGCGGAGTATCAGAAACGCGAGCGGCGGTATGGCGGGCTCAACCACAACGACGTGCACGCTTCTGCCGAGACCATAAAGGCATAAGCCGCAAAGGGCGCTTAAGGGTACACGAAGGGGAAACAACTCCTTCGCGCGCTCTGGTTATAATTGCGCGGCCGCCTTTTCACGGCCCAGACCACTTCCCTTGCTCAAGCGCATAGCGACTGCAGTCGTACTGATCCCCATTGTGCTGGTGCTCATTCTGCGAGCGCCCGTTTCGGTGCTGGCCGTTGTGGCGGGCACGGTGGCGCTGCTCACAATTCACGAGTTTCTCAAACTCACGGAATCCTATGGCGTGCAGCCTCTACGAATCCTGACCTGCATCTTCGCGGGCATTTTCTTTCTGTTGCTGGCACTTAACTTCGGCAATGAGAAGCCGCTGCTCTCAACGGCCGTGTTCGTCTATTGCCTGGGATTTGCGGCGGCGATTGCACCGTTCATCTTTCTCACGCGCGCCATGCGGAACGAGAATCTGAGCAGCGGGTATCCCGCGGCCGCGGCGGCGGTCTTCGCATTTACTTACATCGCGCTGCCGATGGGAATGCTGGTGCAACTCCGGCAGCAGTGGGCAGGGGCTTTTTATCTGCTGTATCTGCTGCTGGTGGTTTGGGCGGGAGACATTTTCGCCTACTTCGTTGGCAAGTCGATGGGGCGGCATCTCATGGCGCCGCGCATCAGTCCGAAGAAAACGTGGGAGGGAGCCGCGGCGTCACTGGTCGCTAGCGTCGCCGTCGGATGGCTTTTGTTTCATTATGCGGTGCCGTTGAGTTCGGCGCTATTGCGTGCTGGATTGATCGAGCGGAGGGATGGAATTTTCGGGCTTGAACAACCTGCTATGGGGCCGATCATCGTGCTTACGATTCTGCTGAATGTAGCAGCGCAATTGGGAGACCTGGTCGAGTCTCTGATCAAGCGCGGGGCGGGAGTAAAAGATTCAGGAACGATTCTGCCGGGGCATGGAGGCATGCTGGACCGCATTGATGCCCTGCTCTTTGCGGCGCCGCTGCTGTGGTATTACGCGGCCTGGCGGGTGATGCAGTAACCGAACTGGGCTACTTCCGACCACGGCGACGCAAAAGCATCGTAGAATAGAGTGGTACCAACTTCGTTCACGCACGTCCCATTCACTAATGAAACGTATAGCCATCATGGGGTCGACCGGTTCGATCGGGCGCAGCACTTTAAGTGTCGCCGAGTCGTACCCAGACCGCTTCCAGATTGTGACTTTGGCTGCAGGAAGCAACCTGGATGCCGCCTTCGAACAGGCGCGGCGTTGGCGTCCACGCGTAATCTCGATGGCCGCGGAGACGGATGCGGGGGCGCTACGGGATCGACTGAAGAAGGAAGGCCTCGGCCAGATCGAGATCGTGCACGGCGCGGCGGGTGCGGTTCGGGTTGCGACCCATGCGGAAGTGGATTTCGTCGTCAGTGCGATTGTTGGAGTCGCCGGCCTCGAGGCGACCTATGAAGCGGTTCGCGCCGGAAAGACCCTCGGACTCGCCAACAAGGAGTGCCTGGTCGCCGCCGGAGAATTGATCACTTCCGAAGCGCGCAAACGGGGAGTCGCGCTGCTGCCGATTGACAGCGAGCACAATGCGGTGCATCAGTGCATGCGCGGCGGACGCATGGAGGAGGTCGAGCGCGTCTGGCTTACGGCTTCTGGCGGGCCGTTCCGAAATACTCCAGCATCAGAGTTTGCATCCATCACGGTGGAGCAGGCGCTGAATCATCCCACCTGGAAGATGGGGAAGCGAATCACGATCGACTCGGCCACTCTCATGAATAAAGGCTTCGAGGTCATCGAAGCCTGCAGACTTTTTCACATGCCGCCCTCGAAAGTCGAGGTTATCGTCCATCCGCAGTCGACGATTCATTCCATGGTTGAGTTTGTGGATGGCAGTATACTTGCTCAGTTCTCCGTGACGGACATGCGCCTGCCGATTCTTTACGCGCTAACATATCCAGAGCGGATTGGATCGGATATGCGTTTTCCAGTCAGTGACTTGCGTCATCTGGACTTCGCCCCGCCGGACCTGAAAAAATTTCCTTGCCTGCGTTTGGCGTACGAAGCCGCGGAGGCAGGTGGCGCCAAAACGGTGGCACTGAATGCGGCCGACGAGGTCGCGGTGGGGTCGTTTCTCGCAGGTGAGATCAGGTTTGACCAGATTCCCAGGGTGATCGAAGACGTGCTGGCTGAAACGAATTCCGGTGCTCTGGAGTCTATTCAGGCGGTGGTTGCAGCAGATGCTGATGCACGTCGAGTTGCCCGTGAGCGGGTGGCTACCGCCAGGAAAATGGAACGGCCGCGGGCTACATCTTTTGTCTAATTTCGGAATCTAAAGCGTGGGGAGTAACGTACTTCGAATATGTCTGACTTTCTGACTTCCGTCGTTGCGGTCATTGGCGTTCTGGGGTTCATGATTCTGATCCACGAGTTCGGCCATTACGCCGTGGCCAAGTTGCTCGGGGTGCGGGTGGAGCAGTTCGCCATCGGATTCGGCAAGCGGCTCATCGGGTTCCGAAAGGGCGAGACCGACTACCGGATCAACGCCATCCCTCTGGGCGGCTATGTGAAGATGAGTGGCGAGAATCCCATGGATCAGCGCACGGATGATCCGCGCGAATTCATGAATCACTCGCGCTGGCACCGCTTCCTCATCGCAATCGCCGGGCCGGCAATGAACATTCTGCTCGCGGTCTTCCTCTTGACGACGGTCTACATGGTGCACTACGAGTATCCGGTGTATCTGGATAAGCCCGCGGTCCTTGACGGGGTCAAACCCGGGTCCGCGGCCGCGCAAGCTGGATTCCAGGCCGGAGACCGCATTATCAAAGTCGACAACATCGAGAACCCAACATGGGAGCAGTTGGAACCTCGCGTATGGTTAAGCCCAAATCAGCCTCTTACGGTTTCCGTGCAACGTGGCAATCAGGTTTTTGAAAAGACGATCGTCCCGAAGCCGGTTACAACCTCAGAGGTCGGTTCGGCGGGATGGTTCCCTGAAGATGCAGTGGTGGTGGGGCGAGTCGAGCCCCAGCTTCCGGCAGCGAAGGCCGGCATCAAGGAAGAGGACAGGATTGTTGCTCTGAACGGCCAGCCAGTGCACTCGCTGGAAAGCGTGATCGACAGCCTGCAAAAAACGAAAGAGCAGCCAATCGACCTTGCAGTGTTGCGCAACGGTCAAACTTTGCATTTCACGATGTCACCGGTGCTATCAAAGACGGAAGATCCCAAAGAAAACCGTTATCGGCTGGGATTTTCCAACAGGGGCGAGGTGAAAGTAACCACCCTTCCCTTCTCGAAAGCCCTCCAGCTCTCTCTGGAGCGTAACCGGCAGTACTCATTAATGATCCTGGAGCTGGCCAAGAAACTCGTGCAGAGAAAGATTTCCCTGCGCGCGGTTTCCGGTCCGATTGGAATTGCGCAAGAGGCGGGCTATGCGGCTCAGCAAAAGGGCTGGACCCCGCTGATGGAGCTTACCGCTGGCATCAGCCTGAACCTTGGAATCTTCAACCTGCTGCCGATTCCGATTCTTGATGGCGGCGTGATTCTGTTCCTTGCGATCGAAGGACTGATGCGGCGCGACATCAGCATGAACATCAAGGAACGCGTCTATCAGGCGGCGTTCGTGTTTCTGGTGCTGTTTGCAGTCATGGTCATTTACAACGACCTGATGAAGACCATTCCAGGTTTGGCCGACAGATTGCCGTAGCCGCCATCACCAGGTTTTCAATCACAGGGAGCCGGCGAGGCTCCCTTTCTTGTTGGACCCCACCCGTAGGGTAGAGACCTGATCAACCATTTCTCCCGCCCCGCATCTGAATAGCCGCTCGTATCCGGCCTATCCGCTCGCGGCCTTTCCAGGAGATTTTATCCAATGCCAGCCTTTGGTTACGGCTCCGCATTTCTGCGCTCAAAATCCGCGCTTGCAGCATTTGCGCTCATCTTTACCTCCAGCCTCACGCTAGCCCAAGAGAGTTTCATGATGCATTACAGTCCGTCGGCGCTCGATGGGTTTCTGGTCAGTCCCGGCGACTTTAACAATGATGGAATCCCCGATATCATCGTCGGCAACAATGCAGGCACGGCGGGAGCCTATGGAATCTCCGTCCTGTTGGGCAAGGGCGATGGCCGATTTCAGAGTCCTTTGAACGCCGCAAAAGGAATCGGCACCTTCGATATGGCCGTAGGCGACTTCAACGGAGATGGCAAGCTGGACGTGGCAGTCGCCGGATACGTCGGAACCGAACAAGACACAGTTCAGATTCTGCTGGGAAAGGGTGATGGCACATTCACCAAGGGCCAAACCATCGTTTTGCCGTTCAACACACCTGCGAGTTCCATCACGACGGCGGATTTCGACGGCGATGGCAAGCTCGACCTGGCCCTCGCTTCGCAACAGCTCGTCATTTACAAAGGCGCAGGCAATGGAACATTTACCCAGGCAGCCTCAATCAAGGTCGTCACCGGAACCGAAGTACTGGCCCAAATCCGGGTCGGAGATTTTAACGGCGACGGCAAACCTGACCTGTACGCAAGCGATGGGCAGAACCTCTACGCGCTTTTCAATCTCGGCAATTTTACGTTCAGCAAGACCAAGCTTGCGAGCGCCCCGGATGGAATCTTCGCCACTCCAGTCGACGTGAATCAGGATGGCCGCACCGACCTGATTGTCACCTATTGGAGTTGCTCGGGCATCAAGAACGTGGGTTGCGAAACCTGGGAAGTTTTGCTCGGCCAGGCGAACAAAACCTTCACCAAAACTGCGAGCGTATACCTGGGAAATTACACCAGCTTCGGGAGTCCTACTGCCGCAGATATCAACGGCGATGGCATTAACGACATCGTTGGTCTTGGGCAATACGCTCTGACGGTCTACCTGGGAAATCCCGATGGCACCTACCCGAGCACGCCTCTAGAGTTTCCGAACGCTGGGCTCAACAGCCTCGTGGCCGCCGACTTCAACCGTGACGGCAAGATCGACTTCGCGGGGGCAAGTGCCGGAAATGGGCCTTCGCAAGTGGTCGACGTGTTCCTGAATGCGACTCCGCGAGCAGCGTGCACACCCAGTACCGTGTCGCCTTCGGTGACTGTCTGCGAGCCGCAGGATCTTACGTATCTCAATTCTCCCGCGAAGTGGATCGCGGATTCCCGAGATACAAACCATCCGGTGACTGCGATGCAAGTCTACGTTGACAACAAGTTGGTCGTGAACTCGCCCAGCAGCTCGCTGAACGAATCGCTGAGTTTTTCGAAGGGTCCGCACTTCGTGGTGACGAAGGCTTGGGATAAATCGGGCGCGAATTTCCGATCGGACCGTCGCATCACGATCTACAGTGGAACGCCCGGGGAGACCTGCCCGGCGGCACCAAACTCGATCGCCGTTTGTTCGCCGACGCAGAATGAGGTGACCTCGACCTTCCTGCACGTATTCGCAAATGCGTACTCGACCACCAATCAGATCACGGCCATGCAGGTGTACATTGACGGCAAACTGATCTACAACGATACGAGCGAGGCCACTTACGTAGATACGGCGTTAACCGTGGCAAAGGGCCCCCATTCCGTGGTGGTAAAAGCTTGGGATGCAAGCGGGAACTCGTACTCCCAGGCGCGGAACGTCACAGCGCAGTAAGAAAAAGAGCCGGCAGCGGATTTCGCTGCCGGCTGATTGTTTCTCGTCTAAACGGATCTTCGTTTACGCAGTCATGGAGCGTTTTGTCGTCTTGCCCGGCGGTAAAAGTCTTTTCGAACCGGGCTTGCAGATTGCTGGGGCAATCGCCCTCGAAGCCGGAAGCAGCGCTGTCCGCAGGTTGGCCGTGATCTGTTCCGGTTGGCGTCCTGCTGCCAGATCCGTGATGATCGTGGCTAGAATTCTGCCCACCAGTTCCGCCGAGCGAGGAGATATGTGTGTCATCTGCATCGGCTGACCTAACCCATTGAAGGGGTCGTCGTTGGTAACACCGTTCGGCAGATTGTCAATCGCGTTCTGGAAGTTTGGCCATGCATTGGCCGGATCGTCGGACGTCAGGTTGCCATACAGTTCGGCGAAGGTCCCCCCATCGCCCAGGTTGACCATGGCAGGAGCAATCTGCGACAGGCTGTGACCCTGGCTGATCAACCACGAGATGAAGGCCATGCCGCATCCGGTGCTGTCGGCACTTTGATCGGTATTGTCTGTGTTGTTTACGAAATCCGGCATGCCATCAGCGACCCACTGTGGGGCGGTAGCGAAATCTGCCAGCGCGTTGTTGCTGACGAAGGCGGCACACCAGCGCGACAGGGCCTCGCCTGTGCTCTCGCCGCAAAGATTTCCGTTCATGGAACACTCGCTCAGTTCGGCTTCGAATAGCGCCGACATGCGTGCCGAGTTGCCAAAGGATGCGTCAACTTCGATGGCAGCGCCGTTGACGTAGTCGCAACCCATGTGGTCCGCGCCACCGGTGCCATCGGTGGCGCCATTCAGAGCGAAAACAATTGCGCTGACGGGCCCGCCAGTGGTGCCAAAGATTCCGTCGTTGGCATTCGCGACCCGATCAGCGTCGTTGAGCAGATCTTGGGCGTTCTGCATGGCTGGATCGCCGAGCGATGGATCCACGTAAATGGTCACCCGTCCGCTCGGACTGGTTCCCACGAATTGTGACGTACCCTGATAGCTGGGCCATGCAGGCGCGGCCTGCGCATCACGCGTGATGGTAGTGACTGGTTTTTTTTCAGTGTGCGGTGCTTTGATGCGATGACTCATACGACAATCCCTCCATTGCGGACAGGTTAAATGCTGAAGAGGGGAAGCGCTTGACCGGTAGTTCAGGGGGGCCGGACTCGGTGGGTCAACCCACAGAGGGGGCTAATGGTAGCCCCGCTTATTGGCCGGACGGACATAGATTGCCAGACGTTTACGAAATCCGGGCTCCCGAAATGATGCGTGCCTCTAAGGGTTGTAGAAACAATGATCGGCACAAGATTTCGCACCTGATCGTCAAACCGTGTGCCATCGGGTCGGATCAATGTTTTGTTACGAAATCCGTAACAGAGAAAGACCGGGCATATTCGCGTGCGAGCACCGTAGGCCAAAAAGCGTCCATTTTTGCGTGATAAACTAGAAGTTCCAACTATGGCTACGATTCATCGCAGAAAGACCGTTACGGCTGTGGTCGGAGGTGTGCGGGTGGGGTCGGATGCACCGGTTGTGGTGCAATCGATGACCAACACCGACACCGCCGACGTTCCTTCTACCGTCCAACAGGTTGCCGCCTTGGCGCGGGCAGGGTCGGAACTGGTGCGCGTCACCGTGAACAACGACGATGCTGCGGCAGCCGTTCCTCACATTGTCGAGCAACTCGACAAGCAGGGTGTAAGCGTTCCGATCATTGGCGACTTCCACTATAACGGGCACGTTCTGCTGACCAAATATCCTGAGTGCGCCCGCGATCTGGCGAAGTATCGGATCAATCCGGGCAATGCCAGCATCGGCAAAGGTGGAGACTCGAACTTCCGCACCATGATTGAAGTGGCGGTGAAGTATCAGAAGCCGGTGCGGATCGGCGTGAACTGGGGATCGCTCGACCAGGTGCTGTTGACCCGCATGATGGATGAGAATTCCAAGCTGCCAGAACCGAAAGATGCGCGCGAAGTGACCATGGAAGCAATGGTGGTGAGCGCGTTGAACTCGGCGGATCTGGCACAGAAATATGGACTGCGGCCGGATCAGATCATTCTGAGCGCCAAGGTCAGCGGCGTGCAGGATCTGATTGATGTGTATCGAGCGCTGGCGTTGCGTTGCAACTACCCGCTGCACCTGGGGCTGACCGAAGCCGGCATGGGCGCGAAAGGGGTTGTGGCCTCCAGCGCCGCAATGGGCGTAGTGCTGCAGGAAGGCATCGGGGATACGATTCGCGTCTCTCTGACTCCGGCCCCGGGCGGCGATCGCACGGAAGAGGTGCGAGTCGCGCAGCAGATTCTGCAATCGATGGCGATTCGCAGCTTCACCCCGCAGGTCACGGCCTGCCCTGGTTGCGGACGCACTACCAGCACGTTCTTTCAGGAAATGGCGGAACAGATTCAGACCTATTTGCGCGAGCAGATGCCGACCTGGAAGGGCCAGTACGTGGGTGTCGAAGAGATGAAGCTGGCCGTGATGGGCTGCGTGGTCAATGGTCCCGGCGAATCAAAACACGCCAACATCGGCATTTCCCTGCCCGGAACGTTCGAGGAGCCGAAAGCGCCCGTTTATGTCGACGGACGGCTGTTCACCACGCTAAAGGGTGACCGGATCGTGGCCGAGTTCATTGAGATTCTCGACGACTACGTCGACTCCCACTACACCGCGAAAGAAGAAGTTCCCGCTAAGGTTTAGTTCAACAAATTGTCCGTCCGAGCGCTCGCTTCTTGGGCGCGAGGAATCTGCTGTTTTCGATCCACAGCAGATTCCTCACGTCGTGAGAAATGACAAACCTATTTGGGTTGCCACGACATTCTGCAAGCTTAACAAGATCGAGCGCGCTTTCGAGGATTACTGTCCCGTCAGCAGGAACACGGGACTCTGCGGCGGCGGCTGACTATTCGGGCCCGGTGCTGCGGCACTGAAGGGCGCCAGCAGATCGATCACGAGCCTGTCATCCGCGTTCGTCCCTTGACTCACCGTGTTGGTCGTCGTACTGACATCGGCGATCGCGCCCGCGTCGCAAATACTCACGTACACGTGGCTGCTGTCGGCGGAGGCCGCGGCAAATATACGGAAGCGGGTCGCGCTCGGCGAATAGATCGCAGCAGGAGCGCACGATGGGGCCACCGGAATGGCATATTGCGGCGGCGTAGCAGGGGTTGTAGTCAGATCTGCTTGTCCAAATGGGGGCCCACTCAGCAGCGACAACTCGGCGCCAAAATATGACGAAGACGCTGCCCTGATCGTCAGGCTCTTTGCATCGAACACGGTCAACATTGGGATGATGCATGGGCCGGACCCGGCATATGGATCGGAACAGGGCGTCTGGATCTGGTAACTCGCCACGTAGAAGCGGGAGCCATCCGACAAAGCGGCCACTGAGACAGGAGTGACTGGCCCACAGGTAGCGGGTGCGGCGGCGCACGGCGGCACCGGAGGGATCAAAAGTGCTCCTGGAGGATTCCCCGATGGGGTCGGCAGCGGCGTCGGTGTGTTGCCTGTAGCACTGAATATGTAGACCAGCCCGGTCGAAGGACTGGTCACGTACAACCGGTTCATGCTCTTGTCGTACAGAATGTAATTCGCGCCCACGCCCACCGGTTGAGCCGACGTGGCTGTGTTCGACACGGTGCTGATCGTATAGAGTTGCCCGTCCCCCTGCGTCACCACATAGACGAATTGACCATCGGGGCGCGTTGC
>DATEHP010000416.1:0-4354 GCA_035279505.1 Candidatus Sulfotelmatobacter sp. | reverse complement strand
CACCAATCTGTCCTCGGGATTGACTCCACAATGCGGTTACGGTGGAAAGCTGCCAAAACAACTAACTCTCACTTATTGATCGGTGTCAATGCATGTGTGGGCACCTCGGAACAGGATTCCAGGTGCCCACTTTTCACGCAGCTCGATTTCGGCGCCACGCTAAACTCGAACGGGTGATGGTATGGGCAACATTCAATGGCGAGAATAAGGCCTTTTGACTCCTGGGTGATGAGTGATCACGAGATTTTCGCCAACTATGATTGCCCCGACTTCGCACGCACGACATAACAAGGCATGAAAACTTGTAACTGCTTTTCGATTCAAATACAGTTGGAAAAGGTCGTCTGGGGTCCTCAAATGCCACGTCGCGCATTTACCCCGTTGGTGTTCGCAGTACTGTCACTGCTGTTATGTGCCTGTACTCACAAACCCTCTCGTGCTTCCACGGGCAAGTCCGCTCCCGATTTCGCTCTTGCCGACGCTAACGGTGCCCCCATCAGATTGTCTGCATACAAGGGAAAAGTGGTCCTGCTCGATTTTTGGGCAACTTGGTGCGGTGGCTGCAAGACAGAAATTCCTTGGTACATTGAGTTCCAAGACAAATATCGGGACGCCGGCTTGTCCGCTATCGGTGTTTCCATGGACGCGGATGGGTGGAAATCGGTGAAGCCATTCCTTGCAGAGCACAAGCTGAGCTATCCCGTCGTGATTGGCAATGACGATCTGGGAGAGCAGTTTGGGGTGACAAACATGCCTCTTACCCCGCTCATTGATCGCAACGGCAAGATTGCCGATTTGCACGCCGGGGTGGTAGACAAGGATAGTTTTGAGAGTAAGATTCGCAGTCTCCTTCACGAAAACGCGGCAAAGTAGAGAACAACAGGAGCGTCAACATGAAATACCGAATTGCTATGTGGGCGAGTGCAGGCTTTCTCGTTGCGTGCTGTTGGGCACTCTATTTCGCAATGCGAAGCAAGGAAAATCCGATAGAACCGATCGTATACTCTCGGCTCTTTAACTCAGCCAGTTGTGCTTATCGGTTCCTATTTCCATTTCGGCATGTCTTTCTATTTGGTTATTCTCACGAATGCCGTTACCTATGCGCTGGTCGGTCTGATCCTGGAAACACTGCGGCTAAGACTGCATCACGCATAGCTCAGAGATCGTCAATTTGCGAAATCGAAACGGCAGCACTCACCGATAGGATTTCGGCTACGTCAGTTCCTTAGCGTCTTGCCGGTCTTCAGCGTGTACTGGATTCTCTCTTGCGTTTTCTTCTCACCGCAGAGCGATTTGAAGCCCTCGCGCTCCAGGTCGAGGATGTACTGCTCACTGACCGGCGTGCCCGGAGTGACATTGCCGCCACAGAGAACTTCGGCGATCTTTCCGCCCAGCTTCACTTCGTAGTCGGTGATGAAATCCCCTTGCCGCATGAGATGCACGCCCATCTTGAGCGCAGCCAGAAGACTCTCGCCGGGCGCGGGAATGTCGGAACGCGGCACCGGCGGTTCGTATCCGGCACGGACCAGTTCCAGCGCCCGAGTCTTGGCATCGAACAGGACACGCTCCCGGTTCATCGTGATCGAGTCTGAATCAGACAAGAATCCCAGTCCGCGTGCCTCATGCGCTGACGTGGCGACTTTCGCCGTCGCTATGGTCTCGAAGGCCTTCTTCATGGCCTCAAGCATTTCGACCGAACCCGCCAGCGCTTCGCCCGATGACTTGCCTTTCGATGCTGCCGCGCCGTCGATAGCTCGCAGCAGCATTTCTTTGCACCCGCCGCCGCCGGGCAGCAGTCCGACTCCGACTTCGACTAATCCGGTATACAGTTCGGCATGTGGCTGCCGTGCCGCAGCGTGCAAAGAAATCTCGGTTCCTCCGCCGAGGCACAACCCGAACGGCGCTGATACCACGGGCTTGGACGAAAACTTGATGGCCTGTGTCATTCCCTGAAACTGCCGGATCGCGAGATCAACGTCGTCCCATTCTTCTTCCTGCACGCTCATGAGCAGCAGCATCAGGTTGGCGCCGACGGAGAAGTTTGTCGCGTCGTTCGTGATCACAAAAGCGTCGAAGTTGTCGCCGGGTCCGCCCGGTTTCAGCGTTTGATTAATCAGGCTGATGATGTCAGTTCCGAGCGAATTCATCTTGCTGTGGAACTCGATGCAGGCGACGCCATCCCCGAGGTCGACCAGCGAAGCACCCGAGTTCTTCTTAACTACGCCGTTGGATTTCTTCGCAACCGTGACTGACCAGACACCAGAAGGAACCCGGAGCAGTTCCCAATTCCCAGTTCCGAGTTCCCAGTATTTGCGACCGGAGGGTGACTTTGGATCTTCTGAGTACCAGGATTTTTGCCCCGCAGCCAATAATTTCTCGACATTGGGCGCCACCGGCTTACCTTCTTTCTTCATGCGAGTAACGGTGGGCTCGACGCCCGCCGCGTCCCACAACTCGAAGGGTCCCAGTTCCCAGTTGAAGCCGAGCCTCATCGCCTGATCAATCTCCACAATCGAATCGGAGATCTCGGGAACACGATTCGCGGCATAGGTCCATAGATCGGAGAGCGCTGACCATAGGAATGGTCCTGCCTTATCGCCCTTCTGCGGACCACCACCATCGAGGCCCAGCAGCGTGCGCAGCCGCGCGCCAGTGTCCTCGACATTCTTCGCCATATCGAGTGCCGGGAACTTCGGCTTCTGTCGCGGATGGTATTCGAGAGTTTTCCAGTCGATGGCGAGCCGCTCGTCTTCGTGACCTTCTCCGCCTTTTACCTTCTTGTAGAAGCCGCCCTTCGTCTTGTCGCCCAGCCATTTGTTGTGCAGCATCTTCTTAAAGAACTCGGGCAGTTGCAGATCGCTACGCTCATCGCGAACATTGGCCGTCATATTGCTAACGACGTGTCCAAGGATGTCGAGACCGACCAGATCGATCGTGCGGAATGTCGCCGACTTCGGCCATCCGACGGCCTGTCCGGTAAGAGCATCGATCTCTTCGATGGTCAGTCCCATCTCCTGCATCAACCGTATGACATTCAGCACGGAGAACGTGCCGATTCGGTTGCCGATGAAATTCGGCGTGTCTTTGGCGATGACGACGCCTTTGCCTAAACGCACGTCGGAGAAGTGAGAGATGGCATCGATCGCATGGCGATCCGCTTCGGGCGTGGGGATAATCTCCAGCAGGCGCATGTAGCGCGGGGGATTGAAAAAGTGCGTTCCGAACCAGGCGCGGCGGAAGTCGTCGGAGAAACCCTCAGCAATCTTGCCGACCGGCAGTCCACTCGTATTAGTGGTGATGATGGTGCCGGGCTTGCGGATCTCCTCTACCTTCTTCAGCAGGCCGCGCTTGATGTCGAGGTTTTCGACTACGGCTTCGATGATCCAATCGACATCCGCCAATTTCTTTAGATCGTCTTCGAAATTACCGATGGTCACCAATCGTGCGAGCGATGCATCCATGAACGCCGCCGGCTTCGACTTCTTTGCCGCATCGAGACCAGCGGCTGCGATCTTGTTCCGCGCCGGTGCATCGGCATCCGGCGGGACGATATCCAGCAAATAGCTGGGAACGCCGGCATTGGCAAAGTGTGCGGCGATACGAGCGCCCATGGTGCCTGCGCCCAGAATAGCTACTCTATGAATGCGCTTCATGATCAGGCCTCGACGGCGATTCCGCTAGCATCGCTCGGTTTTTGGGTGAACGGGACTGGCAAGAGAGATGACTTTCCGATCGCCTCGACTGGGGAATGTGTCGTGGCCATGGTAATTGCACCGGGGGATATTTTTCCAGAGGAACCGATCAGAAGTCGGTGTGCGCGATCACATACTCGAGAGCCTGTCGCGCCATCTGCTTTTCGCCCTTGTAGGCCAGAAGTTTTGCCGCATCCTGCAAACGGATCCAGGAAGCTCGCGCTACCTCAATTCTCATCGCTTCAGAAATCTGGTCAATCTCTCCCGACTCGTACCGCAGCAGGTAAAAGCTGACAATTTTGAAGACCCGCTGGCCATCTCCCCAGGTGCGCACGTACATGTATTTGATGTCGGCAAGTTTGGTGACTGGAGATGCTGTGATCCCGGTCTCCTCGCGGACCTCCCGGAGCGCTGCCTCCAGAGCCTTCTCTCCTGTATCCACCAGGCCCTTTGGCAAGCAGAGCAATACCTTGTCCTTTGCGGCTGATGCTCGTTTTTTGGGAGCAGGCGCGGATGAGGGGTCGCCAGCCGGCTCGATGGCCGCCATCCACCATTCTCCGTCCCTATGTCGGACAACGACCCCACCGGCCGAAATCTCTCGCAGCATACTGTCGGCAACTTAGCAGGAATACAGGGACTTCGCCAACTGCATGATGCTTCGA
>DATEHP010000415.1:0-6643 GCA_035279505.1 Candidatus Sulfotelmatobacter sp. | reverse complement strand
GTCCCAGCCGAGAACCGGTTGCCCTGGCCAGCGGCGCGGCGCAAGAAGGCTCAACTGCTCCTGGATTTCGTGCTTGAGCGTGGCAGCGTGCATCCTCGCGAAGTCGACGAATACTTCTCGCACGGCAAGGTCAAGAATTACTGGGGAGGCAACTCGAATGCAACGACGCATCTGCTGGATGCGATGCACTATCAGGGATTATTACGGGTAACCCGGCGGGAGGCCGGGATTCGCATTTATGCCGCGCACGAGCACGTGGCCGAAGTTCTCGACGATGCGGCCTGCGATGCGCGGCTGGATGCGCTCGCCGATGCCGCCATTCGCATCTACGCTCCCCTGCCGCTGCGAAGCCTCCGCTTTCTCTTACGGCGCTTGCGCTTTGCCGCTCCGCAGTGGGAGAGTCGGGTCGCCTTCGCGATGCAGCGGGCCAAACTTCGGCTGGCCCATGCGCAGGTAGACGGTACGGATTGGTACTGGCCGGCTGAGTGGAAAGTCCCGCGCGGGCAGCCGGACGATGGCGTGCGCCTGCTGACGCCGTTCGATCCCGTGGTCTGGGATCGCTGGCGGTTCGAAAGTCTATGGCGATGGACTTACCGCTTTGAGGCTTACACGCCCGCCGCAAAACGGCTCCGCGGATACTACGCCATGCCCATGCTATGGCGCGACCAGGTAATCGGTTGGGGGAACTTGTCCGCGAAGGGCAATTCGTTACAGGTGGACTTCGGGTATGTGAGGTCAACGCCTCAGGATCGCATCTTCGCGCAGGGACTCGAAGAGGAGTTGGAGCGGATCAGGATGTTCCTGGGACTGGCGAGATCACCGATGCCGGCATCTTAGTCAATTTTGCAAAACTTACAGGAATGGCAACTAATGTGTGTATACATCACCCTACTCCATGTTAGCCTTGGGTTACGAGGGGGTAATAAATGACCAACCTGAACAAGGTAGTCTCTTCCTTACAGAGTGAGTACTCTCGGCTCCAAAAGGAGATGGAGAGAGTAGGGAAGGCATTAGGTGCCCTCGGTCATGCGAACGGCAACAGGAGAGGTAAACGTATCCTGAGCAAAGAAGCCCGTGAGCGCATCGCCGAGGCCCAACGACAACGCTGGGCAAAAGTGCGGAAAGCCAAGTCGAAGTCGTAGTCGAAGTCGCAGTATTTCGCAAGCACCGCAGACGGCCTCGTTCGCAACTTCTTCCAGGGCGCGAATGAGGCCTGAGCGGAGCTTGACAATCCCACCGATCGAGTTCCTGATGCAATGAACAAGGCAAGCGGAAGCCTTGACGGCCTGAAAACAGGAGAGTGGTGCCTGTTCTCAATCGGCCCATGTACCCATCGCCTGCTAATTCTTGCGATCACCTTACTCATTCCCGGATTGTCGTCTGCACAAGACCTTTCGTTACAGAAACTCGTAACCCCCTCGACAATCATTTCCAAGGGCGGGCATCCCGTCACCTTCTCCATCCATGCCTTCATCGAGTTCGATTCATTGAAGGACGCTTTTCCCTACATTGAATCGCAAGCCGGGCGATGGCCGAATTCCGCCGCTTTCGATTCGGCGGCGCGACAGAGCCTCCGACGCCGCTTGCTGCATGAAGCCATTGAGAGCCGTGTCGTCTCGATGACCGATGAACGCCCACTCGAAATATTGGTCACACATACGGCGCTCGAAGTGAAAGAGGCTATTGCACTTGTGAAAGAGTCTCTGCCAACCGGTTACGCGGAGGCCTTTCTCGACGTGCAGGAAAAGTGGAAGCACTCTCTGAATTGCTGGAGCGCAGCCCCGTCGATCCCGGCACGGGTGCTCTCCAACTGGTATCCGATTGAGGAAGGAATCGTGCTTTATGGCGCGACTTATGACTCGACCGAGCATTTCTGGCAGGCCGTAAAGTATCACCCCGAGGTCACGGTGGCGCAGTTAGCAGACATGCTCGATAAGTTCCAGCATCGTGACTGGAAGTCATGGCTGGCTCACCTCGATGGCGATCCGGAGCTGTATCTAACTAACCCCTACGCGGTGGAATTCCTGCGTCATAACCTCGCTCCGGAACGGCTGCATTGGTTTCGTCAGGAGCTTGATCGGCAAGGATTGCGACCGCCCGATCGGGCCCGGCAGGTGCAACAACGTCATGGAACTGCTCTTCGATTCAGCGCATTCGAAGAGAAGGTGCTGTGGGGAGATTTGGCTGACCTTTTCCATCTTGTCCACATGTTTTCTTCCGCCGGGGACCCGTGGAGAGATGCATTGGCGCAGTACCATTTCGATGGAATCTATCTGGGCGAGCGCAAGATGGGTTTCATCAGCGAGGACTTCCGCTCTCTCATGCTCGATATCTGGAAGGCGAAGTTCCTGCAGATGCCGCGGTTCCGGGAAGCAATCGCGAATATACCAATGGAGATCCGCCTCGAGCATTTCCTCAATGACGGCGATTCGCCAGACATTCCGATTCCAGTCTATGTCGGGTATCTGAATCAGATCAGGGAGATGGCGAGAGATCACCACGGAGGCGCGGAGTAGATGATTCTTGTTGATTTTCTGATTGTGCAGTCCCTGAATCGAGTCGCCCTATCTCAGAACTGTTATAGGCGGTTCTACGACACTGTGTCTCCGGGTGACTAAGCGGTGGTTAGGTCCAGCGAAACCATTTCAGCGCCAGAACAAATGAAATTCCGCCCCAGAGTATCATCACTAGCAACCTCGGCCACTGATGCAGCAAAGGTGTGCCCTCCAGGATGCTCGCCCGCAGCGCGTCGTTCAGAGCCGTCAGCGGCAAGGCCTTGATCAGCGGATGAATCATGGCCGGAAAGCGTTCGTAAGAAAAGAAGACGCCGGAGAAGATCCACATCGGCATCATGACCAGATTGATTAGTCCGCTGACGCTTTCGATCTTCTGGGCGCGGCTTGCGGTCAGCAGGCCGACCCCGCCAAAGGTCAGCGAGCCAATCGCGGCGATCAACGCAATCGACCCGATCGATCCCAGCACCCGCATGTGAAAGAACAGCGCTCCAAACAGCAACAGCAGTCCGACCTCGATGATCATCAGGATGAGGCGGCTCGAAGCCAGCGCCAGCAGGAAGTCCCCCCGCCGCATGGGGGTGCCCACGAACCGCTTCAGTAGTTTGCGCTGTCGCATATCGACCAGAGCGAATCCGATGCCCCACATGCCGGAGTTCATCAGGTTCATGCCGAGCAGTCCTGGAATCAGGAAGTCGATGTAGCGTGATCCCGGCTCCGAGGAAGTGACAGCCGCGGTGGGCACTGTGTCCTTGCGTCCGGCCGCAGCCTGAAGCGCGTCATCGACTTCGGCCTTGGCCAGAACGCTCTCGGGGCGCGCTGGATCGTAGCGATAACTCACCGCTCCGTTGTTACCCGGTTCAATCACCAAATCGAACTTACCCAGGCGGAATCCCTTGTGCGCTTCCTCTTCGTTCAACACCTGCACTTTGAATTGATCGTGCTGGGGCGAGCGTGCCAGCAGGCTCTGGGCCTGTGGCGATCCCGCTCCCTCGACGATGGCAACCGATACGGCGTTCCCTGGCTTGTTACGGAAGGCAATTCCCAAACCCAGTGCGAGTAGAAGAGGAAATATGAATACCCAAAACACGACCTCGGGCTCGCGCTTGAGTTCGAGCATGCGCGCCATCAGCAGATGAGAGTAGCCCGACCAGCGGCCGTTACGGCAAGGCGGGGAAGGTTCAGTGTGTTCGGTCTTGATCGGAACTTCTTGTGCAATGCTCATAGAACGATGTTGTGGATCGTAGCCAATAGCCCTTGTCATCCGGAGCGGCAGCGAGGGACCCATGCATTTGCCGGTGTGGGCAGAACTGCATAGGTCCTTCGGCGCAAAGAACACGCCTCAGGATGACAAAGCGTGTCATTCACCAATCAGAGATCAACAGTCGACAATTAGCCTCACCGGGGCTTCCACTTATTCAGGAACGCCACGAGAAACTCCGGCGCTAGGCGGCGTGCATCCTCGAATTCCCCGTTCTTCTGACTGGCTACGAGTTTGCCATCGCTTTCCGCCACAGCCAACGCCGGGATTCCTTTGTTGAGTGGAATTTCGTATTTCTTCACCAAATCTGAATTCTTCTCTTCTTCAGGGCCCAGATCGACGTGAACCACTTCATAGTTCGCTACCAGAATCGGCGCAATATCCGAACGCTGAAAAGCCAGGTCGAGCACGTGGCAGTCGAAGCACCAATTGGCGCCGAAGACGAGCAGCAAGCGCTTGTGCGCGTTGGCGGCCTTCTCCTCGGCCTCTTTGATTTCGGCGTGAGCGTCGGCATTCGCCGGATAGATATCTTTCTTCATGTCCGACGGCTGCTTCAGTTTCGGGGAATCCGTTCTCTCGACCGTGATCAGACGCCACTCGTTCCCTTGTTGTTGCCATGACTGGTCATCGGTAACCCAGATCGTCGGCGCATTGGGCTGGTCGGGAACAACTTCGGCGCGAAAGATGTAACTGATATGGCCATGCCGGGGTTCGTTGCGAACAACAGACGTTTTCATCGATCGCGGTTTCAGCACCAGCCAGAATCCGATGTCTGTATCCGCCCCGCTGTTGACCATGTTGACCTGAATCTGTGCCGGAGGGTCGGTGCTGTAGAACGACTTCAGCGCAACCGCATCGCCAGAAAGGACAGCGGCCTTCCATTGCTCAAACGGGGCAAAGGAAGGTGCTGGCTCTTGCCCGAACGCGAGAGATGCGGCCAAGATCGCTACCGCCGATGCGAGTTGCGTTTTTCTAATCAAGGACACCAAACCTCCTCGCCAGAACTGGCATACGGCACGGCTAAAGCCGTACCCTTCCCAAAACACCTTGATCCGGTGGCCCCCATGGATCATGGGTGCGCCACGTCTCGCTGAGGTTGCGAGACGTGGGAACACGCGTCGCGCAACTCCTCCTCCCCGCTCACTCTTCCCGCAAATGCCTGCCGGTCAACCGCACGAACACGTCTTCCAAACTCGCCTGCCGCGTCGTCAGATGCTGCAATACGCCGCCTTGCTTGTCGATGGTTTCCAGCAGTGCCGGAATCGTCAGATGCGGCTGTTTCACGTTCAATGCGATCAATCCTTCGTCTTCACGTACCGACTCGACGCTGGGCAGCACGCGCCATGCCGGTAGAGCGGCGCCGTCGTGATTGCCGCCTACGGAGAACTCCACCACGTGATGTCCGCCCAGCCGGTTGATCAGATCGGTCGGCGATCCTTCGGCGATGACCTGTCCGTGATCCACGATCGCCAGCCGGTCGCACAGCCGTTCGGCTTCGTCCATGTAATGCGTGGTGAGAAGAACCGTCCCCCCATTCTTCTGGAAGGCGCGGATGATATCCCACAACTGCCGCCGGCTCTGGGGGTCGAGACCGGTCGTCGGCTCATCCAGAAACAGAATCTTCGGATTGCACACTAGCGCCGTGGCTACGGCGAGCCGTTGCCGCTGACCACCAGAGAGCTTGCCCACCCACGAATCGGCCTTCTCGGTGAGCTCGAGTTGCTCCATGACTTCATCGGTGGGGCGAGGCTCGCGGTAGAAACTGGCGAACAGGTCGATGGTTTCGCGGACCGTCAGCTTTTCCGAGAGCCGTGTTTCTTGCAGCGAGATGCCGAGCCACTCCCGCATCTCGCGCTCGTTCTCGTTCCAGGAGTGTCCGAAGATCGAAACCTGCCCCGACGTCGGCTGCAGCAGGCCTTCCAGTATCTCGATGGTGGTGGTCTTGCCCGCGCCGTTCGGCCCCAATAGACCGAAGCACTCGCCCACCTGGATTTCCAGGTTCAATCCGCGCACAGCTTCGACTTTTCCATCATAGGTCTTGCGTAAGTCGCGGCATTGAATGGCAGCAGTCATGGGGTCGAGCGTCGCGACTGGCGTTGGTCGAGCGGAGGACTCAGAATCCGAGATCGTCATTATACAGTCCAGTGATGGTCTGCTTATTATGGGCATCGAGTACCCGCGCCATGGCATTCATATTTGCCGGGTTCATGCCCAATCGTGCCGCGGCGCCGTATGACAATCCCGCGCCGAGCACTCCTCCTCCGCAATAGAAGTGCACGTGTTCTCCTTCGCAAGAGAAGTTTCAGAGAGGCACAGGCCGCAGCCGTGCACGAGGGGGGCCAGTATACATCGAGTTACCTTCGCGGCCTCAAGCGTGAACTTCGAGGGCAACTCCATGGGCGGTTAAGCGCCGTGATTACTTTCGTTTCGAAGCAAACCGCGAAAACCGTGATCCCCGTCACAAAGTTCCGTGATGTGGGCCATTTGCCCTACTGGAGCATTAGACGAAGATGTGTTTGGAATGTGACGGTTGTGACTGTCTTCCGGGTTTGTTCTTGGAATCCGGGCAAGAAGTAGGAGGTTCCGATGGGCACGATTGAGATTCATGAGCCAGAGGCAAAAGAAGTCAAACCACCGAGCCGTCCTCAGGCGGCGGTGCTACCTAAGTCCGATCTGGCAGGGGCTAAGTTTACGCCGAGACCGATGTTCGCCGACAGCGTCTTAGAATTCGGGCAACAGAAGAAGCGGCAGTCTTTTGCCACGGTCACCTCCTTTATTTTGAACTGCTTGGCCATCGGCGTAATGTTGATTATGCCCCTGGCCTTCCCGGAAGGCCTGCCCAAAGCCCAACTGCTGACGTTCCTCGTGG
>DATEHP010000414.1:0-6308 GCA_035279505.1 Candidatus Sulfotelmatobacter sp. | reverse complement strand
ATACCACTGATTGTTGAATGACGAGAAATGGTGCGCGGAGCTGAACCACTGGTTGTAAATGTCCTCGTGGCAGCGCTTGCAGGAGTCGGACTCCATGAAAAATTTGCTGGGAATTTTCTGCTTGCCATAGACCTGCGCGGAGCTGGGGAAGAACGAACCTTCAGGACCATCGCCCTCGCCATTCATGTCATCGGGGGGCATGGCCGGGTTCTGAATGCGGTTGCGTGTTTCCCAACCGCTACGAATGTAACGCGCTCCGTATCCAATTCCCGCAAGTACCGCGAGGCAGAGCACAACTCGGATGGCGCGCGCGGCCAGTGTTGATCCCATCGGATGCGCATCGGAAGATGCACGCGTGCTCAGCCATCCGGCAATCAGCAGGGCCAGTCCCGCGAGTGAAAGGGCCATGTGGAGATAGAGTTTGTTCCATTCCGCTCGCGGCGTGCCGGTCTTTATGAGGATGAGTCCAACAACTGCGCCGGCAGCAATCAGCAGCCAGCCTGCTCGCGCGGTGAAAGTGCCGGAGCGCAGAAGGCGAAACAGCATTGGGACCAGAAGAATGGCGGCCAGCAGGCCTCCGCCAGCATGCAAAAGGACGATGACGGCATAGAAGATGTTGGCCTGCGGAAATGTGTAGAGGTAGGCAGCTGAGCCGGCAAGAAAGGCTATGAGCCAAGACAGAATTCGGTCGCTTCTTTTCCTGGAGTCTGGCATTTCCCGAATGGCGATTGCGACGGGAGAGGTTCCCGGCTTCGGCCCCACAGTGAACCGAAGTCTCGCGCCATTTAAACTTATACAGTCGCTTGGAACGGCGGAATAATACAAAAATACTAGCGGACGCAGGAAGCGGTGATTCGCTGTTGTTGACGTCGGAGGGGGAGTTTCAGAAGCGGCTATGACGCGTTGGCCTGCAAGCCGAGCGCGCGACCGATAGCATCGGTGAGCTTTTGCTGGTCGACGGGCTTGTGAATGAAATCGAGCGCGCCTAGTTCTCGCGCCGTTGCTTCGGTAGTGACGCTTTCGTCGCCGCTGACCACGATCACTGGGATCTGCTGGGTTTTACTCGAGACCCTTAGGCGCTTGAGCACTTCGATTCCCGTGCCGCCTGGCATATTGATGTCCAACAGGATCAGGTCGGGAGTTGAGCGGAGGGCCATCATCCACGTCTGCAACGCATCGACCGCGAAGAGGATCTCGAACCTTTTCAGCGGCAAGAATGAGGCCAGCATCTGCCGCTGAAAGCGAGAATCGTCAGCAATCAGAACCTTAGGCATTTCACACGACATCCGGGACGAGATCGACTCGTCCTGGAATTAATATCGGAAGAGCGAGACAAAATCTTTAGAGGACTCTGAATGTTGGCTATAACTGAGGAAATTGAAAAACCTGCGGCCCGATACACCTGGGCCGCCGGACAGCCGAGGCGGCTGTCCCTACATAGGCGCTGGTATCCACGAACGCTAGCGGGATGGCGGCCTTTTCCCCGGTCCGAGTTCCCTTTCCAATACAGAGGCCACGGATAAAACCTGCTCCTCTTCCCAGGGGCGGCCGACGATCTGTACGCCGATCGGCAAGCCTTCAGGCGATTGGCGCACGGGAACGACCGCGGCTGGATTACCCAACAAATTGAACCACTCGGTGTAACTCCAGGCATCGAGATATTCGACGGTTTTGCCATCGATCGTCCAACTGCGCTCGCCGTGGCGGAAGGCGGGAATCGCGGCGGGCGGGCAGAGGAGAATTGGGTACTTCCGCATCTGCGCGAGGAGACTCGCGCGCAACGTGTCACGACGAATCCATGCGTCAACTATATCTGGCCCCGATAGGCTCGGCTCGGACGCCGACCATTCGAGGAATTGCTTCAGGGTCGGACTCATATCCTGGTCGCGGCCGGCGAACATTGGGCCGATCAGCATGCCGCCAGTTTTGACGAAAAACTTTTTCCAGAGGATGCGGGCTTCTTCCAGGCCTTCGGGGCGAAACGGTTCGACCTGGAATCCGGTGCGGCTCAAGGCTTCAGCGGCAGTTCGAACCGCATTGCCGGTTTCTGCAGTTACAGGTGTGCGACCGTCATTTTCAAAGTAGCCAATGCGGAGATGCCTGAGTTCATCATTGTTCAGCCAGCGGAGTGGGACTGGCGCTGCACAGGAGTCGCCGTCGTCTGGCCCCTGCATGACTTCAAACAGAACTTTGAGATCGGCCACGGTGCGCGCCATCGGGCCAACCACACCGAGCAAAGCAAACGGGCCGCCCGAAGGCGGAAAGTGCCCCGTCGAAGGGATGCGTCCGGGAGTGGGTTTAAGTCCGCAGATGCCGCTGAAGTGAGCCGGAACGCGAATCGATCCGCCGCCGTCGCTGCCGACTCCTCCGGCGGACATGCCGGATGCGATGGCGGCTGCTTCTCCTCCGCTTGATCCGCCGGGAGTGCGATCCAGATCCCATGGCGAGTTGGTGCGGCCGTAGAGCAAGTTGTCGGTTTCCCAGGCCATGAGCAACTCGGGCGTGTTGGTTAGGCCGAGGATCACTGCGCCGGCTCGCCGCAGCCGTTCAACCAAGGGAGCATCCTGCGTGGCGACGAACCCGGCGCGAAGCCGGGTGCCCGCTTCGCATTTCATTCCGGCAACGTCGATGGAGCTCTTGATCGTAATGGGGACGCCGTGGAGGGGGCCAAGAACCTGACTGTTCATGACGGCGGCCTCGGCTTCGCACGCTTGCCGGCGGACGCGCTCGGGATCGAGTTGTACGATGGCATTCAACTTCGGATTCAGACGCTCGATTTTGGATAAATGGGATTCGGCGAGCTCGACGGGAGAAATCTTTTTCTCACGTACCTGCTGGCACATGTCAACCACAGAAAACAAAGGGATGTCGGTCATTGATTCCTTCGTGTGAAAGGTTCAATTCCGCGTACTGGATCGAGAATCACAAGGGCGCGACTCGCCTTCGCGCGGAGAACCTAGCCCAGAACGTTTCAGCGGGCGCTGGCCACCCTCGTTGGAGACGTCCTGCTCAGCAGACGCAGGAGGAAATATTCGTTCACGGGCCGGTCGTCTTGCATAGCGGGCGTTTCCGGGGATTCCGCGACAAATCGGTCCAACGGGAATTCGCGCTGAAGCGCCGCGTAGAACTGGCCCTCGGGGGTTGGGTACGGTCCCCATTCGACCATATCCTCGGCGGCTGTCGGGGGCAGTTGCCGAGCGAGTTCCTCGGGCTTGCGCTGAAGGAGGGGCCTATCGCTGGCGAGAAAGTGTGCGCCGTAACCGTTGATGCCCTCGAAGGCACGGATATTTGGAAAGGATTCCAGCAGAGCTCGGGCGATTGCAGCATGCACTTCCTTGTCGCCAGTGGGCAGCCACTGCTGCAGAATTCCGCCCGGCCTCAGTCGTTGCTTGATCGTGGAATAGAACTCCTTGGAGTAGAGGAGGCTTGATCCGGCGGATTCAATCGGAGGGGGAGGATCGATAGTGATCACATCGAACTTCTGTTGCGTGCGTTCGAGGAAACGGCGGCCGTCATCGATTTCGACGTGCGCCAAAGGAGAGCTTAGGATCTGGGGAGCGTCGGGATGGAAATAGCCGAAGAGGCGAGGGACGGCCGGCACCAGTTCGATCGCCGTGGTGTCGATGTTCCAGGAATGCATCGAGCGGAACGTCGTGCCCATACCGAAGCACACGACAAGGCCACTCTGCGGACGATGCTCAAGGAATGCGAGCGGGAGGTGGGCCATCATCTTGGTAACTACCGCAAGGCCCGTCATACCGCGTCCGTTTACCAAGAGGTCCCTCTGGTGTTCCTCGCCGACAGCCATGACGGTTGCGGTGTGATCGCGAAGAACGACGTGCTTGGGAAAGCGTGATTCATAGCTGCTGGTGATCAGGACCAATGCCACGGCCAGGACCGCCAGACCATATGAGGGCTTGAATTTCCGCGCGGCGCTACGCCTGTGCGCTTCGTTTCCGGTCCACCGATCTGGGTTGAAACTCACGATCAGCCATGGAATTGCGAAAAGAAGCAGAACCCAGCGCTCATTGAAAAATGGTAATAACAAGAATCCGGAGAGCAGCGGACCGAGGATGCAGCCGATGACATTCACCGCGTATGCGCTTCCGGCTCTGTCGGGATCGCCGCCAGACCAGCGGTCCACGAGCATCGGAGTGAGAAATCCGAGCAATGCACAGAATGGTGGAATCGCGACCAGTTCGCGGAACGCTCCCATGAAATAGCGGAGCTTTGGGGCTGCCTGCCATAAGCCGAGGCCCGGGTCAGCTGTAATCAGGGCCAAAAGCATTGAGATGCCGACCAATGCCCAGATGGCCGGAGGCACAGGACGGTGGTGCTTACTGCTCCAACGGCGATAAAGCCACGAGCCGAGGAACGTCGCGATGAGATAGGAACCGAGAATCGATGCAAACGCATAGACCATAGTTCCGAGATATGGCGTGAATTGCCGGATCCACACGACTTCGGCCCCCATGCTGGTCAGGCCCCCGAAAAAGAGCAGGGCCAGGAGTCCTCGGGAACCGGTCGTGGTAGGCTTCGAGGCGGGTTCGGTTGCCGGCGTCGACGTTGGGGCGCTCGTCATTACCGGCCAGCTGCGCGCTATCAAGAGTGCGCTCGCTGCAAGCAGAACATTCAAAAGGGCGCCGACTCGCAGCGTGCCGCGAAATCCGCGAAGCTCGATGAGCAACAGCGGAATTATGGTTCCGACAGTCGCACCCAGAACGTTGGCGGCATAGAGATAACTGAAGGAGCGTTCCGACTGTCCCTCGCCGCGACTGCGAATGGCAAGCATCGCCAGCGGAATGGTTGCTCCCATGCAGGCGCACCACGGAATCAGAGAAAGCCCGACCCAAACAGCCGAGGCCAGATAGTATCCAGCCGACGAAGACACGCCGAGGCGCTCAAGCAGAGTCCGGCCCCAAGTTAATTGATAGGGCACTAAAATGGCCGACACACCGATGAACAACTCGGTGAGAGCGTACAGGGTGAGGGCAGAATTCTTGAGCTTCTCTGCGTGTCGCCGGATTAGATAGCCGCTGCCCCACGATCCCAGACCCAGGCCTGCCATAAAGACCGAGAGCACAATTGATACCAAAGCGCTGGTCACTCCAAAGCTGGCCATGGCCAGACGAAGCCAAATGATTTCGTAGAGGATGCTGCAAAACCCGGAAATACAAAAGAAGAGAAAGAGCCAGGTCATCAAGACACCTCGGTGATTTCAGCTGCAACTGCGACGACCTGGCGCCTAGGTTGAAGTGCATTCGTCGCGTTCGTGGAACTCGGTACTGCGTCGGGCCGAACCGTCAATCAGAAGCGGGACGCGCGGTTCCGCCCGGCAAATAGGCTGGGTGACAGCAAGCGCGAAGAGAATTATTGGTTGATCATTGTCGCCGTGTCAAGTTGGCAGATCAGACTTCAGAGTCTTGCCCGAACTTTGCCGCATGGCACGATCAAGAGCGGTCTTCTCTTCCGAGGTTAAGGATCGGTATGCTCCCTTGCGAAGCGTACCAAGCTGCAGCGGCCCGATCGACAGCCGCAGCAATCGGAGTACTGCGATATCGAGGGCGGCGAGCATCCGGCGAATCTGGCGATTCTTTCCTTCGTCGAGAGCGATCTCAATCCAGCAGTTCTTTCGGCCCGAGCGGAGAAGGCGGCAGTGCACTGCCTGCAGGAATTCTCCATCGTCGGCGCGAACACCGCGCTCCAGGGATTCGAGAACTTCCCGCGGTGGAATCGAGGCAATTTGCACATGATAGGTTTTCAGCAAATGGCTTTCGGGCGCGGTGATGCGTGCTCCCCATTCGGAGTCGTTCGTCAGAAGCAACAGTCCTTCGCTGGCTTTGTCGAGGCGGCCGACAGGAGCTAACCAGGGTAGCGATTCTGCACGATCGGTGAACAGCGAATACACAGTGTCGCGGCCCTTCTCGTCTGAGGCGGTTGTCACCAGGCCGCGAGGCTTATTCATCATCATGTAGACATTTTCCGCGGCCTTGATGACGCGGCCCTCGACCGCGATGCGATCACGTTCGATCTGGACCGGGCACTCTGGGTCGCGACGAGTGGTGCCGTTCAGAGTGACGCGTCCTGCGCGAATCAACTCACTGGCTTGCGACCGTGAGCAATAGCCTAGCTTTGAAAGCGCGCGCGCCAAGCCGATTTTGCGGGATTTGTTCTGAGGCACGGCTCCATGCTACTCGAATCGAGCGCCGCGGCGCGGCGGGACGGCCGAAGGCGGCCGTCCCCACACGCGACCTTTCGAGTGCTTGGTACCATATCTGCAAAGGAGATTTTATGGCTCACCAGCATCC
>DATEHP010000413.1:0-6633 GCA_035279505.1 Candidatus Sulfotelmatobacter sp. | reverse complement strand
GCGGTTCACCCGTGATGACGAGCTGTGACGGAATCTTCGAATACTCTCGCTGGAGTCGCGACACAACCTGCGTAGCAGGGTCGCTCTCGCTGCGAACTGCAAACAGAATCTCGAATGAAGGATAGTCCTGCTCGAAGAAGGTTCGCAGATTCGGTTCCAGATCAAGATCCAGTCCAGCGAGCGGCTTCAGGATGCTGATGGGTTCGGCGCCCAGCAGCGTTGGAGGCCGGATTCGCAGATAACGCAAGGCTGCGATGATCTGCAAGATGCAGTACACGACGGAACCGCAGAAGACCACAAGCAATACGCCCGCCAGAACTTTGTCTAAGCGAATATAGAGAAGGTGAGTATAAAGAAGAACCACAGGAAGGGCGCATCTTGCGCTTGGGAGCATGGGGGCCGCCAGTTATTATACCGAGCGGCCACGATACGCAGTCGCGATGCTTGGGTCAATTTGGCTGTGAAGTGGGGGAAGCGCTGTCCAGCGCCCTGCGAATCTTGGACGACAGTTGCTTCAGTGTGTAGGGCTTTTGGAGAAAATTCGTCTCTAGGTCCACCACCTTGTGGTCGAGGATGGTCTTTCCCGCATAACCGGAAACAAACAGAAACTGTGTGTCGGGGCGCACTCGTGCGACTTCTTTTGCCAGAGCGCCCCCGCTCATGCGAGGCATAACAACGTCGCTCACCACCAGGTGAATCATCCTTTGTTCTTGTGCCAGCGCAAGAGCGTCCAGTCCATCCCGGGCCTCGATTACGTTGTATCCCTGGAGCCGCAGGAATTCAGCCGTGGCACGCCGCACCGCTGCTTCGTCTTCGACCAGCAGAATCGTCTCCGATCCACCGCTTTCCCTGGGGGATTCCGTCTCCTCGATGTCGCTCAAATGATGCCGCTCGTGCACGCAGGGGAGATAGATTTTGAAGATGGTGCCGGATCCGGGCTCGCCATAGACCCATATGAAGCCGTTATTCTGTTTCACGATGCCATAAACCGTCGCCAGTCCAAGGCCGGTGCCCTTGCCGGAAGGCTTGGTCGTGTAAAACGGCTCAAAAACGTGAGGCAAATCTTCGGGAGGAATGCCGTGCCCGTCGTCACTCACCGTAATGAGAGCATAGTGTCCTTTCGGAATAACGGCGGGCTTTCCATGGATGTACTCATCGTCCAGGCGAACCTCTGACGTTTCGATTTGCAGATGGCCTCCCTGCGGCATGGCATCGCGCGCGTTCGCCGCAAGATTCATCAGCACCTGCTCAAGTTGAACTGGATCGATCCGCACGCGGCTCAGACCTTCGCCTGGAACGAAACTGAACTCGATGTCCTCTCCGATTAATCGTGGAAGCGTTTTGGCAATCGTACTGACTACTGAATTGAGTTCTACCACTCGCAACGCCTGGGGTTGCTTCCGGCTGAAGGCGAGCAGTTGACGGGTCAATTCAGCGGCGCGCCGCGCCGCCTGCAAGATCTCCTGAATCTTGTTTTCCAGAGGGCTGTTGTGTGGAACCGCATCGAGCGAGAGTTCGGAGTAGCTCGTAATAATGGTCAGCAGATTGTTGAAATCATGGGCAACGCCTCCAGCCAGGCGTCCGATCGCATCCATCTTCTGCGCTTGCAGCAGTTGCGCTTCGAGCCGCAGCCTCTCGGTCAAATCACGCCCGTTGGATATGAAATGCGTGATCCTCCCGTCCGCGTCGCGTATCGGACAGATGCTCTCCTCGACGTAGTACAGCTCACCGTTCTTCTTGCGATTCACCAGGATCCCGCGAAACACACTCCCACCGAGAATCGTCTTCCACATTTCCTGATAAATCTCGGGGCCTTGCTCCCCGGATTTCAGCATTCTGGGAGTTTTCCCAAGCGCCTCCTCGCGGCTATATCCGGTCAGACCTTCGAATGCAGGATTGACATATTCGATCACACCCTGGCAGTCGGTGATCACCACAGTATCCGCCGACTGTTCCACAGCGCGCGACAACTTCCTCAGGGATTCTTCCGCGCTCTGTTGTTCCAGCTGGAGGCTGTGCAGCGCGACCGTATTGTGAATCGTGCGCACCAGCGTCGCTCCGTCCAGACGCGACTTGGCCAGGCAGTTCCATATGCCGCCTCCAATAATGTCGGCGACCGTCTTCTCATCAGCATCTTCAGTCAGCAGAATGAAGGGAACCGGCCGGCCGTCATGAAGCAGGTCAGTTACAAGCCGGACCGCCTCGTCGTCCCCGGCATCATGTTCGAAGAGCAACAGGCCGTATGGCCGATGTTGCATCAATTCGCGCGCTTCCTCCAGAGACCGGGCGTGCTCCAGATCCACCGCGATCAGACTTCGATTACGCTCCAGCATGTCGCGAATCAAAAAGAAGTCTTCCTCGTGATCGCCCACTAGCAGGACTCGCAGTGGCGTCATAGCCGGTTTTGCTGCTGCTAACACATGGTTACCATCGGAATCTGGGAGCGAAAGTTTAACCCCTCGACGCAGACAGAAATTCCCGATGAGACTGAAGAATCCCGAATCAGGCAGCGCTTCGCAAGTTTCCCCGGAAGGCACTCACCACCGTTCACCATCGATCTGCATCGAGACTTGCCAAGAGGGGGTACGGTTAGAACATAATTAAAACCTTCCAAGGAAGTGCCATATGCATCGCTGCCTCCTCTTATTAGTTACCCTCGCGGCTGCTATTCCACTGAACGCCCAATCGGGATCGAACTCTCGTGAAGTTACATTCCAGATATCGTCTTCCCCAGCCTGGACTGATACGGCATTGAATCTCGAGCCAGGAGCCACTGTCACTATCGTAGTAGTCCCGGTGACCTCGACTTCCTCCGATAGCACCGCAAAGCGGTGCGATCCGGCGGGGCTCAGCAACAGTTCCGCGAATACAGCGGGCCTCCCGGTTCCCGAGGCGGGTCCAGGTGCGCTCATCGCAAAGCTGCAGGCGGATGCGTCTCCGATGTTGGTCGGTGCACGTAGGGAGTTCCACATCGACAAGCCATCACATTTATTCCTTGGAATGAATCTGTCAGGCACGCCAGCCTGCCAGGGTCGATACGAAGTCAAAGTACAGACTCCGAGTGCTGCGTCCGGTGCAGCGAATCCCTCCAGTACTCAGCAGGCCACCCGCGGCGCCCAACTGAAGTCGCAACTCGCGACTGCCGCGCAGGTGTTCATGTCCGGGCAGTTTGGAGTCAACAACCCGACTCCGAATTCCGAGAACGCGACATCCGCGACCGGCGCGGATGCATCCCCCGCTCCTGTTCTTCACGTCTCCGAAACACCCTTGGATGCGGATCTTCGTAAACAACTCGACGGCCTTCCCCGCCGCGTCAACGATCAGTTCAGCAATCTGGGTGACATGGTGAACTTCGTCATAGTCGGCTCCCAGCAGGACGTGCAGTCGGCTCTTGCGGCTGCGGACTGGCATGTGGCCGACACAAATAACACAACGGCGGTTCTTAGTGCGGTGATGCAAACCTACGACAGCAAGGATTATCTCGCCATGCCGATGAGCACGCTCTTTCTGTTCGGGCGAAAGCAGGATTTCGGGTACGAAATGGCTGAGCCGATTGCCATGGTCGCCAGCCGCCACCACTTCCGCATTTGGAAGGCGCCCTTCACCTGGAATGGTCAGGAAGTTTGGTGCGGCGCAGGAACCCACGACATTGGCTTCGCCAAGGACAAGCGCAATAACAATGTCACGCACAAGATTGATCCCGCCGTTGACGGTGAGCGCGACAACATCGGCGTCAGTTTGCAAAAGTCTAACAAGGCCAAGACGTTTAGTTATTACCTCCCGCCAAACCCGGTGCAGGACGCCAAAAACGCAACCGGAGACGGCTACCACTCCGATGGCCGGATGCTGGTCATCGTCCTCCATTGAAACGGTTAACAAGAGAGATTCCGCGCGAAATGTAACGCTTCTTTGTTAACCCTTTTGCTCTCCCAGCGTCTAACACCTAAATCCGGTGGACCTCGATTCTTGCGGAGATCGACGGAACGCCACAGCGGCATCGTGCGTATAGAGCTATAAGCGGGTCCTTACCCGCATGAAGATGCATCGCTCTTCGGACGTCTGCTTCCGCGGCAACGAGTCCCGGGTGCTCGCGAGGACAGCTATGATGGCGTCCAACGTTTCTGGGGGAAGTATGGAAAATGTGGAACGAACCGCTGGCTCTATGCGGCCGATAGACAGGTATGACATCGGTCACGTGCAGGAAGTGATCCGTCAGGCTCACGATGAACTGCGGCAATTAATGCAACAGCGTGCTGAGATCATGAAACGAATCGGCACGGTAAAACAGACTATCTCCGGTTTGGCCAATCTTTTCGGAGATGGCGTTCTGAACGAAGAGTTGATGGAACTCGTCGATCGAAAGACTAATGGGCGTCAGCCAGGTTTCACGAAAGCTTGTCGAATGATTCTGATGGAGTCCGGCCGCGCCATGAATTCGCGCGATATCTGCGATTATTTCTCGGAAAAGCTGCCGGATTTACTCGCTCGTCACAAAGATCCCATGGCGTCAGTGACCACAGTTTTGAACCGCCTGGTCGAATATGGCGAAGCAGAAGCAGTCGTAGCAAATGGCAGAAGGGCATGGCGGTGGGTGGCCGACGTGCCCTCGTCGCACTCTTCGGGCGACGAGGTAGGCCTCGTCTCCTAAGTTGTCTCAACTTGTCGGGCCAAGATTTCCCGATCAAGTCTCGCTGCCTGCACGAATATCCCTGCGCTTCAATCCTTAACGATTCGGGCCGTCTTCCGGCGGCAGTAACATGCCCTTTTCCAGGTGTCGAGTCACGTGCGCGTAAGACGCTGCATGCGGATCGTGCGTGACCATTACAATCGTCTTTTGGAAGTCCTCGTTCAGCCGCTTCAAGATCTCCAGCACCTCTGTCGCCGAGTGGCTGTCAAGGTCACCGGTCGGCTCGTCTGCCAGCAATAGCGTTGGATCGCTCACGATGGCGCGGGCGATGGCCACCCGTTGCTCCTGTCCGCCCGATAGCTGTTTCGGCAGGTGATGAACACGATCCTCCAGCCCCACCAGTTTCAGTGCAGTCATCACGTGATCGCGCCGCTGCTGTGCATTCAGCTTCGTGAGCAAAAGCGGCAGTTCCACGTTTTCAAACGCTGACAGCACCGGAATCAGATTGAACGTCTGAAACACGTATCCGATGTGCTCGTTGCGCCAGCGCGCAATCTGGGTGTCGTTGAATCGAAAGATGTCCTGTCCCTGCACCAGCAACTCGCCGGAGCTTGGCCGGTCGATGGCCGCGATCATGTTGAGCAGTGTTGTCTTGCCGGATCCCGACGGCCCCATCAGGGCCAGGAACTCCCCTTTGGCAATGTCAATGGACACGTCATCCAGCGCGGTCACCTGAAACACGTCCCGCTTAAAAACTTTGCTGACGCCGCGAACCTGGACAACTTTCGTGCTAGTGGCAACGTTCGGTTGTGCAACTGTGCTCATGATTGCCCCTTGATTTTTATTTTGTCTCCATCTTTCAGATCCGCCGGACCAGCGGTGATCACCTCTTCGCCTCCAGTAAGGCCTTCTACAAGGACTCCGCCGCTGCGCTGCGCGGTAACACGCACTTCGCGCTGCAGGGCTCTGTCCTTGAACGCGATGAATACGACCTTCTTGCCTGCATGATCGCGTACGGCGTTCGTGGGTACGAAAACCCCCGCCGGGCTGGACACGCTGGATTTCTTGGAAGGTTCGTCCGCGATGAACTTCACCGTCGAATTCATTTCCGGCCGCAGGTAATCGTCCGGATTCAGGACCTGAACCTTCACCTGCACCGTAGCCTTCTGCCGATTGGCCTCCGGAGAAATCTCGGCAATCACGCCGTCATATTTGCGGTCCGGAAACGCATCAACCGTGACGATTCCTTTTTGCTTCGGCCCGAGCCGGGCAAAGTCATCCTGTGCAATGTCCAGTTCGACTTGAAGATCCTTCAGATCCGCCAGGGAAAAGACTGGTCGTGCCGCGCTGGCAAACTGTCCGGTGAGCAACTCGCCCTTCTCGACGCTGCGATCGAGAATCGTGCCTGTGATTGGCGCTCGAATCACGGTCGCATCGAGCTGTGATCGGGCGTAACCAGCTTGCCCCTCCGCTTGCATGAGCGCGCCCTTCGCGCGAGCGATTTCCTCGGCTCGCGGTCCGAGCTTCGCCAGTTGATAGCTCTGGTCCAGCGAATGTGCCCGTTGCTCGCTGGCCTCATATTTCGCCGTGGCGTCATCGAGCGCCTGCTGCGAAATGACTCCCTGGGCAAACAGATTCTTGGTGCGCTCGAGCGTAAGCTTGTCGTTGGCAGCCGTAGCGTTGGCCTCGCTCAGATTGTGCTGCGATTGCTGGATCTCTTCCGGACGGGATCCGTGCTCCAATTGCAGAAGCTGGGCCCGTGCGCTCTCTGCCGCGCCTGCCGCCTGCTCATACTGCGCGCGGAATTCTTGATCTTCCAGGCGAACTAATACCTGTCCTTCTTTAACGTGGTCCCCTTTTTCCACTCCGATCCAGGCAACACGGCCCGTCACTTTGGAATTGGCTTCGATCTTGTGATGCGCCACGATATACCCGGTTGCGGTGAGGACGATGCCCGCGGTCGGATCACCGCTGCTCTCCACCGTGGCCCGCGCGGTTTCGACTTC